>JALORP010000034.1 GCA_025458865.1 Steroidobacteraceae bacterium | reverse complement strand
CACAGCCCGAAGTACTGGCCGGACAGCTTCGTGCGCTACATCAACAGCTACGGCCGCAGCAAGGTGATGTTCGGCACCGACTTCCCCGTGCTCGGCTTCAAGCGCACCATCGACGAGGTCGCGGAACTCGACTTCAAGCCCGAGGTGCGCCGGCTGTTCCTGCGCGAGAACGCGCTGCGCGTATTCGGGCTCAAGGAATAGCGGGCGACCGAGGGCGCTGCCAGCCGATCGTCAGCGCGACGGCAGCGGCCGCCACCCGCGCGGCGCGTCGAGGCGCTGCAGCCAGTTGCCGAATACACGATCGGCGAGCGCGCGGGCGGGACCGAGCCAGCGCTGCGTATCCTCGAGGATCCGCGCCGGGGTGGTCGGCAGCCCCGAGGCCTCGAGCTCGGCGAGGTGGCTCGGCGAGCCCAGCCAGCGGCGGATCAAGCGTTCGTCGAGTTCGAGGTGAAACTGCAGTCCCCAGGCGGTGTCGGCGTAGGCGATGGCCTGGCCGGGGCAGTCGTCGCTTTCGGCGAGGTGGGCCGCGCCGGAGGGGATGTCGAAACCGTCCCCGTGCCACTGGAACACCGGCTGTTCCGAATCGAACGGGTGCAGCACGGGGTCGTCCGAAGCCGCAGGCAGCCGGGGCCTGACGGGGTACCAGCCAATTTCGGGTCGCGGGGCACGAGCGACGCGTGCACCCAGCACGTGCGCCAGCAGCTGGGCGCCAAGGCAGATCCCCAGAACCGGAATCCGCCGGGCCAGCGCCTGCTCGATCAGGCGGCATTCGGTCAACAGGTGCGGGAAGCGGCGCGTGTCCGAGACGCTCATCGGTCCGCCGAGGACGATCAGCGCCTGGTAGCGATCCAGATTCGGCTCGGCATCCGGGTGACGCTCGAAGTTGACGTAACGGATGCGGTGCCCCCGCGCACGAATCATCGGGTCGAGCAGCCCCAGCGGCTCTGCCGCAACGTGCTTGAGAACCATCACCCTCGCCATGCCGGCATTCTAGGCGAGGTACGCGGACGATGAGGAAGGCCCGGTCGGGTTACCCCGACCGGGCCCAGTAAGACCGGGAACAGTCCCGTTCCGGGACAGCCCGCAGGCTGCTTACTCGAGCTCCCAGATCGTCGTGGTGCTGCTCACCTCGTTGGACACGATGAGCAGCGCCTTGCTGCTTGGGCTCTGGGCCGCCGGCACGAAGGTGAGGCCCTCCGGCCCGAGGTCACCGCAGTCATTGGTGGCGCAGGAGAGGAATGCGCCGGTCGTCGGATTGCGCGGGAACTTGCGGTTGTTCGCGTAGGTAACGTAATCGGGTGCGGTGGGCTCGGAGACGTCCAGAACCACGATCCCGCCGTCGCGCTCGAGGCCGACGAAAGCATAGGTGCGTCCGTTCACCTCGCCGACCACGACCGACTCGGGCTCGACGCCCTTGTCGTCGCTGCGGTTGCGGCGGGTATTAGCGCTGTTGGTGACGTTGAACAGCGTCGGCGTGGCGCTCGCGGGGTTGAGCAGCAGGTCGTTGGCTTCGGCGATGCGCTCGAACAGCTCGCCGCTGTCCCAGACCACCTGGCCTTGCGGGTCGAGAATCGACACGGAGCGCGCGCCGAACACGTCGATGCGGTCGAAGTCGCCGTCCCCGTCGAGATCGCCCGTCGCCGTCGAGACGTTCAGCCGACCGAGGTTCGCGTTCAACTCAAGCTCGGTGGCGTTGGGGAACACGACCGGGTCCAAGTCATAGCGGTTGAACGGCGGGTTGTTGCCGTTGTTATTGAGGCGTACCGCCTCGACGAAGCCGGGCGTACCGAGGTACTCGCGAGCATCACCCTCGTTGGCCGTAACCAGGTAGGTGCGTCCCTGCAGGGTTACGGCGTGGATGGAGTCCGGCTGGTACATGCCGTGCACCGGCCAGTTCTGGATGCGGGTCGGCGTGCCGGCGACCTGGTCGCTGGCCTCGAGCGCGTTGCCCGGTTGCGAGTGGTCCTTGAGACCGAGTCCCACGATCTTTTCGACCGTGGCGCCAGCGATGTTGATGATCGCGAGGGCGTTGTTCTCCTGCAGCGTCACGTAGGCCTTGTTGCCGACGGTCGCAATGTACTCCGGCTCGAGGTCCTGCGAGACGCTCGCGCCGGGCCCGAAGATGCGCACGCCCTCGCGCTCGAGCTTGGCGCGCTGGCCCGGGTTTTCGAAGCGCTCGAAGCCGACGGTGCGCACGGCCCTCGGCGTGCCGAGCCGGGCCACCTCGATGATGGAGACCGAGCCCACCGGGTCGATGGTGTAGTCCGCATTCGGCTCACCCTCGTTGGCGGTGAGTGCGTACTTGCCGTCGGCCGTGAAGGTGATCATGTCGGGCAGCGCGCCGACCTCGACCACCGTAAGGAAGCGCGGGGCCGCGGAACCACGCAGCTCGAAGAACACCGCGTGACCATTGCCCGTGCGCACCGCATTGCCGAGCGCGACCGCCATGCGATTGCCATGGATCGACACGCTGTTGGGCTCGGCGCCGGGCTTGACCGGGCAGCCCGCGCCCAGCGCAGCCTCGCAGGCGGCGACGATGTCGATGAACGGCACCGTCGCATCGACCTTGGGAGCGGTGGGGATGCTCGCGTCGATAACGTCGAGCCCAGAGGCGAGCGGATTCACGACGAAGATGCGCTTGCCGACGGAGTCGAAAGCGTTGATTTCGGCGGCGCGGGGATCCTCGTCGCGGAACGGTCCGGTCTTGACGGTGCCGATCGGCTTGAGAGTCAACGAGCCAGCATTGGCGAGCGGGGCAGCAGCGAGGAGCGTGGCCGTCACGGCGGCCTGAAGCACGATTTTCATCGGGTGTATCCCCTGCAGTGTTGTGATTTCGACGGAGCAGGGAGGGTAGCCGCGGGATGTTTCTGCTGTGTGAATCAGTGCGTCATGTGAAACGCCGGTCCGGGCGACGGAATGAAGAAGGCCCGGACGGGTTACCCCGACCGGGCCTGTGTGAGAAGACCGGGACAGTCCCCTGCGGGGACAGTCCCCGGCCGGTCAGCGGAACGAGTACTTCACGTCCAGGCCGTAGCTGTCGCCCGGGGAGTCGTGGATGAACGACCCGCCGAACTCCGGCGCCGGGATGATCTCCTGCAGGTAGTCCTCGTCGGTGATGTTGCGGCCCCAGGCGGTGACGGTCCAGGTGCCGTTGCTGATGCCTAGGCGCGCGTTCATCGTCGCGTAGGAGTCGCGCTTCTGCTTCGAGAACTCGCCCTGGCCGAACGTCTGGTCCGCGACTCCGTCGCCGTTGCTGTCGATGGCCGTGAACAGGTTCGGGACCTTGTCGTCCTGGACCGTGCTGAACCAGGTCTCGCCCATGAACGTGCCGTCGAGGCGAGCGTTCACCACCCAGTCGCCGCCGCCGACCGGCACGCTGATGTCGATGCCCGCGTTGCCGGTGTACTCCGGCGCGTACGGGATCTTGTTGCCCTTCGTGTACGGCCGCCCGTCGTAGCGGTCGATCTCCGTGTCCGTGTAGCCGTAGCCCGCGAACAGCGTGAGCCACTCCGTCGCGCGCCAGCGGGCGTCGAGCTCGAAGCCGCTGATGCTCGCTTCCTCGGCGTTGGTTACGACGCGCAGCAGGCCGAAGGGGCCGGCGAAGAAGTTGAAGAACTGCATGTTCTCCAGGTCCGTCTGGAACACGGCGCCGTTCACCGACAGCGAGCCGTCGAGCAGCGTGGCCTTGAAACCGGCCTCGAAAGCCTTGGAGACCTCCTTCTCGAAGTCGTCGTTCACGTTCTGCAGGCTGCGGTTGTCGCCGGTGCAGGGCGGGAGGAACAAGGGAAGGTTCGGGTCGGTAAAGTTCTGGTCCCCGAGGCACAGGCCGCTGTAGAACAGCTCGACGGTCGCGTTTACGCCGGTGGAGTTGAAGCCGCCCGAGCGGAAGCCGTAGCCGTAGGACGCGAAGAACGATACCTGGTCGGTCGCCTTCCAGTTGACGGAAAGCTTGGGCTGCATCTGGCTGAAGGTGCGCGAACGGCCCGGGATCGCCGTGAGCGTCGGGTCCTGCACGTAGGCCGGGTTGATGAAGTCATTCGTCCCGAAGAAGCCGGGCGTCTGCGGCGGCAGCTTCGGCACGTTGTTGTCCACCTCGCGCTCCTCGCGGTCGTAGCGCAGCGCGAGGGCGACCTCGACGTCTTCGGTCACGTCATAGGCGAGCTGGCCGAAACCGGCGACCACGGCGCTGTTGAAAGTGTCGTCGTAGAGCAGGTCCGTGGGGTTCGGCCCGCCAGTGCGAACGAGCGCCTGCTTCAGGAAGCCCTGGCCGGAGTCCGACCCCTGAGAGACGACCACGCGGCGCTCGATGTCGGCGGCGTACAGGCCCGCGACCCAGCGGAAGGCCTGGTCGCCCGGCGAAGTGAGGCGCAGCTCGATGCTCGCGTCCTTCTGGTCGCGCTGCTGGTACTGGTAACCGTCGCAGGTGGTCGGGCCGTAGGGCGGCAGGAAGCTGTCGACGAAAAAGCCGGTGGTGTTCGAGTAGAAGAACGGCGGCGGCAGCGGCGTGTCGGCGGCACGGGCCGCGTTGGACTGGATGCAGGACTCTGTGAGGCTGTACAGGAAGAAGGCGGCGCTGGTGCCGTCGGTCAGGAAGTAGTTGGTCTGGTCGTTGTAGGCAACGACCGTCGTGAGCGTGTTGGCGCCGACCTCGAAGTCCGCCTTGATCGAGAGGTTGATGTTCTCCTGCTCGTTCTCGGGCTTGACGTTGTTGATGTAGACGAAGGGATGCTTGTTTGGGTCTTCCCAGAAGACGTCGCCGAAGCCGAGGTTCGCGGCATCCTGCAGCGCGAGCGAGGCGTTGAAATTGATGGCGCCCGCGTCGAGCTTCGAGTACTTCGCCTTGATGTCCACTTCGCCGGTCTCGCCGAGGCGCGTGACGAGGCGGCCCGTGACGCCGTACTCCTCGAAGAAGTCCACGCAATCGTCGCAGCCGAGGAGCGAGTTCTCCCAGTGGCCGTCGGTGCTGCGGATGTAGGCGCCGATCGCGCCGCTGGTGTTCTCGGTGAGCGGACCGGCGACGTAGAAGTTGCCCTTGTACGAGTTCTCGGTGCCGTAGCCGGCGCCGACGTCGAACTCGAAGCTGTCGCCCGGCTTGCGGGTCGTGATGATCATCGCGCCGGCCACGGCGTTGCGGCCGTAGAGGGCGCCCTGCGGGCCCTTCAGCACCTCGATCTGGGTGACGTTCGCGAGTTCCTGGTTGAGCGCGTTCGGGTTCGTCTGCAGCACGCCGTCCACGACCAGCGCGAAGTTGGTCTCGGCGTCGCGGCCGGTGTTGATGCCGCGGATCGTGACCTGAAGGTCGCCGGCCTCGGCGGTCTGCACCTGCGCCACGCCGGCGGTCAGGTTGATGAAGTCGGTCGGCCGCTCGATGCCAGCCGACTGGATCTCGGTCGAGCCGAAGGCCTGCACGGTGACCGGCACGTCCTGCAGCCGCTCTTCGCGCTGGCGGGCGGTGACGATGATCTCCTCGAGCTGGGTCTCGGCGGCGCTCGCCTGGGCGGCCGCGAGGATGCTGATGACTCCGGCGGCAATGAGCGACGGCTTGCGGAGGCGTGTGTACATGCGGGGGCCCCTGAGCTAGGTGTTTGTGCGGACGACAAGGATCATGCTGGGTGACTCGCGGAGTGTACGACCGGCGCTGTATACAGGCAACGCGCCCGGTCGCTGCCCGTCCAGTGCCGTTGCGGCCAGGCCACAGCCTTCCCGGGGTCCCGCGGCCCAGCCGGGCTTGTTTGCTATGATCAGTGCCCAGCCGCGGCGCCCGCCGCGCCGCAAGCCACCGCAGTGACCCAGCGTCAGAACATCCAGTTTCCCGCGAAGGACGCGGCCCTGCGGGAGGACGTCCACGTGCTCGGCGGCATGGTGGGCGAGGTGCTGCGCGACCAGTGCGGCGATGCGCTGCTCGCCACCGTCGAGACCGACCGGCAGGTCGCGATCGGGCGGCGCGAAGGCGCGCCGGAGGCGGCCGTCGAGCTGCGCGTGCGCACCAGCGACCGCGCGCCCGCGGAGGCGCGCGACCTGATCCGCGCTTTCGCAACCTGGTTCCAGGTCGTGAATCTCGCCGAGAAGGTGCACCGGATCCGCCGCCGGCGCGAATACATGATCCGGAGCGACCGGCCCCAGCCGGGGGGCATCGGCGACTGCATGTATCGCCTGAAGGCGGCCGGCGTCACCGCGGAGCAGGTGCTGGGTCTGCTCGCCAACCTGACCATCTACCCGGTCTTCATGGCGCACCCGACGGAGTCGACCCGCCGGTCGATCCTGCGCAACCGGCAGCGCATCGCGGCGCTGATGATGGAGCGGCTGAACACGTCGCTGACACCGGGCGAGCGGCGCGGCCTGATCGAGCGCATCCGCTTCGAAGTCACCACGGGCTGGCAGACGCAGGAGCTGCCGCGGGAACGGCTCACCGCGGCGGACGAGCGCGAGCACGTGCTGTTCTACCTCGTCGAGATCATCTACCGGGTCTTGCCCGCGCTGTACGAGGAGCTCGAGCACTGGCTGGAGCAGGTCTACGGGATCCCGGGCAGCAGCATCGAGCTGCCGAGCCTGCTTCGCTTCGGAACCTGGGTGGGCGGCGACATGGACGGCAACCCGGACGTGCACGCCAAAACGCTGCGCGAGACGCTGCACCGCCACCAGCGCCTGATCGTCTCGACCTACTTCGAGGAGTGCCGCGCGCTGGCTTCGCGGCTCTCCCAGAGCGAGAGCCGGATCGGTGTGGACCCCGAGCTGGAGCGGCGCATCGCCGAGTACACGACCCTGCTGCCGGCCGGCCCCGAGCCGGCGCAGGGCCGGCACGACCGCATGCCCTACCGCATCTTCCTGACGCAGGTGGCGGAGCGGCTGCGGCTGACCTGGGACGGCCGCCCGAACAGCTACGAGCACGCCTCCGAGTTCATCGCCGACATCGAGCGGCTTGCCGGCAGCCTGCGTGCGCACCGCGGCCGGCACTCGGGCCTTTTCCTCGTGGAGCGCCTGCTGTGCCGGGCGCGCACCTTCGGCTTTCACCTCGCCAGCCTCGACGTGCGCCAGCACGCGCAGGTGCACCGTGCCGTGGTTGGTCAGGGTCTCGACGACCCGGGCTGGGCGTCGCGACCCGCCGCGGAGCGCCAGCGGCGCCTGGCCGAGGCGCTCGCGCGCGACGAGGCGCCCGCAGCGCCGCTCGACGCCACCGGGCGGCGCATGCTGGCCGTGTTCGAGGCGATGCTGCAGGGACGGACCCGGTTCGGCGCGAAGGCGGTCGGCGACTACATCGTGAGCGGCACCGAGGCGCCGGATGACGTGCTGTCGGTCCTGCTCCTGGCCCGCTGGGCCGACACCTCCGACCGCACGACCGGGCAGGTGCCGTTCGACATCATCCCGATGCTCGAGGCCGAGGGTTCCCTCGAGCACGCCGGCGGAATCCTCGCCGGCCTGTGCGCCGAGCCTGCCTATGCCGCGCACCTCGAGGCCCGCGGCCGCCGCCAGACCGTGCTGATCGGCTATTCGGAGAGCAACCGGTCCGCAGGCATCGCCGCGTCACGGTTCGCCGTGTACCGCGCCCAGGCCGAGCTGGTGCGGGCCGCCGCGGACACCTCGGCTTCGCTCGGCATCTTCCACGGCCGTGGCGGCACGGCGAGCCGCGGCGGCGGCCCCATCGAGGTGCTGGTGCAGAGCGCGCCGCCGGGCGCGGTCACGGGTTGCCTGCGCGCCACCGAGCAGGGCGAGGTGGTCAACCACAACTACGGCCTCGAGTCGCTGGCGCTGCGCACCTTCGAGCAGGCCATCCACGCCGTGATGCTCGCCACGGCGGGCCGCAAGGCCGGTCCGGTGCCGGTGTCGAAGCACCAGGAGGTCATGGCGGTCGTCGCGCGCGTTAGCCGCGAGCGCTACCGCGCGCTCGTCTTCGGGGAGCCGCGCTTCGAGGAGTGGTTCCGGTCGGTCACGCCCATCGACGTGATCGAACGCATGCAGATCGGCGCCCGCTCCTCGACCCGCGAGTGGGCCGAGGGCCTCGCGGCGCTGCGCTCGATTCCCTGGGTCTTCGCGTGGACGCAGAGCCGCCACACGCTGCCGGGCTGGTACGGCGTCGGCTCGGGCCTCGAGGCGGCGGTGCGCGAGCTCGGCCCCGAACGGCTGTCGCAGGCCTGGGCCAACTGGCCCTGGTTCGCGCACTTCGTGGACGACGTGGAGAACCAGCTCATGCGCGCGGATCTCGGCATCGCCGCGCTCTACGACGAGCTGGCGCCGGAGGGGTTCGAGGCCTTTCCCGCCGACGTGCGCCGCGAGCACGCGCTCGCCCGGCACTGGATCACCTGGATCAAGGGCGAGACCGACCTGCTGGACGACGACCCGCGGATGCAGCGCTCGATCACGCTGCGTTCCCCCTACCTCGACCCCATGCACTACATGCAGGTGGACCTGCTGCGCCGCTGGCGCGCCGGCGGCCGGGAAGACCGGCCGCTTTACGAGGCGCTGCTCGCGAGCATTTCCGGCATCGCGCAGGGCCTCCAGGCGACGGGATAGGCACAATAGCGCCATGGAAACGGCCCGCGAACTCTACTCCTACCGCAAGCACTGGGCGCACCGCTTCGGCACGGCGCCTTTCCTGCCGATGTCGCGCGAGGAGATGGACGCGCTCGGCTGGGACAGCTGCGACGTGATCATCGTCACCGGCGATGCCTACGTGGACCACCCGAGCTTCGGCATGGCGCTCATCGGGCGGGTGCTCGAGGCCCAGGGCTTCCGCGTCGGCATCATCGCGCAGCCGGACTGGCGCGACCCGGACTCCTTCAGGGCGCTCGGCCGCCCGAACCTGTTCTACGGCATCACGGCCGGGAACATGGACTCGATGGTCAACCGCTACACCTCCGACCGGCGCATCCGCAGCGACGACGCCTACACGCCGGACGGCGAGGGCGGGCGCCGTCCCGACCGCTCGGTGATCGTCTACGCGCAGCGCGCCCGCGAGGCCTACGGCGACGTGCCGGTCGTGATCGGCGGCATCGAAGCCTCGCTGCGGCGGATCGCGCACTTCGACTACTGGTCGGACAAGGTCCGCCGCTCGGTGCTGCTCGACGCCAAGGCGGACCTGCTGGTCTACGGGAACGCCGAGCGGCAGGTCTGCGAGATCGCGCAGCGCCTCGCCGCGGGCGAAGGCATCGGGCAGCTGACGGACATCCGCGGCACGGCCTTCCTGCGCCGGGTGACGCCCGAGGGCTGGATCGAGGTGGACTCCACGGAGCTCGATACGCCCGGGCCGCTCAATCCGCCGGTCGATCCCTATGCGATGGAGGAGGAGCGCCTCGCCGCCAACCGCGCCGCCGCGCAGCCGGAGCCCGGCGTGCAGGTGGTGCGCTTCGTGCGCAAGGTGAAGTCCGTCGACCGCGGCCGCAGCGTCATCCGCCTTCCGGACTTCGAGCGGGTGCGCGACGACCCGGCGCTGTACGCGCACGCATCCCGAATCCTTCACCTCGAGTCGAACCCCGGCAACGCGCGGGCGCTCACGCAGCGCCATGGCGACCTTGACGTGTGGCTGAACCCGCCGCCGATCCCGCTCACGACGAAGGAAATGGACTGGGTGTACGAGCGGCCGTACCAGCGCGTGCCGCACCCGTCCTACGGCGAGGCGAAGATCCCCGCCTACAAGATGATCCGCTTTTCGGTGGCCATCCAGCGCGGTTGCTTCGGCGGCTGTACGTTCTGCTCGATCACCGAGCACGAAGGCCGGATCATCCAGAACCGATCCGAGGACTCCGTGGTGCGCGAGATCGAGCAGATCCGCGACACCGTGCCGGGCTTCACCGGCGTGATCTCCGACCTCGGCGGGCCGACCGCCAACATGTACCGGCTGCACTGCAAGGACCCGAAGATCGAGTCCGCCTGCCGCCGGCCGTCCTGCGTGTATCCGGGCGTGTGCCCGAACCTCAACACGGACCACGCGCCGCTGATCAGGCTCTACCGGCGCGCGCGCGCGCTGCCCGGAGTGAAGAAGGTGCTGATCGCCTCGGGCGTGCGCTACGACCTCGCGATCGAGTCGCCCGAGTACGTCAAGGAGCTCGCGCAGCACCACGTCGGCGGCTACCTCAAGATCGCGCCGGAGGCGATCGGCGAAGGGCCGCTGTCGAAGATGATGAAGCCGGGCGTCGGCACCTATTACCGGTTCAAGGAGCTGTTCGACCGCTACTCGAAGGAGGCGGGCAAGGAGCAGTACCTGATCCCGTATTTCATCGCGGCGCATCCGGGCACGACCGACGAGGACATGCTCGAGCTGGCGCTGTGGCTCAAGGAGAACGGCTTCCGGGCCGACCAGGTGCAGGCCTTCCTGCCCTCGCCGATGGCCACCGCGACCGCCATGTGGCACTCGGGCAAGAACCCGCTGCACAAGGTCACGCGCACGAGCGAAGAGGTCTACATCCCGAAGACGCTCAAGCAGCGGCGGCTGCACAAGGCCTTCCTGCGCTGGCACGACGCGAACAACTGGCCGCTGCTGCGCGAGGCGCTGCGGCGCATGGGCCGCGCCGACCTGATCGGCAGCGGCAAGCGCCACCTCGTGCCGGCCTGGCAGCCGGCGGGTACGGGCGGGCAGGCCGAAGGCCTGCGGCGACCTTTGGCGGCCGCCGCCGCTGCGCCACGCACGGGAGCCGGCCAGCCGAAGCGCAAGCCCGGCGCTGCGCCCGGGAAGCCGCTGCGACTCCTGACGCAGCACACGGGCCTGCCGCCGCGCGACGACGGCAGCCGCAAGCCGCGGGCCGCCGTGGGCCGCCGGAAGGCGGGCCCACGGGGCCGCGGGAAGCCATGAGCTCGCTGGTCGCGCGACAGGCGTCGCACCACAGCGTCTGCGTGTACTGCGCCTCGAGCCGCGCCTGCGATCCCGCGTATCACGCCGTGGCGCGCCGCCTCGGCGGCCTGCTGGCCGGGGCCGGCTGCACCGTCGTCTACGGCGGCGGGCGCTCCGGCTCCATGGGCGCGCTCGCGGAGGGCGCGCTCGCCGCGGGCGGGCGCATCGTCGGCGTGATCCCGCGCTTCATGCAGGAGCTGGAGTGGGGCCACGGCGGGCTCACCGAGCTGCACGTGGTCGAGGACATGCGCACGCGCAAGCACGAGATGCTCGCGCGCGCTTCGGCGGTGGTGGCGCTCGCGGGAGGGTCCGGCACCTTCGAGGAGCTTTTCGAGGCGATGACGCTGAAGCGCCTCGGCCTCTTCACCGGCCCGATCGTGATCGTCAACACGGGCGGCTACTACGACCCGCTGCTCGAGCAGTTCCGCCGCGCGATCGAGGGCCGTTTCATGGACGAGCGCCACGGCGCCATGTGGCAGGTGGTCGCCGAGCCGGACGAGGTGATCGCTGCGCTCGAGGCGAGCGCCGGCTGGGAGGCCGGCCACATCGAGTTCGCCGTGGTGCGGGGCCCGGCCTGACCGCTGCGCTGCCCAACGAGGCGCGCCCGCCGACGCAGCGTTGAAACGAGTCCCTAGATGCCCGCCTTCGCCAGCGCGTCCAGCACCTGGCGCGTCGCCGCGGCGAGCGCGGGGTGGTCGGTCTCGAAGCGCACCGCGAGCTTCTCGAGCGCCGGCGCATGGCGCGACTCGCCGGCCGGTTCGGCCGCGGCCTTGCCGGCGATGTCGCCGGCGACCACGTCGAGCAGCCGGCGGGTCTCGTCGTCCACGGGACCCGCCTTGCCGAGTTCCTCGTGCAGGCGGCGCAGCAGGGACTGCAGGGATTCGCTGGTCACTGCGGACTGGCTTCGGCGGCGCGCGCCGGCACGGCGGACATGATCTCCGCCACGACGGCGTCGATCGCCGGTCCCGGGTTCTTGCGCGCCTCCTTTGAAACGCGGCCCTCGGCCTGGCCCTGCCAGGCCAGCATCTTCTCCCTGGCATCCACGAGGTCGATGGTCAGCGTGCCTTCCTTGTAGTTGACCGTCTGCACCTCGGTGCCGGTGTTCCAGCCGGCGTAGTAGCCACGGCGGTAGCCGTAGTAGCCATAGCCCACGCCCATGGTCGGGCCAGTGGAGTAAGTGCGTATCTCCTGCTTGTCCTCGACGTTCGCGTAGAAGTTGACCAGCAGGTCGGGATCGGACTCGCTGTAGACGTAGCCCCTGGCCTCGAGGCTTCGCCGGGTGGCCTCCTTGAGGCGCGCGGTGAGAACGGATTCGTAGCCGGCCTTGTCGGTGGCGAGCGGCGAGAAGTACGCGAAGGTCGAGTACTCGGAAAACCGCGCCGACGGGTTGGCATCCGTGCGAATCTCCGGGCCGGAGGCGCAGGCGGCGAGGGCCGCGCAACCGGCGAGGACCAGCAGGCGCGAGGTGCGTCTAAGTGCCGTGTTCATGGAAGTCTCCGGGCCGGGTGGATTTCGCAGGGCGGCAGGCCAGACCGGCGCCTGCGGTTCCTTCGATTCTACTGAACGGCTAAAGTGTGCGCACTTCGCAAGTCGCAAACGAGGCCGGCCCGATGGACCCGAACGCACCCCAGGAACCCCGCATGGACCCCAACGGCCTCTACCGCGAGGACGTGTTCACCGACCAGCGGATGGGCACCATCCGGCGCATGACGCCCGTGGATGCCGAGGGCGCAACCGACGCGTCCCGGCCCGTCATCTACATCGGCCAGGCGACGGTCATGACGCCCATGGGCTCGCTGCCGCTGTCCTTCGACCTCGAGGCCGCCAGCCTGTCCGAAGCCGCCGCGAACTTCGGCCCCGCGGCCCAGCGGGCGGTCGAGGACACCGCACGCGAACTGCAGGAGATGCGTCGCCAGGCCGGTTCCTCGATCGTGATCCCGGAGGCCGGCGCGGCCGCGCTCAAGGGCATGGGGGGACGGGGCGGCGGCGGCATCCAGATGCCTTGATGGCACGCCGGCCCTGACCAGGTGACGGCCGACACGCCCGTCCTCCGGCTCGCTGACGTCTCGCGGCGCTACTCGGCCACGGCGCCCGCCGTACTGGACGGCCTCGACTTCGCGCTCGCGCCCGGCGAGTACGTGGCGATCATGGGCGAGTCTGGCGTCGGCAAGTCCACCCTGCTCAACATCATGGCGGGCCTCGACCGGCCCGACACGGGCCGGATCGAGGTGGACGGACGGGACCTCGCGGGCCTCGACGACGACGCGCTGACGGTCCTGCGCCGCACGCACCTCGGCTTCGTGTTCCAGGCCTTCCACGTCCTGCCCTACCTCACGGTCCGGGACAACGTGGCGCTGCCGCTCGACCTGGCCAGCCGCCCCGGCGCCGAGCGCGAGGCGCGGGTGGTCGAGATGCTGGAGGCGGTGGGGCTCGCGGGTCGCGCCGGCAGCTACCCGCGCGAACTCTCGGGCGGCGAGACGCAGCGGGTCGCTATCGCCCGCGCGCTCGTACACCGCCCGCGGCTGCTGCTTGCCGACGAGCCGACCGGCAACCTCGACCCCCGCACGGCTACGCACATCCTCGCGCTGCTGCGCGGCCAGGTGCATGCGCAGGGCGCGAGCGGCGTGCTGATCACGCACTCGCTCGCGGCCGCCCAGACGGCCGACCGCATCCTGGTGCTGGAGGGCGGGCGGCTCTCTCCTTACGCGGCGCGGGCATGAGCGCCACCGGCACTGTGCTGCGCGCCGTGGCGCTCGCGCGGCTGCGCGAGCAGCCGCTTCGGCTGCTCGCCACGGTCGCCGCGATCTCCCTAGGTGTGGCCCTCGCCACCGCGGTGTTCCTGATCAATGCCGGGGCGCTCAACGAGTTCGGCCTGGCGGCGCGCAAGCTGGTCGGGGAGGCGGATCTCATCGTGCGCGGCTCGCGGGCGGGCTTCGACGAGTCCGTGTTCGTCGAGCTTGCCGGGCAGCCGGGCGTGCGCGAGGCAAGCCCCGCGCTCGAGCTCGAGGTGGCGCCCCTCGGCGAGACCTCGGCCCTGCGGGTGCTCGCCATCGACCCGTTCCGCGCCGCGTGGGTGCAGCCGGAGCTCGTCGCGGGCCTGGCGCCGAGGCTGCTCGACCTGCTGGAGCCCGATACCATCGTGCTCTCCGCCGCCGCGGCGCGCGAGCTCGGCCTCGGCGCCGGCGACCGCCTAGAGCTGCGCGCGGGCACCTCGGAGTACGTGCTCAAGGTCCTCGACGTGATGCCCGAGGCCGCCTATCCGCAGCGGCTCGGCGTGATGGACATCGCGACCGCGCAGGCGGCCTTCGGTCGCCTCGGGCTCGTCAATCGCGTGGACCTGAGGCTCGAGCCGGGCGCGGACCGCGAGCGCCTGCGCGAGCGGCTGGCCGAGCTGCTGCCGGACGGTGTCAGCGCGCAGACCCCCGACGTGGAGCGCAATCGGGCCGCGGAGGTCACGCGCGCCTACCGGGTGAACCTCAACATGCTCGCGATGGTGGCGCTGCTCACCGGGGCCTTCCTGGTCTTCTCCACGCAGGCGCTCGCGGTGCTGCGCCGGCGGACGTCGCTCGGCCTGATGCGCGCGCTCGGCGCGACGCGTGGGCAGGTCGAGCTCGCGCTCACCGCCGAGGGTGCGGCCCTCGGTGCGGCCGGCGCGATCACTGGCGTGCTGCTGGGCCAGCTGATCGCGAGCGTGGCGCTCGCGAAGCTCGGAGGTGACCTCGGCGGCGGCTACTTCGAGGCCTCGAGCCTCGCGGCGAAGCCGCAGCCGGGCATCCTCGCGGCGTTCTTCCTGATCGGCACGGCGGTCGCCGCCCTCGGCGCCTGGGCCCCGGCCCGCGATGCCGCGCGCGTCGAGCCCGCGCGTGCGCTCAAGGCCGGCGACGCCGAGCGCGCGATGGACAGGGTGCGCCCCGCCTGGCCCGGGCTCCTGCTGTTCGGCGCAGGCGCGGTCGCAGCTTGGCTGCCGCCGGTCGGGGGCCTGCCCCTCTTCGGCTACGCCTCCGTGGCGCTGCTGCTGCTCGGCGGGCTGCTGCTGGTGCCGGCTTTCGCCGCGCGCGTGCTGGCGCTCCTGCCGCGGCCGCGGAAGGTCGCGCTCGGCACGGCCGTCGCGCAGCTGAAGGGCAGCGCCGGGCTTGCCGGCGTGAGCCTCGCGGCCATCATCGTGAGCTTCAGCCTGATGGTCGCGATGGCCATCATGGTCTATTCATTCCGCGAGTCCTTCGAGCACTGGCTCAACGAGGTGCTGCCGGCCGACGTGCACCTGCGCGTCGGCTCGGCCAGCGACACGGCGAACTGGTCGTCCGGTGACCAGGCGATCATCGCCGCGACCGAGGGCGTGGCGCGCGTGCGCTTCCAGCGCCAGCAGCCGGTGCTGTTCGATCCCGCGCGGCCGCCCGTGGCGCTGCTCGCCCGCGAGGTCGGCGAGGACGGCGAGGGCCTGCCGCTGGTCCGCGGCGCGGACGCGCGCCTGCCCGACGGCGCCGCGCAGGCCTGGATCTCCGAGGCGATGGTGGACCTGCATGGTCTCGAGGTGGGCGAGACCTTCGACCTGCCGCTCGCCGGGAAGACCTGGCGGATGGCGGTGGCGGGCGTCTGGCGCGACTACGGCCACACGGCCGGCGCCATCGTCGTGGACCGTGCCTGGTACATCGCCGCGACCGGCGATGCGGCGGCGAGCGAGGGCGCGATCTGGCTCGCGCCCGGCGCCGACGTCGAGACGGTGATCGCGCGGATCCGGTCGCGCTTCGAGCGCGGCGAGACGCTGCAGGTAGCCTCGGGCTCGGCGGTGAAGGAGATCTCGATGCAGATCTTCGACCGCGCCTTCGCCGTCACCTACCTGCTGGAGGCTGTGGCGGTGGCGATCGGCCTCGCGGGGGTCGCCTTCGCGTTCAGCTCGCAGGCGCTGGCGCGGCGCGCGGAGTTCGGCATGCTGCGACACGTGGGCATGCTGCGCCGGCAGGTGATCGCGATGCTGGCCGGCGAGGGCGCCATGCTGGGCGCGCTGGGCGTGGCCTACGGCCTCGCGCTCGGCGGCGTGCTGAGCCTCGTGCTCGTGTACGTCATCAACCGGCAGTCTTTCAACTGGAGCATCGACCTGGCCGTGCCGTGGCTGCAGCTTGGCGCGCTGGCCGCGCTGCTCGTGTCGGCCGCCGCGGTGACCGCGATGGCGAGCGGCCGGGCCGCCACCAGCGATTCCGCGGTGCGGGCCGTGCGGGAGGACTGGTGAAGGTCGGGGGCGCGGCGCGCGGCCTTGCGGCGCTCGCCGGCGCCGCGCTGGCGTGGCTCGTGGCTGCGGTGGCGCCGGCCGACGAGGTGCGCGGCCGGCACGTCGCCTACCCCGCGGTCGTGCCGGGACATTTGCTCGAGTTCCCGCGCGATTTCGGCGCGCATCCCGACTTCCGCACGGAGTGGTGGTACGCGACCGGCTGGCTGGAGTCGGCCGAGGGGGAGACCCTCGGCTTCCAGGTGACCTTCTTCCGCACGCGCCCCGACGTTCCTCAGGACAACCCGAGCGGCTTTGCGGCCCGCCAGCTCATCATCGCCCACGCCGCGCTCTCCGATCCGGCGCGCGGCCGGCTCTGGCACGAGCAGCGGATCGCGCGCGCGAGCCACGGCCTCGCCGGCGCTGCCGAGGGCGACACCGACGTGTGGCTCGACCGCTGGCGGCTCAGGCGCGACGGCGGCAGGTACTTGGCGCGCGTTGCAGGCGAGCAGCTCTCGTTCGAGCTCGCGCTCGAGCCCACCCAGCCGCCGATGCTGAACGGCGACGCCGGCTTCAGCCGCAAGGGGCGCGAGCCGGGTTCCGCGAGCTACTACTACAGCCTGCCGCATCTGGCCGTGACCGGCGAGGTGGCGCGCGACGGCCGGCGCGTCGCGGTGACTGGCGAGGCCTGGCTCGACCAGGAGTGGTCAACGGCGCTGCTCGACCGCGAGGCCACGGGCTGGGACTGGATCGGGATCAACCTCGACGACGGTGGCGCGCTGATGGCCTTCCGGCTGCGCGACGCCTCGGGCGGCAGCCACTGGGCCGCGGGCAGCTGGCGCCGTCCCGACGGCACGCTCGTGACCTTCGGGCCGGACGAGGTCGAGTTCATTCCCGGCCGCCGCTGGCGATCGCCGCGCACCGGCATCGAGTTCCCGGTGGAGTGGCGGGTCAGGGCGGGCGCGCTCGACCTCGAGCTGCTGCCGCTGATGGACGACCAGGAGAGCGACTCGCGCTACACGACCGGCGCGGTGTACTGGGAGGGCGCGGTGCGCGCGCGCTCAGCCGACCGCGAGGTGGGGCGCGGCTACCTCGAGCTCACCGGCTACGGCGAGCCGCTGCGGCTGCCGGGAAGCAGCCCGCCCTAGACGGGCGTCGGTCCGCGCGGCGCGCGGTGAGCGCGACGCGCCTCAGCGGCGCGATCGCTTCGCCGGCCGGCGCGCGGCGCGGCCACGCGCCATGTCCTGCATCACCACGAGCAGCGCCGCCTTGCGCGGCGCGTCGAGGCGCTGCCAGAGGCGCAGCAGCGACTGCGTTTCCTTGTCGAAGCCGGTGATCGGCTGCAGCGCATTGTCCGTGAAGGTTCGCAGGGAATCGTAGTCCACCCCGAACTTGCGGGCGAGCTTGCGGACCTCGGACGGGCTCTTCGGCAGCGCGCGTACGAGCTGCAGGGCGACGGCGGGCGTCGTGTTAAGGAGCCGCGCCAGCTCGACCGGCGAGTAGCCCAGCTCGAGCGCACGCTTCAGCCATTGCGGGAATAGCGTGGGTCCGGACGCGTCGGCCATGGGGCACCTCCGCCCCCGATGCTAACCGCAGGCGGGCTTAGGCGTAAGCGGCGGTCGCGAAGGGCGGGCCGCGGCGGCCTCAGGTCGGCGGCCGGCTGCCGAAGCGGAATGGCTGGTCGAGCGCGGCAGCCAGGGGCGGGTCCCGGTCGTAGGGGTCGCGCTTGAAGACGATGCGCCCCTGCAGGTCCTCGTCCACCGTCCAGTAGATGAGCAGCACCGGCACTGGTTTCGGCAGGCGCACGGTGCGTGTCTCGCCCGTGGCCACGGCCGCGTCCATCGCCTCGCGCGTCCAGGCCGTTCCCGCGAGCAGGCGCTCGGCGAGCTCGAAGGGCTTCTCGACGCGGATGCAGCCGGAGCTGAAGGTCCGGTCGTCCTTCTCGAACAGCGAGCGGGCCGGCGTGTCGTGCAGGTACACGAGGTGCGGATTCGGGAACATGATCTTCACGCGGCCGAGCGCATTGTCGTCGCCGGAGGCCTGGCGCAGGAAGTACGGGAAATTCCGGGCGGTGTAACGGCTCCAGTCGATGCTGCCCGCGTCGATCCTGCGACCGTTGCGGTCGAAAACCTCCAGGCCCTTCTTCTCGAGGTAGCGCGGGTCGCGCCGGATGCCCGGGAACACGTCTTTCTGGAGAATGCCCGGCGGCACCGTCCAGGTGGGATTGAGGACGATGTATTCGATCTGCGCCTTGAAGGTCGGGGTCTGGCGCATCGGCTGGCCGACCACCACGCGCGAGCTCCAGACGACCTTGCGGCCCTCGATCCAGCGGACCTCGAAGCCGGCGATGTCCACTGCGACCATGGGCTCGTCCCCGATCTCGTGGAGGACGTGGCGGGCCCGCTCGAGGTTCACGCGGATCTGGCGGATGCGATCGCCGACCGGCACGTTCAGCTCGCGCAGCGTGCCGCGGCCGACCGCGCCATCCGCGGTGAGCAGGTGGCGCGCCTGGAAGGATCGAACGGCGGCCTCGAGCGCCTCGTCGTAGAGCTCGCCATCCAGCGGCTGATCCATCAGGTCGCCGGTGACGGCGAGCCGGCGGCGCAGCGCGGCCACGCGAGGATCCGTCATGCCGGGTTTCAGTGTCGGGCCGTCCGGCACCTGCGGCCAGCCGCCCTGGGCTTCGATCTGGCGATAGGCGCGCAGCGCGCGGCGGCCATGGTCGTACATCCAGTGGGCCGGGCGAACCGCTGCGGCCGCTTCCTTGAGGCGTCCGCCCGTGATCGCCCGGACGACGTACTCCGTCGCCTGTTCGCCGGTCACCTCGCGCGTGGAGAAGTTCCAGGTCGGCTCGAGCGACAGCGGATCCACCTTCCCGAAGTACAGGTGGTACAGCAGCAGCATGTATGCGTCGGACGCCAGCACGTCGAGGTCGGCGAGGCTCTCCGGCGTGGGCCGGATGCGCACCTCGCGCCACAGCGACTCGAGCGCGCCGAGGTGGTAGTCGGCCGGGTTCAGGCCGTCGTCCACGGACTCGCGCACCAGCTCGAGCAGCTCCTCCACGCGACCGGGCTCGCGCCACAGCGGCTGGAAGCCGAGGCTCCCATAGAGCTGGTTGAGGCCGGCCCGGGACACCAGCGTGCTGCCGTCGAGGGTGAGCTGGCCGGTCTCGCGCACGAAGTCGATGCGCTCGTGGATCGCATCCGCGACCGGGTCGGCGACGGCGGGCAGCGCGGCCGTCGCGCCGGCGGCGACGAGGACCAGTGCCCAGCGTCGGGCGAGTGCAGCGAAGTGCTTCATGGGCGGCTCATTGCAGGTAGCGCTCCAGCCAGGCGTGGACTTCGCGGTAGAACTCGCGGCTGTTCTCGCCCTTGAGGATCCAGTGGTTCTCGTCGGGGAACACCACGAGCCGGCTCGGCACGTCCTGGCGCTTGAGGACGGTCCAGAACTCGAGCGCGTTGTTGATCGGCACCCGGAAGTCCCGCTCCCCGTAGGTCAGCAGGATCGGGGTCTTGAGCCGGCTCGAGCGGTAAAACGGGCTCTGCTCGCGCCACGCGGCCGGGCGCTCCCACGACGGCCCTCCCATGTTGCGCTCGCGGTGGTAGACGATGTCGCTCGTGGTCCACTGGCTGCGCAGGTCGAAGAGCCCGGCGTGGCTGACGAGGGCCTTGTAGCGCGTGGTGCTGACCGCGAGCCAGTTGGCGAGGTGGCCGCCGTAGCTCGCGCCGCCGGCGGCCTGGCGGCTGGCGTCGATGAAGGGAAGTGCCCGGATGGCGGCATCGGCCGCCTCGTTCAGCTCCTGCGCGGGTCCGGCCAGCGGGTCGCCCTGGATCGCCTGCGCGAAGGGCTCGCCGAAGCCGGTCGAGCCGCTGTAGTTCGGCGCGAGGACCACGTAGCCCGGCTTCGCGAGCAGGTGGTAGTTCCAGCGCGTGACGAACTGGTCGCCCATCATGGTGTGCGGGCCGCCGTGGATCAGCACGAACAGCGGGTACTTCTTCGCCGGGTCGAAACCCGGCGGCTTGATGAGCATGCTGTGGATGCGCCGGCCGCGGCTCGAGGTGAACCAGAAGTGCTCGGCCGGCAGCCAGTCTATGGCCGCCGCGCGCTCCGCGTTGAAGCTCGTCAGCGCCCGCCGCGCGCCGCTTCCGGCATCCACCTGCACGACCTCGGGCGGGCTGACCGCGCTCTCCCAGACCGCGCCGATCACGCCGGCGCCGCCGCCACCGACCCTGAGCGAGCTGTAGCTGCCGGCCTCGAGCGAGCCGAGCTCGGCGACCGGACCGCCTGGCGCCACCGTGTACAGGCGCACGAGCCCCTCGTGCTCGGCGGTGAAATAGGCGCGCGAACCTTCCGGCGCCAGCGCAAAGTCGGAGACTGAGCGGTTCTGGCCCACGGTGAGCACCTCGAACCGGTCGCCGGCTCCCCAGGTGAACCTCGCCAGGCGCGTGAGGTTGTACACGTTGCGGGTGACGGGCGTGAACTTCGCATAGAGGTGACGGCCGTCCGCCGAGAACGCCGGGTTCGACCAGCTTGCCCTGGCGTCGGTGAGCCGGCGCGGCTCGCCGCCTTCGGCCGCCACGAGCCACAGCGCCTCGGGTACTTCCGCACGCGCGCCCTCGTGGCGGTTGTCCGCAGCGACGAAGACGATGCCGGCGCCATCCGGCGTCCACGCGGCCTGCAGCGATTCGCCCTCGTTGGCGAGCACGCCACCGTAACCGCGTCCGTCGAAGAGCTTCGTGCCGCCGAGGAGGTAGCGCGGCGCACCGCCGTCGAGCGGCTGCACCACGGGCATCGGGCGGCGCTCGTCCAGCCAGCGGTCCCAGTAGCGGATCGGGAATTCCTCGTAGACGCGGGTGTTGAACTTGCGCGCCTTGCGTCCCTCGATGGCCTTGCGGTTCCCGTCCTCGTCCGTGACCCCGGGATAGGCGAGCGTCGTCACGAGCAAAGCCCGACCGTCCGGCCGCCACACCGGATGGTTCGCGCCGGTGGCGAGGTCGGTGATGCGTTGCGCCTCGCCGCCCGCGGCGAGATCGAGCACGTAGACCTGCCGCTCGGCGTCGCCCTCGCGCCGGGCGGTGAAGGCGAGCCGCGTCGAGTCCGGGCTCCAGGCGACGGAACCCTCGGCGTCCCGCGTGGCGGTCAGGCGCCGCGGAGGCGCGCTGCCGTCGGCCGGGACGAGCCACAGGTCGCCCGAGCGCTTGTCGTGGTCGTAATCTGGGACGGCCAGCGTGAAGGCTACCCAGCGGCCGTCCGGGCTCGGCAGCGGCGCGCCCGGACGCTGCATCAGGTAGACGTCCTCGTGCGTGATCGGCCTCTTGCCGGCCGGCTCCTGCGGCTCTGCGGGGCCAGGGAGGGCGGCGCAGGCCAGCAGCAGCAACGCGGATAGTCGCTTCATCGGGAACCTCGCTGCGGGGAAGGGCAGCGCCGGGCGACGGCGCCTGCACCGCATTCTAGCGGAAAGGGCCCGTCGGCCAGGCCCGCGGCCTGCAACGAAAGGGTCATGTTCGTCGGTTAGCCTGATGGGGATTTCCGCGAGATGCGGAATAGCGAGTGCATTGGGTTCGGGCGCCGTTGGGCGCCCGTTTTTTTCAATTGGCGGCGGTGGCCGGCTGGTCCAGAATGCCTTTCGTTCGCGCCCACACCCGGGTCCGGGCGGCCGGAGGCAACCATGCGCTACCTGTACACGGCTCTGGTGGTCATCTTCACCGCCATGGTCCTGCTGTTCAACATCCAGAACCTGCAGGCCGTAACGGTTTCCTTCCTCACGTTCAGCGTGACCCTGCCGGTGTCGCTGATCGTGATCGGAACCTACGTGCTCGGCATGGCGACGGGCGGGGCGCTCCTGACGCTGGTTCGCAGTTGGGTACGCGGCTCGCGCCGCCGGCCGACGCCGCCGGACCCGGGGGCGGGGGCGGGAATCTGAACCGGGCCGCGGCAGCGCTTCCCTGATTTTTTGGCGACAACCTTGCCGCGAATACGTACTTCCCGCCGGCCCCCGGTCTTGAATGAGGTCGCGCCGGTGTTACGCTGATAACCGCGCGGATCTTCGCGAATCCCAGCAACTCATCTCTCCGGGGTGCAACTGTATGTCTGGTTCAATGCGCACGTCGGCTGGCCTGGCCGTAGCCGTTTCCGTGTGCGCGGTTCTTGGCCTGGCCGCGGCCCCCGCAGCCGAAGCGGATGACGTCAACCTGCTCGAGAGCCACGGCACCGTGGCGCTCGGGACTTTCATCAACGGCTCGAAGCTCAAGATCCGCCTCGACGGCGAATCGGGCGAGACCGGCTCGGAGGTGGACTGGGACAACACCTTCGGCGACGACGACGAAACGCGCTTCCGCCTCGACGGGCTGTGGCGCTTTGCCGAGCGCCATTACCTGCGCTTCCTCTACACGGATTACTCCCGCAGCAAGACGGCCACGTTCGACGAGGACGTGGAATGGGGTGGAGAGACGATCCCCGTGGGCGCCGAGGTCAGCGCAAAGCTCGGCTTCGAGATCATCGAACTGGCCTACGAGTATGCCTTCCTGAAGCGGGAGAGCTATGAGCTGGCCGCAGCCATCGGCCTGCACTACACCGCCTTCGACGCCAGCCTGCGGGCCAGCGTCGAGGTTCCGGGCGGCGGCGGCACCGAGGAGCGGGGCGGGACGGCGTCGGTCGACGCGCCGCTGCCCGTGATCGGGCTGCATGGCCTGTGGAAGATCGGCGGGAACTTCTACCTCGACGGCATGGCGCAGTTCTTCGCCCTGTCCATCGATGAATACGATGGCAACATCACCAATTACCGCGCGGCGCTCATCTGGCAGCCGAAGAAGTACGTCGGCCTTGGTGTCGGCTACGACTACTTCAAGGTGGACGTGGACGTCGAGAAGGACAAGTTCACCGGGTCGATGGACTGGGAATACGCCGGCCCTCAGATCTTCTTCAACGCCTCTTTCTAGTCGCCACGAGTAGCGAAAACGCCCCGCGCATTCCGGAGCGGGGCGTCTTTCTTCGGATCCGGCCGCCTCGCGCGGCCGGATCCGTGTCCAGCTCAGGGCGCGGGCGTTCCCACCTCGACCGCTGGCGTGGCGATCTTGTAGTCCGTGTTGGTCATGAGCCGGGCGAGCTTCCACTGGCCGTCCTGGTTCACCCAGACGGTCATGAACTTGCCGTCCTCGATGTATTCGCCGGTCTGGGTGTTGCGCACCTTGTAGCTGCCCTCGGCAATGCCGACATTGCCGAGCATCACGCGGGTCTGCGGTGCGACCTCGAAGCCGAGCGCGTTGTCCACGCTGCCCTTGTAGTGCTCGACGATCGCCTGGCGTCCCTCGATCGCGGGCTGGTTCGGGGGCAGGAAGCGGGCATTCTCGGTCAGCAGGTTGCCGAAGCCGACGGGATCGAACTGTGCGAGCAGGCGGGCGAATTCCTGCGCCTGCTCGCCCGGCATTTCCACCACCTCGACCTTGGGCGCGGGCGGCGGGCTCTGCGAGCAGGCAGCCAGCGCGAGGGCGGAAGCGGCCAGAGCCGCGGTGACCAGGGAACGACGCGTCTTCACTTGAGGGTCTCCTTCGACGAGTGATGGGGCGGTTCAGCAGGCCTCGGCGCCGGCATGCCGGCGACCCAGGCGCGCAGGATCTCATAACCGATGGCCAGCACGACCGGGCCGATGAAGAGCCAGGTGATGCCGCCGGACAGCATGCCGCCGATCGAGCCGATGAGCACCACCAGCATGGGCACGTCCACGCCGCGGCCGAGCAGCAGCGGCTTGAGGATGTTGTCGCTCACCCCCACGACCAGGCACCAGGCAGTGAAAAGAACGGCCGGCAGCGTGCCGAGGGTAGCAAAGGCCCACAAGGCCATGGGAATCATGAGCAGCACCACCGGCAGCTGCACGATGGCGAAGATCAGCGCGAGCAGCGCCCAGAAGCCGGCGCCGGGCACGCCCACGGCGAACATTCCGATGCCTGCGAGGGTGGCCTGGATCAGCGCCACGCCGATGACGCCCTTGGCGACGCTGCGGATCGTGCCCGTGGCGAGGACCAGGAAGGCGTCGCCCCGGTCGCCGACGACGGCGCCTGCCAGCCGGCGGCTCGTGACGGTGAGCGAGCCCGCATAGACGAGCAGGGCGGCGGCCACCAGCGCGCCGGCAGCCAGCTGCAGCAGGCCGATGCTGCCGCGGCCGACGGCCCCGGCGAGCGCGGCCACCATCGTGCGCAGGTGCGGCACCAGCCAGGACAGGATCGCCTGCGAGTGTTTCGACAGTTGATCCAGGACGGGCTGCAGGAGCTTGCCGAGGGCAGGCGACCATTCCGCCAGCCTCTGGCCGAGCTGGGGCACCTCGACCTGCCCGGCCGCGAGCGCTGCCTTCACGCCCACGGCTCCGGCGGCCACCGAGTCGGAGAGGATGGCGACCAGGGCGAACGGGATCGCGAGCAGGACGATCGCAATCAGTGTCGCCGCGGTCTTCCCGCGCCCGCCGAGCCGGGCCGCCAGCGTGACGTGGAACGGGTGGAAGGCCACGGCGAGGATCACGCCCCAGGCGATGATCGCGGAGAACGGGGCCACGATCCGCAGGCACAGGAACAACAGGAAGCCGAGCAGGCCGAGTCGAAGCAACGTGTCGACGATGTCGCGGAACTCGGGCATCGGGCGGAACGGGGCGGGTGCCGGACTGCCGGCCTGCTCGTCCGGGACAGGGTTGGCCATGGATGCGCCTTTCGGCCTGCGCCGGTCGTCTATCGCTTCTCGCCGCCGAGGTCGAAGCGATCCTGGAACTTGGCCCGCATCTCCGAAAGGATCTTCTGCGTCTGCTCCGGGCCCAGGTTCTGGAGGCTGTCGCTGGTCAGCATGTAGTGCATCCCGACCAGGCCGCGGAGCTTGCGAAACGCCTCCGGGTTCGACTTGCCGCAGACGCTCGCATCCCCTGCGACGATTTTCTCGATGACGCCCGGCTCGAGCAGCCGGATGTCGCATATGTAGGCCATCTTGGCGATCTCGCTGTCCACCGAGTTGAGCTGCTTCGTGTGCCAGCGCGGGCCGAGGTCCTGCTTGGTCATCTGATATCCCCATCCGGCGGCGGCGCCCGGGGCAGGCATGCCGGATGCCACCATTTTAACGGGAAAAGCGCCGGACCACCCCAAGGATCCCGCGGTGCGCAGCGGGGACGGCGACGAACGGCGGTGCAGGGCCAGTAACATCGGCGCGCGGAGCGGATCCTCACTGCGGCGCCGGGCGCGGCCCGGCCCGGGCGCGCCGGGGATCGGCTAGATTGGGTGCCGTCCGGATTCCTGGGCGTGGGCGAGGAGCGGGAGATGGAACTGAAGGGTCAGGTCGCACTGATCACGGGCGCGTCCTCCGGGATCGGCCGAAGGGTGGGCGTCGGCCTCGCGGGCCTCGGCGGCAGGCACTACCAGGGGCAATGCCTGAGCCCGAACGGCGGCGCCCAGTTTCGCTAGTAGCCTTTCGCGACGTCCACGACCGAGAGCATCTTCTCACCGGCGATATACCGCCGGAGGTTCTCCCGGGCGATCGCGAAGCGCGCGGCGTTGCCCAGGTCGGATGCAGCCGAGACGTGCGGCGTGAGTATCACGTTCTGCATCCGCCACAGCGGGCTGTCGGCCGGCAGCGGCTCGGGATCGGTCACGTCGAGACCCGCGCCCGCGATCCGGCCGGTCTGTAGCGCGTCGATCAGGTCGGTCTGCACGACGCTCTGCCCGCGGCCGACGTTGACGAAGAACGCGCCGGGCTTCACGGCGGCGAAGAACTTCGCGTCGAACATGCCCGTCGTCGCCGGGGTCAGGGGCGTCGTGTTCACCACGAAGTCTGCATCGGCGGCAAGCCTGTGCAGCTCGTCCGGCAGGCCTACGTAGCGCACGAAGGACGGGCCTTCCCGCCCACTCGCGCGGATGGCCACGACCCGCATGCCCATTGCGTGCGCGCGCCTCGCGACCTCGACGCCGATGCCGCCGAGCCCGACGACGAGCACCGTCTTGCCCTCGAGCGTGAGCATCTGGCCGGGGGGCGGCAATTCGCGGGTCCAGCGGCCGGCCATGCGCTCGGGAATGAAGAAGTGCAGCGCGCGGGCGAAACCGAGCATCATGGCCATGACGTGCTCGGCCATCACGGGGCCGGCGACGCGCTGCATGTTAGTGAGGAGGACGCCGCGCTCGCGCAGGGCCGGGATCGCGACGCAGTCCTCGACCCCGGCCGAGAACACCTGGATCCAGCGGATGCCAGGGCCGGCTGCGAGCAGCTCGGGCTCGCAGAAGCCGAGCACGGCATCGGCGTCTCCGGCGAGTGCCACGGCCTCCGCCACGTTGCCCGCAGGCAGCAGCTCGACTCCGGGCGCCGCTTCGCGCAGCGCCGCGACGAGTTCCGGCTGCCGGTTCCAGACGATGATCTTCGCCGGTTTGCGCCAGCCGCCGTGCTCCCGGACCGGCTGGGACGACTCCTCGAGACCGAGGCGCTCGATCAGCGCCGCCACTTCCGTGTCGGCGGCGACCGGCTCTGCCGCCGGGGCCGCGCTCGAGACCATGGCGGCCAGCAGCAGCGCTGCGCAGGCCGCCTGTCGAGGCGCGCCGAGGGAAAAACTCATGGTCTGCTCCAGGGGCGGTGGCCGAGTCGGCACGATAGGCCGGAACACCGCCGCGATCCAGCCCCGGCCGAGGCTCAGTGCAGCTTCACGTGCGGCTCGGTCTGGCGCGCGATCATGCGCCCCACCATGGCGAGCGCGGCCTTCCACCAGCCGTGCAGCGCAACCTGGTGCATCTGGTAGAGCGACCTGTACATCCAGCGCGCGAACAGGCCCTCGAGCCAGATGTTGCCGCCAGCGAAGTTGCCCATGAGGTTGCCGACGGTCGTGTAGGTACCGAGGGACACGAGCGAGCCGAAGTCGCGGTAGCGCCAGGGTAACGGCTCCTGGCCCGCCAGGACGCGCGGCAGCACCCTGTACAGGTGAGAGGCCTGCTGGTGGGCGGCCTGCGCGCGTGGCGGGATGTTGCGCGGCGCGTGGCCGGTCCAGGGCACGGCCGCGCAGTCGCCGATGGCGAAGATGCGCGGGTCGTCGAGCGACTGCAGCGTGGGGTGCACCATCACCTGGTTGAGCGGGTTCACCGCGAGCCCGAGTTCGCGCAGGAACGGCGGGGCCTTCACGCCGGCCGCCCACACCACCATCTCGGCGGCGATGACCTGCCCGTCGGCGAGGCGCACCGCGCGCGGCAGCACCTCGGCGACGCGAGCTCCCACGTGCACGGCGACGTCGAGGTCCCGCAGCATCCGGTGCGCCGCGGCCGAGATGCGCTCCGGCAGCGCGGGCAGGATGCGAGGCGCCGCTTCGATCAGGTGCAGCCTGATGTGCTTGTCCGGGTCGATGTTGTCGAGGCCGAAGGAGACGAGGGCGCGCGTGGCATTGTGCAGCTCGGCGGCGAGCTCCGTGCCCGTGGCGCCGGCGCCGACGATGGCCACGTTGAGCTGCTCCGGGCGCAGCGGCCCGGCCTGCGAGTGCGCGCGCAGGAAGGCGTTGACCAGGCGCCGGTGGAACCGCTCGGCCTGCTGGGTGTTCTCCAGCGCGATGGCATGCTCCGCCACGCCGGGCGTGCCGAAGTCGTTGATCCGGCTGCCGACTGCTAGCACCAGCAGGTCGTAGTCCACGCGCCGCGCGGCGACGATCTCTTCGCCGCCCTCGTCGAGCACAGGGCCGACCAGCACCTGCCGCGCCTCGCGGTCGAGGCCGGTCATCTCGCCGAACAGGTAGCGGAAGCCGTGCCAGTGCGACTGCGCCAGGTAGTCGAGCTCGTGCACGTCGAGGTCCACCGTGCCGGCGGCCAGCTCGTGGAGGTGCGGCTTCCAGAAGTGGGTCCGGCCGCGCTCGATCAGCGTGACCTCGGCGCGGCCCTTGCGGCCGAGCCGGTCGCCGAGACGCGTGACCAGCTCGAGGCCGCCGGCGCCGCCGCCGACGACGACGATGCGGGGCTTGCCGGTGGATGAGGTCATGTTGTGTGGTCGGGGTGACAGGATTTGAACCTGCGACTCCTACGTCCCGAACGTAGTGCTCTACCAGGCTGAGCTACACCCCGATTGGGCGGGCGGTGGATGTCGTCAGTGCGTCCGCGTCAGGGCGAACTCCGCAAGGGACGAGAGCCCCTGGCGGAAGGCCGAGTCGGGAACCCGGGCCAGCGCCTCGATCGCGCGATCCACCTCGCCGCGAGCGAGCTCGGCAGTGTAGTCGAGGCCCCCGGTGCTTTCAATCGCCGCAGTGACCGCCCCGAGGTCGTCGGAGCCGCCGTCCTCGATGGCCTTGCGCACCAGCGCCACCTGGTCGGGGCTGCCGTGGCGAATGGCGTGGATCAGCGGCAGGGTCGGCTTGCCCTCGGCGAGGTCGTCGCCGACGTTCTTGCCGAGCTCGGCGCTGTCGCCGCGGTAGTCCAGGGCGTCGTCCACCAGCTGGAAGGCGGTGCCGAGGTGCCGGCCGTAGCGGCGCAGTGCGTCCTCGACCGGCGCCGGGGCGTCGGAGACGATGGCCGCGATCTGGGCGCCGGCCTCGAACAGCCGCGCCGTCTTGCGGTAGATGACCTCGAGGTAGCGCGCCTCGGTGGTGTCCGGGTCGCCGGCGTTCATCAGCTGCAGCACCTCGCCCTCGGCGATGGTGTTGGTCGCATCCGACATGACTTCCATGACGCGCGGGTTGCCGAGCGCGACCATCATCTGGAAGGACCGCGAATACAGGAAATCGCCCACGAGCACGCTCGCGGCGTTGCCGAAGAGCTCGTTGGCCGTGACCTTGCCGCGGCGCTGGCCCGAGTCGTCCACGACGTCGTCGTGCAGCAACGTGGCGGTGTGTATGAACTCGATGATCGCCGCCGCCTGGACGTGGCGCGCGCCGGCGCCGCCCGCGGCGCGGCCGGCCAGCAGGACGGTCAGCGGGCGCAGCCGCTTGCCCTTGCCGCCGACGATGTGCTCGCCCACCTGGCGGATGAGCAGCACGTCGCTGGCGAGCTGGCGGCGGATCTCGGCGTCGACGGCCCGGTGGTCGTCGGCCACCAGCTCGCGCAGGTCTTTGAGCAGCATGGAAACCAGGATTGCGACGGGAGGCGGCATGGTACCGGCAATCCGGGTCGCGGGAAATGCGGGCCGCCCC
Source organism: Steroidobacteraceae bacterium (assembly GCA_025458865.1). Taxonomy (GTDB): domain Bacteria; phylum Pseudomonadota; class Gammaproteobacteria; order Steroidobacterales; family Steroidobacteraceae; genus SG8-30. The sequence continues at coordinate 3,082 of JALORP010000034.1, read as the reverse complement.
GGACCCGCGGGCGCAAGTGTTTGACCGGCCGGTCGCGCCTGACTACAATTGCGGGCTCTTTGGCGGCCTGCCGCTGGCGGCGGGTTTCGGAGTCAAGCGATCATGTACGCGGTGATTACGACCGGTGGCAAGCAGTATCGCGTCAGCGAGGGCAGCGTGCTGCGTATCGAGAAGCTCGAGGCTGCGGAAGGCGCGAGCGTGGAGTTCGACCAGGTGCTGCTCGTCGGCCAGGGCGCGGACGTGCAGGTTGGCGCACCCCTCGTCGCCGGTGCAAAGGTCACCGCGACGGTGCAGGGCCACGGCAAGGGCGACAAGGTGCGGATCGTCAAGTTCCGCCGCCGCAAGCACTACCTTCGCCAGAAAGGGCACCGCCAGCCGTACACCGAAGTGAAGGTGACCGGCATCTCGGCGGCCTGATCGGATTCGAGGAGACACAGTCATGGCTCACAAGAAGGCAGGCGGCAGCACCAAGAACGGTCGCGAGTCGCAGTCGAAGCGCCTCGGCGTCAAGAAGTTCGGCGGCGAGCAGGTGCTGGCCGGCAACATCCTGGTGCGCCAGCGCGGCACGCTGTACAAGCCCGGCAAGCACGTCGGCGTTGGCACCGACCACACCCTCTTTGCGCTCATCACCGGCAAGGTGCAGTTCGCGAAGAAGGGCCCGGAGCGGCGCACCTACGTGAGCGTCGTCGCGGCCGAGTGAGCCTGGCGCCCGCCCGACGCGACTGAAGAGACCCCGGCGCCGCCGGGGTCTTGCGTTTGGGGGCCCGGAAGAGGACCGCGGCAATGAAATTCGTCGACGAAGCGCGCGTGAAGGTCGCCGCCGGCCACGGCGGGCGCGGCGCGGTCAGCTTTCGCCGCGAAAAGTTCGTGCCCTACGGCGGCCCGGACGGGGGCGACGGCGGGCTCGGCGGCAGCGTCTGGCTGCGCGCCCAGCTGGGCATGAACACGCTCGTGGACTACCGCAACGTGCGCAGCTTCCGCGCGGAGAACGGCCAGCCGGGCGGCGGCAAGGACTGCACGGGCCGCGGCGGGGCCGACCTCTACGTTCCCGTGCCGATCGGCACCACGATCATCGACGAGGACACCGACGAGGTCCTCGGCGACCTGACGGCCGACGGGCAGGCCCTGCTCGTGGCGCGCGGCGGCAAGGGCGGCTGGGGCAACCAGCGCTTCAAGAGCTCGGTGAACCGCACGCCGCGCAAGGCCACCCCGGGCATTGCGGGCGAGGCCCGCAACCTGCGCCTGGAGCTCAAGCTGCTCGCCGACGTGGGCCTGCTGGGGATGCCGAATGCCGGCAAGTCCACCCTGATCAGCGCCGTCTCGGCCGCGCGGCCGAAGGTCGCGGACTACCCGTTCACCACGCTGCACCCGCAACTCGGCGTGGTCAGCGTCGGGCCGCTCAAGAGCTTCGTGATGGCCGACATCCCGGGGCTGATCGAGGGCGCGGCGGAAGGCGCGGGCCTCGGCATCCGTTTCCTCAAGCACCTGCAGCGCACGCGGCTCCTGCTGCACCTCGTGGACATCGCCCCGCCGAATCCCGAGGACGACCCGGTCGTCGGCGCGCGGGCGATCGTCAAGGAACTGAAGAAGTTCAGCCCCGAGCTGGCGCACAAGCCGCGCTGGCTGGTCCTCAACAAGCTCGACCTCATGACCGAGGCGGAGGGCGACGCCCGCTGCCGCGAGATCGTGAGGCGGCTGCGCTTCAAGGGGCCGGTGTTCAGGATCTCAGGCGCCACCGGCCGCGGAACCGCCGAGCTGTGCCAGGCGGTGATGAACTTCCTCGAGGAGAAACTCTAGGGGACATTCGCTTCGAGTTTGCACCCGAAAGGCACTGTTACCGGCCAAAACCCACGATGGCGCGCAAAATTCGAAGCGAATGTCCCCTGGAGTTCGTGCCCAAAGCAAAAGGGCCGGTCGCGAGACCGGCCCTTTCTGCATTCAGCGGCGACGCGGCTTACTTGCCGGCGAGCGCCTTGGCCTGCCTGGCGAGGCGGCTCTTGTGGCGCGCGGCCTTGTTGCGGTGGATGATGCCCTTGCGCGCCATGGCGTCGATCACCGGCGTCGCGGCCTTGAGGGCGGCGGCGGCCTGGTCCTTGTCGCCCGACTTGACGGCCGTGACGGCCTTCTTGATCGCGCTGCGGACCTGCGAGCGCTGCGCCACGTTCAGTTCACGGCGCTTGGCGGCCTGGCGCGCGCGCTTTTCGGCAGACTTCGTATTGGCCAAGGGATGCTCCGCTTCGCTCGTTCTCGACGAAGCCGGGCATTTTGCGTAACCGCCGGGGGGTTGTCAATTGTCCAGGCCGCCGCGTTATAGTGCCGGGCGCATGACCACGCCCTGCGAGCCCCTGACGGCCGCGTCCGCGCCACCCCCGCGGCGCATTTGCGGGACCCGTTCCCGTCCATGAGCCGGGGCTTCCTGAAGAGCACCGGGGTGGTCGGCAGCATGACGCTGCTGTCCCGCGTCACGGGACTCGCCCGGGACATGGTCTATTCGCAGGCCTTCGGCGCCGGGACCCTCATGGACGCCTTCCTGGTGGCGTTCAAGATCCCGAACTTCCTCCGCCGCCTGACCGCCGAGGGCGCGTTCTCGCAGGCCTTCGTCCCGGTGGTCTCCGAGTTCCGGATCCGGCGCTCCCACGACGAGGTGCGGGAACTCGTGGCCGGCGTCTCCGGCACCCTAGGCGCGGCGCTGGCCCTGCTGACGCTCATCGGAGTGCTCGGCGCGCCGTTGCTGGTGCTGCTGTTCGCGCCGGGATTCCGGGTGGACGGTGAGCGCTTCGACCTCACGGTCGACATGCTGCGGCTCACGTTCCCCTACCTCTTCTTCATCTCGCTCGTCGCGTTGGCGAGCGGCATCCTCAACAGCTACGGCCGGTTCGGGCTGCCGGCCTTCACCTCGACGCTGCTCAACGTCGTGATGATCGTCTTCGCGGCCTGGATCGCCCCGTATTCGTCGAGCCCCGGCCTCGTGCTCGCCGCGGGTGTGTTCGTGGCCGGGCTCGTGCAGCTCGCCGTGCAGCTGCCGGCGCTGCGCCGGATCGGCCTGCTGGTGCGGCCGCGATGGGGCTGGGCGCAGGAAGGG
>JALORP010000033.1 GCA_025458865.1 Steroidobacteraceae bacterium | reverse complement strand
ACCGGGTCGTCGGGCGTCGCGCGGATCAGCAGTTCGTGCAGCTGCGCCACGAGCCGGTCGCCCTGCTCCTCGTCGATGACGAACGTGAAGTTCAGGTCGTTGGCCGCCTGGCTGATCAGGTGGATCTTCTGCTCCTCGAACAGGGCAAAGGCCTCGCCGAGGCGGTGGATGATGCCGCGGATGTTCCGGCCGAGCAGGGACAGCGAGGCACAGGGCCCGATCAGCCGCACGCGGCACAGGCCGGACAGGTCGGCCGCGAGGTCCTCGAGCGCCTGGGCGTCGAGGTTGTTGGCCTGCGGGTCGAGCGAGACGGTGACGTTCGTCTCCGAGGTCGAGACGAGGTCCACCGACAGGCCGTGCTCCTTGAAGATCCGGAAAGCGTCCGACAGGAATCCGACCTGGTGCCACATCCCCGGGCTGTCCATGGACACCAGCGTGATGCCCTTGCGCAGCGCGATGGCCTTCACCTGCGCGCCGCTGTCGGCCGGCGTCGCGCTGATGACGGTGCCGGCCTGCCCGGGAGTCGGCGTCGAGTACACGTGCAGCGGGATGCCGTGGTTGCGCACCGGCAGGATGCAGCGCGGGTGCAGCACCTTCGCGCCGCTGGTCGCGATTTCCTGGGCCTCGTCGTAGTGCAGCGACTTCAGCAGGCGCGCGTTGGGCACCGTGCGGGGATTCGCCGAGAACATCCCCGGCACGTCCGTCCAGATCTCGAGCCGCGCCGCCGAGAGCTTCGCCGCGAGGTAGGCGGCCGAGGTGTCGGAGCCCCCGCGGCCCAGAAGGACGGTGTGGCCGTCCTCGTCCGAGGCGATGAAGCCCTGGGTGAGCACCACGCCGCCCAGCGCTGCGAGCCGCGCGGCGAGCGCGGGATCCGGCGCGAAGTCGCAGGTCGCCGACAGCACCGAGGAACGGTCCGTCGCGCCGCGCCGCGCCGTCGCCGAGAGCAGGTTGCGCGCGTCGAGCAGCGTCGTCTCGAGGCCGCAGGCACGCAGGTAGGCCGCGCCGAGTTCCGTGGCCATCAGCTCGCCGGCCGCCATGACCCGCGCGCGCACGCGGTCGCTCACCTCGTTCACCAGCGCAATGCCGCCCGCAATCTTGCCGAGGTCGGACAGCTGCCGCTCGAGACCGTCTGGAATGGCGACGCCGAGTTCGCCGGCGAGCCCCACGTGCCTTGCCCGGATCTCCTCGATCACCCCGGCATGCGTGCCGGCGAGCGCCGCCGCCAGCACCCGCTCGAGCCGGTCGGTGATGCCGGAAAGCGCCGAGTGCACGACGACCGGCGACTCGCCCGCCTCGAGGCAGCGGCGCACGACCGCGGCGATGTTCCGCCAATTGCCGAGCGTGGAAACGCTCGTGCCGCCGAACTTCAGCACCACGAATCGCGCAGCGCTCATGGGATCAATCCTGTCGGGGGAGCCTCGGAGGGCTCATTGGACCGGGGCTGGGTCTCGCGGTCAGGCCTCTTCGTCGAGGAAGTCGGACAGCTCCCGCTTGAGCCTGCGCTCCTCGAGCACGTCCTCGACGCGGCTCCAGGCAGCCTGCTGGGTACGCTTGCCCGGTTTGGGACGACGCTCGACGCCGCCGAGCAGCTTGTCGAGGTCTTCCTCGCCGCCGGACTCGTACTCGTCTTCCAGGCTGAATTCTTCGCGTGCGCTCATGGGTCGGAAAGTCCTTCCAACTCAGCGAATTACGGGCCGAACGTTCAGTTTCGGGGGCAGCGCAATATATACGAAAGGACGCCCAGTTCAACTGCCGCCGCGCGCGGCGTTGACAGGCGGCGGGGGCTGGGCCAGCCGGATCGACACGGGATCGCCCGGACCGAGGCCCAGCGCCTCGGCCGCACTGCCCTCGACACAGGCCGCCTCGACGACACCGAAGGCATTGACGAGCGCGACGCAGGTCCCGCGCGGCGCTTCACCATAAGTCCGGACACACGCCAGCGGCCGACCACCGAAGACCACCGGCCCGCTCCTCATGAAACTTTCAGGAGCAATCTCTATGTTACTGAATAAATTGCCATAACGATCGACGAGAAGAACCTCACCCTCGATCCCCTCCGCGCCACGGCGCGCCCGCGGCAAGATGGAGGACCGCGCGTCGCTCACCACGATTCCAACTTCCTCGAACTTGATCCGGCCGCTGGCGAGCTGGGCGGCCAGCGGGGCAAAGAGATCCCTGCCGTGGAAGGTGGAAGACGGCGCCGGGTCCAGGCGCGCGAGCAAGTCGGGGCTCACGGCCCGGGCCTCGGCCCCGGCCAACCCGGCAAGACCCCCCAACAGCCCGTTGTCGGGACCCAGCAGCAGCTGCCCGTCCAGCGCGACCGCGAGCATGCGACGCTCCGTGCCGACGCCGGGATCCACGATGGCCAGGTGCACCGTACCCGCCGGAAAATCGTGCCGCAGCCGCTCGAGCCAGAAGCTCGCCTCGGCCACCCGGTAGACCGTCAGCTCGTGGGTCAGGTCGACGACGCGGGCCTGCGGGCAGGCCGACAGGATGCGGCCCTTCATCGCGCCGACGAACGGCTCCCGGGTCCCGAAATCCGTCAGAAGCGTGACGATGCCGTTCGGTACGAAGCCCCCCGCCCGCGCCGCGGGCCCGCGCGTCACGGCGCCCTTCACTTGCCGCTCAGCGGCACTTCTCCAGGCACTTGGAGTACTCGTCGTCGCAGGCCTGGGCCTTGGACTCCGTGTCCGCCTTGGACATGCAGCGATCCGACTCCTCGTCGCAGCGCGCGACGCACTGCTCGTTCGACATCGGCCGCACGTCGCTGGCCACGGCCAGGGACACGCCGACACCGGCGAGGAACATCGCCAGGAAGCCCACTCGGCAAGCTGCGGTCAGGGTCATCATCATCTCCAGCGTGGCCGCCCAGGGCGGCACCGAGGCGGCAGTTATAAGGCGCGGCAGCCGTCCCCGCAACGCTCGCCCAGATCCTCGCTCTCCTGGACTGAACGGGCCCTGAACGTCACGCGGCCAGCGAACCCCAGAGCATCCGCAGCGCCACGAGGAGCAGGAAGACCCCGAAGGCAGCCCGGAGCGCGCGGCGGGACAGCCCGTGCGCAATGCGCGCGCCGAAGGGCGCGGCGAGCACGCTCGCCGGGACGAGGACGGCGAGGCCCGGCAGGCTGACGAAACCGAGGCACCCGGGCGGAAGTCCCGGGCGACCCAGGCCCAGCCAGGCGAAGCCGGCCGCCGCCGGCAGCGCGATCCACAGCCCGAGCCAGGCCGATGTCCCCACCGCCCGGTGGATGGGCAAGCCGCGGCGCGACAGCGCCGGCACCGACAGCGTACCGCCACCGATGCCCATCAGGGCCGACACGAATCCGATGCCCGCTGGCCAGCCACGCGGGCCGGGAGTGACGGTGCGGCCCGCGCCTGCGGCCTGCGGTTCGGGACGGAGCAGCATGACGGCCGCCACGGCCAGAGCAACGACGCCGAAGACGGCCCGCAGCACGCCGCCGCTCACGAAAGCGGCCGCGACCGCGCCGGCCGCCGCGCCCGCGGCGATCGGTGGGATCCAGCGGCGGGCGATCTGTTCGTCGACTGCGCCACGCCGGCGGTGGGCTCGAGAGGACGACAGCGCCGTCGGCACGATGGATGCGAGCGACGTTCCCACGGCGAGGTGCATGCGAACGTCCGCGGGGACGCCCGCCGCTCCCAGCGCGAACTCGAGGACCGGCACGATCACGATCCCCCCGCCGACCCCGAGAAGTCCCGCGAGCACGCCGCCGAACGCGCCGGCGAGCGCGACCAGCGCCACCAGCATCAGGAGTTCAGCCGTCATTCGCCCCCGGCGATCGGCTGGCCTGCGGCCGCGCAGCGGGAGGCGCGGGCCAGCGCCTGGACCATGCCGCCCAGCGCGGCGAAGCGAGGGTCCCGCGTCTCTCCCTGGACGTAGCGGCGGTAAATCTGCTGCGCGACCACGGCCAGCCGGAAAAGCCCGAAGCTGCGGAAGAAATCCATGCCCTCGAGCGCCACGCCCCTCGCAGCCGCGTAGCGCGCCTCGACCTCGCCGCGGGTCAGGCTTCCGGGCAGCTGCGTCGGCAGCGTCCGCGTCGCCGCGAACCACGGAGGATCGCCCGCCTCCACCCAGTAAGCGAGCGAGCAACCCAGGTCCATGCGGGGATCGCCCAGGGTCGCCATCTCCCAGTCGAGCACGCCCACGAGCCGCGTCGGCTCCCGGGCATCGAAGACCACGTTGTCGAGCTTGTAGTCGTTGTGAAGCAGCGCGGCGACGGGCGCCTCGGGCGGCTGCGAGGTCCGCAGCCAGTCGCCGAGTTCCCGGAGGTCCGGCGAGTCCGGCGTGCGCGAGCGCTCGAAGCGATCCAGCCAGCCTTCGATCTGCCGCGCGACGAATCCCGCGGGTCGACCGAGGGATTCGAGCCCAGCGGCCTCGTAATCCACGGCGTGCAGCCGCGCGTGCACGTCCACCAGGGCTTCCTGCTGGGCGCGAACGAGGGCCGGCGTCGGCTCGAGGCCGGGCGGATAGTCCCGCCTGAGGATCACCCCCCGCAGCCGCTCCGCGACGTAAAACGGCGCACCGATGACCGACTCGTCCTCGCAGCAGGCGAGCGCCCTCGGGCAGAGCGGAAAGACCGGCGCGAGCGCCCGAAGGACCCGGAACTCGCGCGGCATGTCGTGGCCGGACTTCGGCCGCGTGCCGAAGGGCGGGCGCCGCAGCACGTACTCCGCGCCGGAGCTGGACAGCAGGTAGCTCAGGTTGGAGAACCCTGCGGGAAACTGCCTGATTTCGAGCGGCCCCTCGAAGCCGGGAAGCTCGCGCCGCAGCCAGTCCTCGAGGCGGCTCGCGTCGAGCGACTCGCCGCTGCGCGGCGGCCTCGCGGTATCCTCCAGCGTCACCGCCCGCGGGCTCCGATCAGCCGGCGGGCCACCGACAGCTTGTGCACCTCGTCCGGCCCATCATAGATCCGGGCCGCCCGCTCCTCGCGGTAGTACCACGCGAGGACGGTGTAGTCGGTCATGCCGAGCCCGCCGTGCACCTGCAGCGCCCGGTCCACGACGCGCTCGAGCACCTTCGCCACGAAGAACTTGATCATGCTCACGTCGTCGCGCGCGGCGCGCGCGCCCGCGTGCTCGATGCGCCACGCCGTGTGCAGCACCATCAGTCGCGCGGCCTGCATCTCGGCGGCACTCTCGGCGATCCACGCCCGGATGATGTCGCTGTGCGCGAGCGTCCGCCCCTCGGGACTGACCTGGCGCGACGAGGCCCGGTCGATCAGGAGTTCCAGTGCGCGCTGGCAGATGCCGAGCCAGCGCATGCAGTGGTGGATGCGTCCCGGGCCGAGCCGGGCCTGTGCCAGCCGGAAGCCCTCCCCGCGCGGGCCGAGGAGATTCCCGGCGGGCACGCGGCAATCCTCGAAGGCGATCTCGCCGTGGGAGAACAGGTCCTGCCCGGCGTGGCCCATGATCGGCGTGTTGCGCTCGAGCCGGTAGCCGGGCGTCGAGGCCGGCACCAGGATCATGCTCGCCCGCTGGTGCGGTGGCGCCTCGGGGTCCGTAATCACCATCGCGATGCACAGGCTCGCCCCATCCGCGCCCGTCGTGAACCACTTGCGCCCGTTCAGGACCCACTGGTCGCCCTCGAGCTCGGCCCGTGCCTCCAGCATGAGCGGATTTGCGCCACTGTTCTCGCGCTCGGTCATGCCGAAGCAGCTGCGGATCTCGCCGCGCGCCAGCGGCGCGAGCCAGGTCGCCTTCTGGGCCTCGCTGCCGTAAAGGTGCAGCAGCTCGACATTCCCGGCATCCGGGGCGTTGCAGCCGAAGACGTAGTGGCCCAGCGGGCAGCGACCGAGGGCCTCGGAGACGAGGCCGTGGGCCACGAGGTCGAGGCCCAGCCCGCCATACTCCCGCGGGAAGTTCGGTGCCCAGAGCCCGAGCTTCCGGACCTCGGACCGCAGCGCCCGGATCTCCGGCAGCAGCGGCCCGATGCCCTGCTCCAGCAGGCGCGGCTCGAGCGGCACCAGCCGCTCGTCGACGAACGCCCGGATCCTGCCGACAAGTTGCTCGACCTCGGCGTCGATACGGAAATCCATCGGGTCCTCCCGGTTCAGCGTTTGGTGATGAGGTGCAGCGTGCCAGGCCGTTCGAGGTGCGCGATGCCGTTGATCGACTCGACGGATGCACCCGCCTCGGTGAACAGGACCCTGGAGACGCCGGTGTTGTAGAAATCCAGGGTAAGCCGCATCGCGGGCCAGTCACCGATGCCGAGCAGCGGCTGCATGGCTGCCGCCAGCGAGCCCGCCGAGGCGAACAGGACGGCCTCGCGGCCCCGGCCGATGCTCAGCATGACGCCCGCGAGCGCTGCCGCGCAGCGGGTGCGGAACCCGGCGAACGCGCCGTAGCCCTCGACACCCTCGCCCGTCCACGCGGCGAGGGCCTGTTCGAGGGTTCGGTGCAGGACCCGTCGGTCGCGCCAGCAGGCGGCGAAGTCCGGCACGCCAGCGTTCAGCCGCGCGAAACCGTCGAGCAGCGCCACGTGGTCGTACTCCTCGAGACCGGGCACCGTCTCGATCGCGGGCGCCGCCACGCCCTCCGCCTCCAGCGCGGCCACGAAGGCTTCGGCCGACTGGCGGTGCCTGCGCATGGCGCCCGCGTAGACGAAGGCCGGATGGCGGCCGATGGAGCGCCAGTGCCTCGCGAGCGAGGCGCACTGTTCCGCCCCGAGGGGCGTCAGGCGATCGTAATCATCGCTGCCGAAGGCGGCCTGTCCGTGGCGCACGAGGTAGAGCACGCTCATGCCCGGCGCCCCGGGGTCGCAGCTGTCACGCGAGCCACCCGCCGTCCACCACGAGGCTCGTGCCGGTCGTGTAGGAGGCGGCGTCGGAGACGAGGTAGAGCACCGCCCCTGCCATCTCCTCCGGCTGCGCGATGCGCCCGAGCGGCAGCAGGCTCTCGACCATGGCGCGCACCTTCGGGTTGCCATGCAGCGCCGTGGCGAATTTCGTCTCGGTGATTCCCGGCAGGAGCGCGTTCACGCGGATGCCGTGCCGGCCGCATTCCTTGGCGAGCCCCTGGGTCATGTTGATGATCGCAGCCTTGGTCATCGAGTACACCAGCTGGCCGTCCATCGGCCGGACGCCGTTGACCGAGGCCACGTTCACGATCGCGCCCCGCCCCCTGGACCGCATCCGCCGGCCGGCTTCGACCGAGGTCCAGAAATAGCCGCGGATGTTCACGTCCACGGTTTTCTGGAAGGCCGAGAGGTCCATGTCGAGCGCAGGGCCGAAGTAAGGGTTGGTGGCGGCGTTGTTCACCAGGATGTCGAGGCGGCCGTGCCGCTCATCGATGACCCGAAGGGCCTCGCTGATCGAATCCGGTTCGCCGATGTGACAGGCGAGCGCCTCGGCGAGGCCGCCGGCATCGCGGATGCGCGCCGCCACTTCCTCGCAGGCCTCGCGCTTTCGGCTCGACACCACCACCGTGGCGCCAGAGGCCGCCAGCGTGCCTGCGATCGCGGCGCCGATCCCCCGGCTGGCGCCGGTGACGAGCGCCACCCGGCCGCTCAGGTCGAAGAGATCTCCTATCATCGCGAGAACCCCTCAATCGGCCAGCTCACAGCCGGCTAGCGCCTTGACTTCGAGATACTCGTGCAGGCCGAACAGGCCCCACTCCCTACCGTTACCCGACTGCTTTACGCCCCCAAAGGGGGCCGCCCGATCAAGCGTAGCACCATTGATCTGCACGACGCCGGCGCGAACCCGGCAGGCCACCTCGTATGCACGTGCAGGGTCAGCGGACCATACATAGGCGGCCAGGCCGTAAGGGGTGTCGTTGGCAATCTCCACGGCCTGTTCCAGATCACGGTAGGGCATCAGACAGACCACTGGCCCGAAAATCTCCTCGCGCGCGATCTTCATGTCGTTGGAAACACGGGAAAACACCGTCGGCCTAACGAACCAGCCGTGTTTCGAGCCTTCCGGCCGGCCGAGTCCGCCGCACAAGAGTTTCGCGCCCGCAGCAATCCCGGACTCGATGTAGCTCTGGATGCGATCGAATTGCCCCGACGAGACGACCGGCCCGATCTGGGTCGCCGGATCGGCTGGATCCCCGATCCGCAATCCCGCAGTGAAGGTGGCGGCCAGCGACTCCACTTCCTCCAGGCGCGACGACGGAACGAGTACCCGGCTGGACGCGGTGCAGGATTGACCGCTGTTACTCATGACGCCGGTTACGGTGACCAGAACAGCCTGAGCCATAGCCGCATCGTCCAGAAGAATGCATGGGGACTTACCGCCCAGTTCCTGGTGAACGCGCTTGACCGTAGGAGCCGCAGCCTGGGCCACCGCCACACCGCCGCGAGTGGAGCCCGTGAAGGACACCATATCCACGCCCGGATGCGCCGCAAGCGCCGCACCCGTAGTCGAGCCGTCACCGTGGACAAGGTTGAAGACACCGGCGGGCACCCCTGCCTCGTGCATAACCTCGGTCCAGATGGACGCAGACAATGGGGCCAGCTCGCTCGGCTTGAGGATCATCGAGCAGCCGGCCGCCAAGGCGGGAACCACCTTGCAGGCGATCTGGTTCATCGGCCAGTTCCAGGGCGTTATCAGCCCGCAGACTCCGATCGGCTCGTAGCGGAGTAGAATCCTGCCCTGCCGGCGACGGAATTCGAAGTTCGGCAGCAGGTCGATCATCGTCTTGATGTGACTCACGGCAGCCGGGACCTGCGACCGTTTCGCCATCGTGATAGGAGCACCCATCTCCGCAGAGACAACCGCAGCCAACTCGGCTTGCCGCGCCTCGTAGGCGGCCAGCAGGCGTATCAAGACATCTAGGCGTTCCTTCAACGGCACCGCTGACCAGGACGGGAATGCCCGCCGGGCAGCCCTTACGGCAAGATCCACGTCAGGTGCGTCACCAACGCTGACGACCCCGATGGGTTGCTCGCTTGCCGGGTTCACGACCTCGAGGTCGCGTGGAACCTGAGGAGGCATCCAGCGACCGTCGAGGTAGAAGCTCCTTCGATCCTGAAATCTCATGCACCCATGCCAGTTGCGATCGGACTCAGAAGAATGACAGTGCCACCGGCAACGCACAATCCGCGCCGTCCGCATTCGTATCCCGGGCCGACGCGCTAGCATTTGATCGAAGAACAGAGAAGAAGGGGCCGGCATGCTGATCCCGCGACGCGACATCGAGTTCCAGGTGTTCGAGGTGGTCGAGGCCGAGGCGCTGTGCGCCCGGGAACGCTATGCAGCCCACGACCGCGCCACGCTCGACGAGGTGCTCGGCAGCGCGCGCCGCCTCGCCGAAGAGCGCTTCCTGCCCTACGCAGCCTTGACCGACGTCCACGAGCCCGAACTCGTCGATGGCAGGGTCCGCATCGCCCCGGAGGCCCGCGTCGCGCTCCGTGAACTCGGCGAGGCCGGCTTCATCGCCGCGCCCTTCGACGCCGAGGTCGGTGGCCTGCAGGTCCCGCAGGTGGTCAACCAGGCCTGCAACGCCCTGTTCGCCTCGGCCCACGTCGGCTTTCACGGCTATTCGATGCTCACCCAGGGCGTCGCCAACGTGATCCGTGTCTTTGGCAGTGACGAGCAGCGCAGGCGCTACCTGCCGGGACTGCTCGAGGGCCGCTTCTTCGGCACCATGTGCCTGTCGGAACCGCACGCCGGGTCCTCACTCGCGGACATCCGTAGCCGCGCCGAGCCGCTGCCAGGCGGTCTGTACGCCATCCGCGGCGACAAGATGTGGATCAGCGGCGGCGAGCACGAGCTGTCCGACAACATCATCCACCTCGTGCTCGCCAAGGTCCCGGGCGGACCTCCCGGGGTCAAGGGGATCTCGCTGTTCATCGTCCCGCGCTACCGCGTCGGGCCGGACGGCGGCCTCGGCGCCGACAACGACGTACGACTGACCGGCCTCAACCACAAGATGGGCTGGCGCGGTACGGTCAACACGGCACTCGCGTTCGGGCCGAACGGCGAGTGCCTCGGCGAGCGCATCGGCGAGGAGCACCGCGGCCTCGCCAGCATGTTCCAGCTGATGAACGAGGCTCGCATCGGCGTCGGCGTCTGCAGCGTCGCGCTCGGCTACGCCGGCTACATGAACGCCCTCGCCTACGCGCGCGATCGCCTGCAGGGGCGGCCGCTGGGCCAGCGCGATCCGTCCACGCCGCAGGTGCCGATCCTGCGCCATGCGGACGTGCGGCGCATGCTGCTCGCCCAGAAGTCCTGGGTCGAGGGTGGCCTGGCACTGGAACTCTACTGCGCACGCCTCATGGACGACCTCGCGACAGCCCGGGACGCCGGCGAAGGCGCGCGGCTGCATGGACTCGTGGAACTGCTCACGCCGATCGCCAAGTCCTGGCCGTCGGAGTTCTGCCTCGAGGCGAACAAGCTTGCCATCCAGGTCCTCGGCGGCGCCGGCTACACGCGCGACTACCCGGTCGAGCGCCTCTACCGCGACAACCGGCTGAACCACATCCACGAGGGCGCCTACGGCATCCACGGACTGGACCTGCTGGGACGCAAGGTTCCACAGGACGGGGGCGCCGCCCTCGCGGCGCTGGCCGCGCTCGTTCGCGAGACCATCGCCGCGGCCAGGAGCGACGGCAGCTTCTCGCAGGAGGCCGACCAGCTGGATCAGGCGCTCGGCGGCATCGATGCCGCCACGCGGCGCGTGCTCGGGGCGATGGCGAAGGGCGAGGCGGAGCGCGCCCTGGCCAACGCGACCGTCTACCTCGAGGCCGTGGGCCACGTGGTCGTCGCCTGGCGCTGGCTCGAGCAGGCGCGGGTGGCGACCCGTGCGCTCGGCACGGCGGGCGCCGCGGACCGGGCGTTCTACGAGGGCAAGCAGGCAGCCTGCCGGTTCTTCTTCCGCCACGAGCTGCCGCGCGTGGGTCCGCAGCTCGCGCTGGTCGCAAGCCTCGACGAGACCCCGCTGCTCATGCCCGACGAGGGCTTCTGACGGCGTCACTCAGGGAAACAGCAACTCGCTGCGCCAGCCGTCGCCGTCGCCGTCGCGGTGGTAGAGCGTGCGCTCATGGAGGCGGAACGGCTTCTGCCACCAGAACTCGATGCGCTGGGGCAGCACGCGGTAGCCCGACCAGAACGGTGGCCGCGGCACGTCGCCGACAGGGTAGCGCATCAGCACCTGCGCGACCCGCCGTTCCAGCTCGAACCGACCGGTGAGAACCTGCGACTGTTTCGACGCCCAGGCGCCGATGCGCGAATCCCGCGCGCGGCTGGCGAAGTAGGCATCGGCCTCCGCGTCCGTGACCCGCTCGACCGTGCCCTCGATGCGGACCTGGCGCTCGAGGCTCTTCCAGTGCAGGCACAGTGCCGCCCGCGGGTTCGCGTCGAGTTCATCCGCCTTCCGGCTGCGAAGATTCGTGTAGAAGACGAAGCCACGCGCGTCGTAGCCGCGCAGCAGGACCATCCTCACCGAGGGGGCGCCGTCCGGTGTCGCGGTCGCGAGCGAGGCCGCCGTCGGGTCCGAAGGCTCACTCCGTGTGGCCTCGGCGAGCCACTCCTCGAATCGTGCGATCGGGTCACCTGGCGAAACGCTCATCGGTCACCTATTCGAAGTCGATGGCTGCGAATTCATAGCCGAGGTCACGTGCCACCGCCTTGTGGGTCACCTTGCCGGCGTGCACGTTGAGGCCGCGTGCGAACCCGGGGTCACGCCTCAGCGCCTCGCGCCAGCCAAGGTTCGCGAGCGCCTTGACGTAGGGCAGCGTCGCGTTGGTCAGCGCGAAGGTCGAGGTGCGCGGGACCGCGCCCGGCATGTTCGTCACGCAATAGTGGATGACGCCGTCCACGGAGTACGTGGGCTCCGCGTGCGTGGTCGGCCGGCTCGTCTCGAAGCAGCCACCCTGGTCGATGGAGATGTCCACCAGCACACCGCCCTTCTCCATTCGCGACACCATCTCGCGCGTCACCAGCTTCGGCGCCGCGGCCCCGGCAACCAGCACCGCCCCGATCACCAGGTCGGCCTGGATGACCAGCTTCTCGATGGTCTCCATCGTGGAATACGCGGTGTAGACCGCATTGCCGAACTGGACGTCGAGCTCGCGCAGGCGCTTGAGCGAACGGTCCACCACCGTCACCTGCGCCCCCATGCCGACCGCCATCTGGGCAGCGTTGGTGCCGGAGACACCGCCGCCGAGGATCACGACCTTCGCCGGCTGGACGCCCGGCACGCCGCCGAGCAGCACGCCGAACCCGCCGTAGGCCTTCTGCAGCGCCGTGGCGCCGACCTGGATGGACATGCGGCCCGCCACTTCCGACATCGGCGTCAGCAGCGGCAGTGAGCCGTCCGTGGCGGCGACGGTCTCGTAGGCGATGGCGGTGCATCCTGACTTGACGAGGCCGGCGGCCTGGTCCGGATCGGCGGCGAGGTGCAGGTAGGTAAACAGCAGCTGGCCGTCGCGCAGCATGGCGCACTCGCCGGCCTGCGGCTCCTTCACCTTGACGACCATGTCCACGGCGTCGAACACCGCGCGCGCGTCCGGAAGGATCTTCGCGCCGGCCGCGACATACGCGGCGTCGTCGATGCCGATGCCGGCGCCGGCCTGGGCCTGGACGTAGATCTCGTGGCCGTCTGCCACTAGCTCGCGAACGCCCGCGGGCACCAGCCCGACGCGGTACTCGTGGACCTTGATCTCCTTCGGACAACCGATCTTCATGCACCCCCCCTCGCCGGCTGCGCGCCGGCCGACAGCAGAACCCAGCCTGCCGGCCGGGACAGCCCGTTGCACTGCCCGGAAAGCGTGGCCTTCGAACGACGCTTGATCGCGCCAATGATATGGCTTGCGCGGTATTATTGCCCCGTCGAGTGCGGCGACCGCATGTTACTGCGCGGGTTGCGGCTGGATAGCCAGCGGGGCCACCGGAGCGAGGCGGTCCCGGCCTGCAGCCAGCGCGGATGCGCCTGCGGGATCCGCAACGCATACTCTCGACGTCGCTGGCATCGCCAGCGCGGACCGGGACGATTCCATGGCCGCCGAAAGTATCCAGTCACTGATCGCCGCAACCGGGGTCGAGGATCTCGAGCGGCGTTTCGAGGCCCAGCGGCGCGCTTTTGCGGGCGAGGCTTATCCCACGCCCGAGCGCCGGCGCGACCGCCTCGACCGGCTCGAGCAGGCGCTGCGCCGGCACGAGGCGGACATTCGCCGCGCCATCGCGGAGGACTTCGGGCATCGCTCGCACGACGAGACACTGCTGTTCGAGCAATTCATGTGCATCGAGGGCATCCGCCATGCGCGCAGCGAGCTGCGCAAGTGGATGCGACCCCGGCGCCGGGGCGTGGCCTGGTGGAGCCTGCCTGGGCGCGCCGTGGTCACGCACCAGCCGCTCGGCGTCATCGGCATCGTCGTCCCCTGGAACTACCCCTTGTCCCTCGCCGTCGGCCCGAGCATTCCCGCGCTGGCCGCCGGCAACCGGGTCATGGTCAAGATGTCCGAGTACACGCCGCGCATCGGGGCGCTGTTCGAGCAGATGATCGCCGAGGCGTTCGAACCGACCGAGATGACGGTCGTCAACGGAGGGGTCGAGGTGGCGCGGCGCTTCACTTCGCTGCCCTTCGACCACCTGCTCTTCACCGGCTCCACGCCGGTGGGTCGCGAGGTGATGAAGAGCGCGGCCGAGAACCTGACGCCGGTCACGCTCGAACTCGGCGGCAAGTCGCCCGTCATCGTAGGCGGCGACTTCGACGTCGCGGAGGCCGCGCGCCGGATCATGCACGGCAAGCTGGCCAACGGCGGACAGACCTGCATCGCGCCGGATTACGCCCTCGTGCCGGCCGCGTCGGTCGATGCGTTCATCGCGGCGTGCCGCGACGCGACGCTGCGGCTGTATCCCGCGCTGGTCGACAACCTCGACTACACCTCGATCATCAACGACCGTCACTTCGGGCGCCTCGCCGGGTACGTCGAGGAAGCCCGGCTCAAGGGCGCAACAGTCCACAAACTGCACCCCGACGAGTCGGACGCCGCGCGACGGCGTTTCTCGCCGGTTGCGCTCACGGCCGTCAGCGCCGACATGCGGGTCATGCGGGAGGAGATCTTCGGCCCCATCCTGCCGGTCGTGCCCTATGGCGAAGTGGGTGAGGCCATCGCCTTCGTGCGCGAACGCTCCCACCCGCTCGCGCTCTACTATTTCGGCGGCGGCGAGGGACGCAAGCGCGTGCTGCGAGAGACGATCTCCGGAGGCGTGACCGTGAACAACACGCTGCTGCACTTCGCGCAGGAGGACCTGCCCTTCGGCGGCGTCGGCCCGAGCGGCATCGGCGCCTATCACGGCAGCGAGGGATTCAGGACCTTCTCGCAGGCCAAGCCGATCTACTACGACAGCCGGCTGTCCGGCTCGGCGCTGCTGCGGCCTCCATACGGCAAGCTCTTCCAGCTCGTGACCCGCCTGCTGCACCGCTGACGCCTTGGACGCCTGGGACCTGCCCTCGCCGCACCTGCATCCGGTCGTGGCGGCGACCGACGACATCGACGGGTACGGCCACGTGAACAATGCCGTGTACGTGCGCTGGCTCGACCACTGCGCGTGGTCGCATTCGTCCGCGCTCGGCCTGCCCGCCGGCGACTGCATCCGCGACCGCTGCGGCATGGCGGTTTGGCGCACGCAGGTGAACTACCTCGCCCCCGCCTTCGAGGCCGACCGCATCGAGGTGGGCACCTGGATCGTGCACGCCGACGGCCGCCTGCGGGTATCGCGCCGCTTCCAGATGATCCGGCCCGCCGACGGGCGCACCCTGCTGCGCGCGCTGGTGCACTACGTCTGCATCGATCTCCAGACCGGCAAGCCGCGCCGCATGCCCGCCCCATTCGCGCGCTACCGGCCCCTTCCGGAGGTAGCGGCGGCCGTAGCCCTCGAGACTCAGCCCTTCGCCCCCGGCGTCGAGCCGCGCAGCGCCGGCTGAGCCCGCGCGGCCGCCTCGAGCAGCCCGCTCACTTCCTCGTCCTCGGTCTGCCCGAAATCCTCGTACCACTGGCCCACCGCCATGAACCAGCGGGGCTGCTCCAGGCACACCAGCCGGTCGCAGAGCGCCTCGATGCGCCGGCAGGTGTCGGGCGGGCCCACCGGCACCGCGACGACGATGGACGCAGCGCCGGCTGCACGCAGGGCGCGCACCGCCGCGATCATGGACGAGCCAGTGGCCAGGCCGTCGTCGGCGACGATCACGCGGCGTCCCGCCACGGGCACGGCCTGCCGCGAGCCGCGATAGAGCCGCTCGCGCGCGGACAGTGCCGCCGATTCCCGCTGTCGCACACTCTCGAGGGCCGCCTCGGCCCGCGGCAGGCTCGCGAGCACGTCCTCGTTGCGGACCAGCACGCCACCCGTGGCGATCGCGCCCATGGCGAGTTCCGGCTGCCACGGCACGCCGAGCTTGCGCACGACGAACACGTCGAGCGGCGCGCCCAGCGCCGCGGCGATCTCGGCTGCAACCGGCACGCCGCCGCGCGCAAGCCCGAGCACCACCGGCTGGGCGTCCGACTCGCCGGCCAGCGCCGCCGCCAGCGCCCGCCCCGCCTCCCGCCGGTCGCGGAAGACTCTCATCGCCGTTCACCTCCGGTCACTTAGACGGCAATACCCGGGCTTTCACGCAGGCCAGCGGCCCGACGACATCCGTTCGACGCAGTTTCCCGCCGTCCGCCCGCCGGCGCATGGGGAAGTTTACGTCCCGCCGCGTCGGGTTCCTCCCATCGCCGATCCGGGCTACCCTTGTCCCGGGCATGGCCCGGGGCTCTGCCGCCGCCGCCGCGGACCCCGCCCGGCCGTCAAGGAGACGTGAATGAAAATCGAATGCCAGATCAACGGCGAGGCCCGCTCGTTCGAGGCCGACCCCGAGATGCCCCTGCTGTGGGCGCTGCGCGACCTTCTCGGACTTCCGGGCGCGAAATACGGCTGCGGCATTTCGGCCTGCGGAACCTGCACGGTCCACCTGGACGGCGCTCCGGTGCGATCCTGCGTGGTGCCGGTCGCGACGGTCGCGGGCAAGCGCATCACGACGATCGAGGGACTCGGCGGCGAACACCCGGTGCAGCAGGCCTGGATCGAACTGCAGGTCCCGCAGTGCGGCTACTGCCAGTGCGGCCAGGTGATGCAGGCCGCGGCGCTGCTCGCGCGAAACCCCTCCCCGTCGCGCGAGCAGGTTCGCGAGGGCATGACCGGCGTGCTGTGCCGCTGCGGCACCTACCCGCGCATCGAGGCCGCGGTGCTGCGAGCCGCTGAACTCTCGCGCGCGAAGGAGTCCCAGTCATGATCGACCGCCGCCAGTTCCTCGCCGGCAGCGGCGGCCTGCTCGTCGCCTTGACGGTGCCGTTGCACGCCGCCTGCTCCACGCAGTCCCGGCCCGCAGGGCCCGGCAACGTCACCGCGTACCTGGGCGTCGGCGCCGATGGCACGGTGACGCTCTATTCGCCAACGACCGAGATGGGCCAAGGCACGCACACCGGCCACGCCGTCATCGTCGCCGACGAGCTCGGCGTGCCGATCGAGCGCGTGCGCGTCGAGACCGCGGAGCCGTCGGACCCGTTCCGCCGCAACGGCTCCATGTCCTCGGGCGGCTCCTGGGGCGTGCGCGGCTGGCACGAGCCGCTGCGCAAGGCCGCGGCGCAGGCGCGCGAGATGCTGACGGCCGCCGCCGCGCAACAACTCGGCGTCCCTGCCGGCGAACTCGCCGTGGAGGCGGCCGAGGTAGTGCACGCGGCGAGCGGCCGGCGCCTGGCGTTCGCCGCGCTCGTCGCCGACGCCGCGACGATGACGCCCCCGGCTGAGCCTAGGCTTCTCCCTGCCTCGAGCCGGCGCCATGTCGGGCACAAGGTGCCGCGCGTGGACATCCCGGCCAAGGTGCGCGGCGAGCCGGTCTTCGCGTCGGACGTCGTGCGGCCGGGCATGGTCTACGCCTGCGCTCGCCTGAGCCCGGTGTTCGGCGCCGAGCTCGAATCCATGGATCCCGCGCCGGCGCTCGCGATCCCCGGCGTGCAGCGGGTGATACCGATCCCCGGCGGCGCCGCCGTCGTCGCGGGCGACAGCTGGTCCGCGATCCGCGGCGCCGAGGCGCTCGCCATCCGCTTCCGCGCCACGGCACACGACAAGCTGGATTCCGCCACGATCTCGCGGCAGATGCGCGCGGGCCTCGATGCCGACGCGCGCGCGATCGAGGCACGCAACGACGGCGACGTCGCGGCCACCTTCGCCGCCGCGGCGGGGACCTTCGAGGCGGTCTACGAGGCGCCCTACCTGTCCCACGCGCCCATGGAGCCGTGGACCTGCACGCTGGAACTCGATGCCGACGGCGTGCTGCACCTGTGGGCGCCCAGCCAGGCCCAGGACCGGTTCCGCGATGCCGCCGCGCAGGCCTCGGGACTGCCGCCGGAGCGGATCAGGATCCACACCACGCTGCTCGGCGGCGGCTTCGGCCGGCGGCTCGGGTCGGATGGCGTGCCCGGTGCGGTGCGCACCGCGATGGAGTTGCAGCGGCCGGTAAAGTTCTTCTGGCGCCGCGAGGACGAGATGGCGCAGGGCTGGTACCGGCCGGCGCAGGTCGCGCGCCTCAGGGCCGCAAGGGACGCCGAAGGACGCGTGACTGCCATCAGCATCCGCACGGCCGGCCCGGCGCTCGGGGCAAGCTTCTCGCCGAGCGGGCTACCGGAGGGGCAGCTCGATGGCTCGTCGGTGCAGTGCCTGCGAGACACCCGCTACCGCACCGGCGCCTACCGCGTGGACTGGGTTCGCGTGGACCAGCCCGTGCCAATGGCCCCCTGGCGCGCCGTCGGCGCCACGCAGAACGGCTATTTCCTCGAGTGCTTCCTCGACGAACTGGCGAGAGCGCTGGCGAAGGATCCCTGGCAGCTGCGCCGTGAACTGCTCGCACACGACGCGCGGGCGCTCAACGTCATCGACACGGTGGCGAAGGCCGCCGGCTGGGGAACGCCGCTTCCCGCCGGCCGCGCCCGCGGCATGGCCTACGTCGAGAGCTACGGCTCCCTGTGCGCCGAAGTCGCGGAAGTCTCGCTGCGAAATGGACGGCCGTTCGTCCACCGCGTCGTCTGCGCGCTCGACTGCGGGTCGGTCGTGCTGCCGGATGGCGTGCGTTCCCAGGTCGAGGGCGGCATCGTGCAGGGCCTGTCCGCCGCCCTGCGCGAGCAGGTGCGCATCGCCGACGGCGGCGCTGCGGACGACAACTTCGACACCTACCGTTTGCTGAGGATCGCCGACTCGCCCGAGAGCATCGAGACGGTGATCATCGAGTCGGGCGAGGCGATGGGCGGCGTCGGCGAGCCGCCGCTGCCGCCGATCGCACCGGCGGTGGCCAACGCCCTGTTCGCGCTCACCGGCAAACCGGTGCGCAGGCTACCCCTGTCGGAGACGGCCTGGACCTGAGCGCTGCGGGCCTTTCAGCGACGCCTGCCGAGCCAGAGCCGCCACACCGCGAGCAGGACGACGACGAGGATCACCAGCAGCAGCAGTCGGCCCATCAGGTCCATCCTCCGACGATGCGCCCGGCCCGTTCGCGGCCATTGCGCGTGCGCGCTCCCACGAAGCAACAGCCGCCCTGAGGCGGCTGCTGTGGAGTATCGATCGTAAATGGTCGGAGCGGCGAGATTCGAACTCGCGACCCCTTGCACCCCATGCAAGTGCGCTACCAGGCTGCGCCACGCTCCGACCGGGGGTTTGCTTCGAGCGCCGGCCACGCCGACGCAGGGGACAAATGATAGCCGATGTGGCGCCTCAGCGCCGCAGGAGCCTGAGGATGTCCTCGAGCTCGACGCGCAGCTGGCGGATGACCTGCTGGCTGTGGGACACGTCCTCGCGCGCCTCTTCGCCCTCGAGCCGGTTGCGCGCGCCGCCGATCGTGAAGCCCTGGTCGTACAGCAGGGCCCGGATCTGGCGGATGATCATCACGTCCTGGCGCTGGTAGTAACGGCGGTTGCCCCTGCGCTTGACGGGCTTGAGCTGCGGGAACTCCTGCTCCCAGTAGCGCAGGACATGCGGCTTCACCGCGCACAACTCGCTGACTTCGCCGATGGTGAAGTAGCGCTTGGCCGGGATCGGCGGCAGATCCTTATTGTGGCTTGGTTCCAGCATACGCCTCGACCCTGGCCTTCAGTTTCTGGCCGGGACGGAAGGTGACCACCCGGCGCGCGGAAATCGGGATCTCCTCGCCGGTCTTCGGATTGCGCCCGGGGCGCTGGTTCTTGTCACGCAGGTCGAAGTTGCCGAACCCGGACAGCTTGACCTGCTGGCCCGTCGCCAGCGCGGCGCGGATCTCCTCGAAGAACAGGTCGACCAGCTCGCGCGCCTCGCGCTTGTTCAGGCCGAGCTGGTTGAAGAGCGCCTCGGCGATTTCCGCTTTGGTCAACGCCATCACGCGTGGTCCCTGATACTGGCTCCGAGCTCGCTTCTGAGGCGAGCTATCACGGCCGCGACGACCGCATCCCCGTCTGCGTCCGTAAGCGTGCGAGATCTTTCCTGCAAAATCAATCCTAAAGCGACACTTTTTGCACCGGGTTCTATACCTTGCCCCCGGTAGACGTCGAACAGCCGCAATTCGCGGAGGCTGCCCGCTGCAGCGGCCAGGACAACACTACGAATCTGATCGAAGCTGACAGCCTCCGGCACCACCACCGCCAGGTCGCGCCGAACCTGAGGATAGCGAGATATCTCAATAAAAACAGGAAGTTGCGCTCTGAAGCTCGATTCGACATCCAATTCAAAGACGATCGGCGGCTGGCGCAATTCGAGCTTGCGGCACAGGTCCGGGTGCAACTCACCGATCCAGCCGAGCGTGCCGGACGCACCGGTCACCCGCGCGCTGCGGCCCGGGTGCAGGCAAGGTAACGCATCGGCGACGTAGCCAGGGTCACGCTGTCCCGTCAGCGCGAACAGCGCCTGCACGTCGCCCTTCACGTCGAAGAAGTCCGTCTCGCGCGACGGCATGCCCCACTGCTCTGGGACGGCCCGCCCCCAGGCCAGCCCGGCGATGGACTGTCGCTCGGTAAGCGCGCCACCCGTGACGATGAAGCGCGTTCCGATCTCGAACAGCCGGACCCGATCCTGCTGGCGGCGCACGTTCTCGATCAGCGCCTGAACCAGTCCCGGCCAGAGCGAGCTGCGCATCACCGCCAGATCCGCCGAGATCGGGTTCGACAGCGCGAGGCTTTCCCCCGAGGGGTCCAGCAGGCGCTGCATGGCCGGAGCAACGAAGCTGTAGGTCACGGCCTGCTGGTAGCCCCGGTCGGCCAGCTGGAGCGCCAGGCGCTCGCGCGCCACGCGCTGTTCCGTCGCCGGCCGAGGGACCTGGGGCATCGGAGCATCGGATTCGGGGATGCGGTCGTACCCGTAGAGCCGCGCCACTTCCTCGATCACGTCCTGCGGCAGCGAGACGTCGAACCGGTGGCTGGGCGGGATCACGCCCAGCGTTTCGCCCGCACCGGCGACCTGCATGCCGAGGCGGCGCAGCATCGCCTCCACCTCGTGGCGCGGCACCTCGACGCCGAGCAGCCGGCCGATGCGCGCGACCTCGAGCTGCACGCTCGGCCGCCGCGGCAACTCGGCCTCGACCTGCGTGAGCACGGCCGGCCCGGCCTGGCCGCCTGCGATGTCCAGCATGAGCCTCGTGGCACGGTCGAGGGCGCGCTCCTGAAGCTTCGGGTCCACCCCGCGCTCGAAGCGCTGGGAGGCGTCGGTCTGCATGCCGAGGCGCCGGGCGCGGCCGGCGATCGCGTCGGGCGCGAAGTAGGCGACCTCCAGGAAGACGTCGGTGGTGCCTTCGTCGATGCCGCTTCGCTCGCCGCCCATGATGCCCGCGACCCCGACGGGACCGGCGGCATCCGCGATGACCAGCACGTCCGGCTCCAGCTTCGCGGTCCGGCCGTCGAGCAGCGCGAGTTCCTCGCCTTCGCGCGCCCAACGGACATCGATGTACCCGTGGAGCCGCCTGAGGTCGTAGGCGTGCATCGGCTGCCCCAGCTCGAGCATCACGTAGTTGGTGACATCCACGACCGGGCTGATGGGCCTGAGCCCCGCCCGGCGCAGGCGTTCGCACATCCAGATCGGCGTGCGTGCATCGGCGCGCAGGCCCCGGATCACGCGACCAGCGAACCGCGGGCACGCCGCCGGCGCCGACAGGCGCACCTCGAAGCGCTCCTTGATGGCTGCGGTCACCGGCTCCGCCGGCACCGGAGCGAGCTTCGCGGCCGCGAGCGCCGCGACGTCGCGCGCGACGCCGAGCACGGAGAGCGCGTCGCCGCGGTTCGGCGTGACGTTGATCTCCAGCACCTCGTCATCGAGCGCAAGCGCCGCGCGCAGGTCCTGGCCGACTGCCAGTTCCGCGGGCAGCTCGATGATCCCGGCGTGGCCCTCGCCGAGCCCCAGCTCACGCGCGGAGCAGAGCATGCCGTTCGACTCCACGCCGCGCAGCCTGGCGCGCTTGATCCTGAGGCCGCCGGGCAGCTCGGCGCCGACGCGCGCGAAGGCCGATCGCAGGCCCGGCCGGACATTCGGCGCTCCGCACACCACCTGCAGCGGCGCGGCCGAGCCGTCGTGGACCGTGCAGACGGTGAGCTTGTCCGCGTCCGGGTGGCGCTCGCAGGCGACGACCTCGCCCACGACGATACCGGTGAACGGCGCGCAGGCAGGCTCGATGCCCTCGACCTCGAGGCCCGCCATCGTAAGGCGGGCGGCAAGCGTGGCCGTGTCCCAGCCCGCGTCAACCCACTCGCGCAGCCAATCGATGCTGACCTTCACCGCTCATCCCCGGTTGAACTGCTGTAGGAACCGCAGGTCGTTCTCGAAGAACAGCCGCAGGTCGTTGACCGAATAGCGCAGCATGGCGAGCCGCTCGACGCCCATGCCGAAGGCGTAGCCCTGCCAGCGCTCCGGATCGACGCCGCACGCGCGAAAGACGTTGGGGTGCACCATCCCGCAGCCGAGCACCTCGAGCCAGCCGGTCTGCTTGCAGACCCGGCAGCCGGATCCGTCGCAGAACACGCACTGGATGTCCACCTCGGCGGAAGGCTCGGTGAACGGGAAGTAGGAGGCGCGGAAACGAAGATCGCGCGGCTTCTCGAAGAACTGTTCGACGAAGTGACGCAGCACCGCCTTGAGGTTGGCGAAGCTGATGCCTTCGTCCACGACGAGTCCCTCGACCTGGTGGAACATCGGCGTGTGGGTGACGTCCGAGTCGCAGCGATACACGCGCCCGGGCGCGATGATCCGAAGCGGCATCGGGCTTCCGCGCATCGCGCGGATCTGCACCGGCGAGGTGTGGGTGCGCAGCAGGCGTCCGTCCGGAAAATAGAACGTGTCGTGCATCGCCCGCGCAGGATGATCCGCGGGCACGTTGAGCGCCTCGAAGTTGTGGAAGTCGTCCTCGACTTCGGGGCCCTCGGCGATCTCGAAGCCGGCGCGCCGGAAGATCTCCTCGATGCGCGTCTGGGTGCGCACCACCGGGTGCAGCCCGCCCTGTTCCTCGCCCCGGCCCGGCAGCGTGACGTCCACTGCGCCGGTCGCGAGCGACTGCGCTAGCGCCTCGCTCTCCAGCCGCTCGCGCCGGGCCTCCAGCGCCGAGGTGATCGCATCCCGCGCGCCATTGATCGCCTGGCCGGCCGTGCGGCGTGCCTCCGGCTCGAGCGAGCCCAGGGACTTCAGCAGCGCGGTCAGCGAACCCTTCTTGCCGAGCACGGCCACGCGCACGGCATCGAGCGCCGCCAGGTCGGTGCTCGCTTCGATGTCGGCGAGGGCACGCGCCGACAGGCTCTCCAGGTCCTGCAAGGGGGCCTCCTCCGCGCCAAGGGAGGCCTGGCGCCGGACTGCTCGCCCGGCGCCAGGCTCGACTGGCGGTGCCGCCGGCGGTCTTACTGGGCCGCGAGCGCGGCCTTGGCCTGCTCGGCGATCTTCGCGAACGCCGCCATGTCCTGCACCGCGAGGTCCGCGAGCACCTTGCGGTCGATCTCGATCCCAGCCTTCTTCAGGCCGTTGATGAGGCGGCTGTAGGACAGGCCGCAGGCGCGCGCGCCCGCGTTGATGCGCTGCACCCACAGGGCGCGGTAGTCGCGCTTCTTCAGGCGGCGGCCCGCATACGCGTACTGGCCCGCCTTGATGACGGCCTGCTTGGCGACGCGATAGATCTTGCGGCGCGCGTTGTAGTAACCCTTGGCCTTGGCCAGGACCTTCTTGTGGCGGCGGCTGGCGATGACGCCACGCTTCACTCGTGCCATGTCATTCTCCTCGTTTCAGCGTGCTGTTCAGGCGTTGGGCATCAGCTTTTCGAGCCGGCCGACGTCCGTCTCGTGCACCATCTTGCCGGTGCCGAGCTGGCGCTTCCGCTTGCTGGGCTTCTTCGTGAGAATGTGGCGACGGTGGGACTGCGCGCGCTTGAAGCCCTTCGCAGTCTTGCGAAAACGCTTCGCCGCAGCCCGGTTGGTCTTCAACTTGGGCATCTCGATCTCCTGTTATGACCTCTTCACACCGGGCGAACCCGGGCTGGAGGCGTTCCCGGCGGCAAGCCGCCGTTCACTTGTGTCGTACCGGCACCTCGCCGGCGATCACTTCTTCTTGCCGCCGATGATCATCACCATCTGGCGGCCTTCCATGGACGGATGCTGCTCGACTTGGCCGATCTCGGCGAGGTCGGTCACCAGCCTGTCCAGGAGCCTGCGGCCCACTTCGGTGTGGGCCATCTCGCGGCCGCGGAACCTCAGGGTCACCTTGGCCTTGTCTCCATCGGTCAGGAAGCGGATCAGGTTGCGCAGCTTGACCTGGTAGTCCGCTTCCTCGGTGCCAGGCCGGAACTTCACTTCCTTGACCTGCACCTGCTTCTGCTTGCGCTTAGCCGAATGCGCCTTCTTGTTCTGCTCGAACAGGAACTTGCCGTAGTCCATGATCCGGCAGACCGGCGGCTCCGCCATCGGCGAAACTTCCACCAGGTCCATCTCCTGTCCTGCAGCCATCTGCAGGGCCTCGGCGCGGTCCAGGATGCCGAGCATCTGGCCGTTGGCATCAATCACTCGCAGCTGCGGCGAGGTGATGTCGTCGTTGCGCCGGGTGCGCTTGCTCGTTGAAATACTTCAGTCCTCCAACAAAGTACGGCCGCGGCTCGCGACATCCCGGGCGATCATGGCGGCTACCTCGTCGAGAGGCAGCGTACCGAGATCCTTGCCGGATCGCGTGCGCACGGCCAGCGTTCTGGACTCCACCTCCCGGTCGCCTGCCACGAGCAGGAACGGGACGCGGGCCAGCGTATGTTCGCGGATTTTATAGCCGACTTTCTCGTTGCGCAAGTCGGTCTCCACGCGAAGCCCCTGATTCTTAAGGATTTCCGCAGCCTCCACGACAAAGGCCTCCTGCCGGGAGGTGATATTCATCACAACGGCCTGCACCGGCGCGAGCCAGGGGGGCAGCTTGCCGGCGTAATTCTCGATCAGGATCCCGATAAACCGTTCGAACGAGCCCAGAATGGCGCGATGCAGGATGACCGGGTGCCGGCGCTCGCCGTCCTCGGCTACGTACTCCGCGCCCAGCCGGCCGGCAAGCTGGAAATCCAGCTGCAGCGTGCCGCACTGCCAGTCCCGGCCGATGGCGTCCTTGAGCACGAACTCCAGCTTCGGGCCGTAGAAGGCGCCCTCGCCCGGGTTCATGGTGTACTCGAGCCCGGCGGCCTCGACCGCGGCGCGCAGGGCGCCTTCGGCCTTGTCCCAGGTCTCGTCGCTGCCCACCCGATGTTCCGGACGGTCGGAGAACTTCACCCGCACCTCGGTGAAGCCGAAGTCCGCATAGATGCCCTTCAGCAGGTCGCAGAACGCGACCGTCTCGGCATTGATCTGGTCTTCCGTGCAGAAGATGTGGGCGTCGTCCTGCGTGAAGGCGCGCACGCGCATCAGGCCGTGCAGCGCGCCCGACGGCTCGTTGCGGTGGCAGGCGCCGAATTCCGCCATGCGCAGCGGCAGGTCGCGGTAGGACTTGATCCCCTGCTTGAAGATGAGCGCGTGGCCCGGGCAGTTCATCGGCTTGACGGCGAGGAAGCGATCCTCGGACTCGGCGATGAACATGTTCGGGCGGTAGGCCTCCCAGTGCCCCGACTTCTCCCACAGCACGCGGTCCAGCAGCTGCGGCGTCTTCACCTCGACGTAGCCCGCGAGGACCAGCCGGTCCCGGACGTACTGCTCGATCGTCCGCCACAGCGTCCAGCCTTTCGCGTGCCAGAACACGCTGCCCACGGCCTCGTCCTGCTGGTGGAACAGGTCGAGTTCCCGCCCGAGGCGGCGGTGGTCGCGCTTCTCCGCCTCCTCGAGGCGGTGGAGATAGGCCTTGAGCTGCTTCTCGTCGGGCCAGGCCGTGCCGTAGACCCGCTGGAGCATCTCGTTCTTCGAGTCGCCGCGCCAGTAGGCGCCCGCGACCTTCATCAGCTTGAAAGCCCCGAGCTTCCCCGTGCTCGGCACGTGCGGACCGCGGCAGAGATCCTCCCAGTCACCCTGCCCATAGAGCGAGATGTCCTCGCCCGCCGGGATGTCCTCGATGATCTTCGCCTTGTATTCCTCGCCGATCGCGCGGAAGTGCCGGGCAGCCTCGTCGCGCGGCAGCACGCGGCGATGCACCGGCAGGTCGGCCGCAGCGAGCTCCTTCATGCGGGCCTCGAACTTCTCGAGATCCTCGGGCGTGAAGGGCCGCTTGGACGCGAAGTCGTAATAGAACCCGTCCTCGATGACCGGGCCGATGGTGACCTGGGCGTCGGGGTAGATGGACTGGACCGCCTGCGCCAGCAGGTGCGCGGTCGAGTGGCGAATGACCTCGAGACCCTCGGGGTCGCGGGTCGTGATGATGCGCAGGCGCGCGTCCTTCTCGATCCGGCAGGACGTGTCCACCATGCGCCCGTCCACCTCGCCCGCGAGCGCGGCGCGCGCGAGTCCCGCACCGATGCTGGCCGCGACCTCCGCGACCGTCACCGGCTGCTCGTACTGTCTCTGGCTGCCGTCCGGCAGCGTGATCACGGGCATTCTGTCGACTCCACGTTGCTCGAGACCGCACGCTGGCGGGCCGCGCCGGCCCGGAAGCCGTTCGCTCCGGAAAGCCGCAAATCGTAGCACGGCGGCCGCGGTTTGACGCAGGGACGGGACCGGCAGGCCGTGAGTGGCGGCCACTGCGTGAACTGCGGAGTCGCTCGAGCAACTGCTCATGCGCTAGGCTCTGCCTCAGGAGGTCCCGAGTGGACCGGCCTGGGGGGTTCACTGATGTCAGCTGGCCCGGTACGGCAGGGACCGCCGAGCCGCCTCTACACCCTGCTCGAGTGGCGGGCGCTGCTGGAATTCGGCAGCCTGCCCCTGAGCTGGCCGATCCTGTCCACTGCGCCCGCCGGCGACGGCCATCCTGTGCTCCTGCTGCCCGGATTCGCCGTCGGCGATGCGACGCTCGGACCCCTCGCGCTGTACCTGCGCTCCCGCGGCTACCAGGTCGAGACCTGGGGCCTCGGCCGCAACCGCGGCTTCCAGCGCAAGTTCGTCGCGGCGCTGGAGCAGAAGGTCCGGCACATGCACCACCGGGCCGGCCGCAAGGTCTCGGTCGTGGGCTGGAGCCTCGGCGGCGTCTTCGCCTTCGACATCGCCCACCGGGCGCCCGAGTGCGTGCGCACGGTCATCTCGCTCGGCAGCCCGATGCAGATGAACCCCGTCGAAGTCGAGGCCCCCACGACGGTCAAGGTGCTCTACCGCTGGATCGCGCACCCGCTCGGACCCATCGCGCACCTGGCGCAGGCCCGCGCGAAGCTGCTCAAGGCGCCACCGCCGGTGCCCTCGACCTGCATCTACACCGAGACCGACGGCGTCGTGCCCCCCCACGCGGCCGTGATCCCGGCGGACGTCCCGCGCCACGAGAACATCGCCGTCCCCGGCAGCCACTGCGGGCTCGGCGTCAATCCCGTCGTGCTGTGGCTGCTGGCGGACCGGCTCAGCCAGCCGGAGGGCCGCTGGCGCAAGTTCGTCCCCCACGGCCGCCTCGGCAAGCTCTACGAGCGGATGATCGCGCTACCCAAGCCCGCCTAGCGGGGTCCTCCCAGGAGCGACGCAAACCTGTCCGGTCCGGGAGTCGGGCCGAAGCGCCGTCGCCAGGCCTGGAAACGCCCAGCGCCCCCGTTTCCCCGTCGCGGGAAACAAGGGACGTCCCCTGTCTCACGCCGTAGACCGCTTCCGCGCGCGGCGTGCGCCCGCAGCCTTGCGCTTGCGCGCCAGCGCCTGCTTGCGCTTTTTCGGGCGCGCCCGGGCCGCTGCGCGCGCAAGGTCCAGGTACTCCTGGAAGACCTCGCGGATGCACAGGGCGAAGAACTCCGGATCCGGCATCAGCTCGCGGCAGGAGGTCGGCGATATCACGACGCGCCCCTCGTGGCTGGTGACGGCGAACACCAGCCCCATGCCGTCGGTGATCGGCATGATGGCCGAGAAGTAGGTCATCCGCGCGCCGTTGAGGTACAGCGGGACGGCCGGGCCTGGCACGTTGGTCACCGTGCAGTTCGCCAGCGGCGCGTATTGGCCGACGCCGAGGGCCGCGCCGGAAAGGAGCCGCGCGGTCGTGGCGAGCGTGCGCGCCGGGGCGTGCTTGCTGAGGTCAGTCAACTCGCGCGCCCCGATCGCCTGGGCCATGTCGTCGAGGCCCGAGGTGTGGGCGTGCAGCTGACGTAGCCGCTCGACGGGCTCGGGGATGTCAGTGCCGAGCGGCACGCGCAGCATGCGCAGCGAGTGCTGCCGGGACGAGGTGTCGGCGTTGCGGATGGAGATCGGCGCGATGGCCACGAGGCTGGCCGGCGGGAGTTCGTCGTGCGTTTCCAGGTAGCGCCGCAGCGCGCCGCCGCACACCGCGAGCACCACGTCGTTGACGGTCGCCCCGGGCACGAGCGCGCGGATCTCGCGGAACTCTTCCAGCGCGAAGCGACGCGTCTCGAACACGCGATGCGGCGAGACCTCGGCGTTGAAGCGCGTCACGGGCTGGCGGTCCGGGTGCAGGAAGGCCTCGCTCACGGCCCCGATCACGAGCGGACCGAGCCGACGCAGCGCGCGCATCAGCGGCCCGGCCACCTCGAACGGCGACACGATGTTGTGGAGCGCCGCGCGCGCGACCAGCGACAGCGATCCCGGGGGCGTCGCCGGGAACCAGGGCTCGGGCGGCTCGGGCTTGCGGACCTTCGGCGAGGTGTCGTGCAGGAGCGTGGTGATCTCGGCGCCGCCATCGAGGTCGATCGCGGCATGGTGGATCTTGGTCAACAGGGCGAAGCTGTCGGCCGGCAGGTCGAGGAAGGCGTCCAGCCCCTCGACCAGGTAGATCTCCCAAAGCGGCCGCGAGACGTCGAGCGGCCGCGCGTGGATGCGCGACACCTGGATGCAGAATTGCCGCCAGTCGCCGGGCTTGGGAAGCGCCACGTGCCGGACGTGGTACTCGAGGTCGAACCGCTCGTCCTCGACCCAGTACGGGTAGTCGAGTTCGAGCGGCACGCGCAGCAGCTTCTGGCGGAAGATCGGAGAGAGGTGCAGCCGGCTCTCGATGTGCGCGAGCAGCCCCTTGAACCGGATCTTGCCGCCGGGTGCGGTCGAAGGGTCGTAGATGTTGACCAGCGTGATGTTGGCGTTCGAGTGGCCGGTGTCGGCGTACAGGAACAGCGCGTCGTCGCCGCGCAGCTGGCGCATTCCATCCTCCCGGTGCGTGCCGGATGACCCGAGTCTATCAGCGCACTTCCGGGCCCGAGCCGCGGTTTGCCGCAGCCGCAGGCTCGACGTGCCGGCGCAGGAACTCCCCCATTCCTCGAATGGCCTCCGCGGCCTCGGGCAATCCGTGCATCGCCGGGAACACGTGGGGCATCGCGTGCCAGACCTCGAGGACGGCGCCGGGCGCGCGCTGCGCGAATCGAACCGAGTCGTCGAGCAGAAGTTCCGAACTTCCAACCAGGACCATTGAGGGCGGCAGGCCCGAAAGATCCGCGAAGATCGGTGAGACGTAGGGATCCCGGCGGGACGCCTCGGGCACGTACTGCCTGCCGAGCGCCTCGAACACGGAGGCGCGGAACAGGGGATCGAGCCCGTCGTTGCGCACCACCGAGGCGCCGCTGAAGGTCGCATCGAGCACCGGCGACATCATCAGCAAGGCCGCCGGCAGCGGCAGCCCCCCGTCACGGATGCGAAGCGTCGTTCCGAGCGTCAGGTTGCCGCCGGCCGAGTCGCCCGCGATCGCGATGCTGCCGGGAGGCACGCCGGAATCCAGGAGGAAACGGTAGGCGTCGAGGCAGTCGTCACTCGCCGCCGGGAACGCGTGCTCCGGCGCGAGCCGGTAGTCCACGTAGAAGCCGCGGGCGCCCGCATGTTCACAGAGCTTCTCCAGCAGCAAGCCGTGGGCGTTGGGCGCCGCCGCGACGAAGGCGCCGCCGTGCAGGTAGAGGATCACGCGATCGTGCTCGCCCTGCGACTCGACCCAGTGCGCGAGGCAGTTCGGCAGCGCCACCGGAGGCGACCGCCGGGCCTTCAGCAGCCCGGCCAGGCGTCGGTCGAAGGCGGCCATGTCGCGCCGCACCCGCAGCGGCGAAGGGTCCCGGGCCAGCCGCCTGCGCACCGCGTGCAGGAAGCGGGTCAGCGACCACATCAGGAAACGTTGGCGCAGGGTTCGCAAGCGGGTCGCTCCGGCAGCGCGCACGGCGCTAGACTGTCGATCGTAGCCCAGGCAGGCACCCAGGATGAGCCGCGGAATTCCACCACTGGACCTGATGTTCCTGCTGGCCGAGCGCGTCACGCAGCCCTCTCACGTGGGGGCGCTGATGATCCTCGCGTCTCCCCGGGGAGCACCGCGCGACTACGTCGCCCGGCTCGTCGCCCGCTACCGCGCCATCGAGCCGAAGCCACCCTTCAACCTCGTTCCCGTCATCCCGGTCGTCGGCCGGCCCACCTGGCGTGAGGCCGCCGAGCCCGACATGCGCTACCACGTGCGTCACCTCGCCCTGCCCGTCCCGGGCAGAGAAGCGCAACTGTGGGAGCTGGTCGAGGAACTGCACGCAGTGCCGCTCGACCGGGAGCAGCCGCTGTTCCGGATCCAGTTCATAGAGGGGCTCGCCGGCGGCCGGTTCGCCCTCTACAGCCAGATACACCACGCCATCATCGACGGCGTGTCGGGGCTCGCGCGCACGGCCGCCGCGTTCAACGACGCGCCCAGTGCGCGCGACCTGCGCGCCATCTACGGCCTGGACTCGCCGCCCGGCAAGCGGCGCGCGAGCACCGTGAAACGCCACCCCCTGCTGCGCGCCGTGTCGGGCGGCCGCCAGCAGGCCCGTGCCCTCGGTGACCTCACCGCATTCGCGCTGCACCGCCTCGGCGGCCTGCTGCGGCCTGCCGCCGAGGAGGATGCGCCGCAGGGCAGCCGCCTGTTCTCCTCGGCACGGCTGCCGACCAACCGGCCCTTCAGCGCCCGCCGCTCGTTCGCGTCCTTCACCGTGACTGCGGCCGACGTCGAGCGCATTCGCAAGGCCCTCGGCGGCACCATGAACGATGTCGCCATGGCGATCGTCGACGCCGGCCTGTCCCGCTACCTCGCCGCCCGTGGCAGCCCGCCGTCGCAACCCATCGTCTGCATGTGTCCGGTGAACCTGCGCGACAAGGGCGACGCTGAAGCGACCATCAAGGTCAGCGCGGTCTTCGTGGCCATGGGACGACCCGGCGAAAGCGCGGCGCGACGCCTCGCGAGGATCAGCAACAACTCGGCCGCCGCGAAAGCGGAAATGCGGGGCCTTTCGCCCGATGCCGCGCTCGATCTCGCGGTCGCGCTGTACGCCGCACAGGAAGGCGCGATCGCGCTCGGTGTCAATGCGCTGCCGCCGACGGCCAACCTGGTCCTGTCCAACACGCGCTTCTCCGACCGGCCAGCGTGGCTCGGCGACGCGAGGCTCAAGGCCTTCTACCCGGTCTCGATGATCGGCGGAGGTATCGGACTCAACGTGACCTTCGTCAGCTATGACGGCCGGCTCGACTTCGGACTGGTCGCAAACCAGGCGGCGATACCGGACACCGAGAAGCTTGCACGCGACTGCCAGCGGGCCTTCGCCGACCTGCTGCGCGCCAGCTCGCGCCCGGTTACTCGCCTGCGCCGGACGCGATGACCATGCAGGCTGCGGGGACGGCGTCTGCCGCCCGGTCCGGCATCGATCAGGCGTAGCAATAGGGGGAAAGCGGGACGCGCGCGAGAGTTCCCGGCTCAAGTTCTTGTTTTTATTGGTGGGCGCGACAGGGATCGAACCTGTGACCCCTTCCATGTCAAGGTGCCCAAGGGGCTGTTTTCAATAACTTGGAAACGTCTAAGCCGCTGAAATGGCTTATTTCATAGGGCATTAACGGCATGACCGGCACTAGCGGCATGGTGTAACATTTCCGTACGGATTCCGTACGAGGTTCCCTACCGTGTCACAGAAGCCCCGTCTCCCCCGCCCCGCCGTACGGAAACGGCTGGACACCAAGACCGACAGAAAGACCCTCGAGCCCCGCCGGGAGCCCTACTGGACGAAGCTCTCGACCGGCCGCTACCTCGGCTTCCGCAAGACCGCGCCGGCCGGCGAGCCCGGCGGATCATGGATCGCCCGTTACCGCGACGAGGACGGCCAGCAGCAGTACAAGGCGCTGGGCGAGCTGCTGCCGACCTTCGACTACGACCAGGCCGTCGCCGCCGCCCTCGCTTGGTTCCGCGAGCGCGACCAGGGCGTCACCGGCAGGACGGACGACGGCAAGGCCGCCTCCGTCGCGACCGCCTGTAAGGAGTACGTCGAGGATCGGCGCCGTCAGAAGGGCGACGTGGCCGCCAACAATGCCGCCGGCACGTTCGAGCGCCGCGTCTACGGGCGCGAGAAGTCTTCCCGCAAGGCCGAGGTGAAGGCCGACCCGCTGGCCGCGATCCCGCTGTCGAAGTTCCGTAAGCGCGACCTCGAGGCGTGGCGCGACAGGCTGATCGAAGCTGGCCTAGATCGGGCGTCTATCAATCGCGAGATCACGCACGTCAAGGCCGCGCTGAACCTCGCGGTCAGGAACCGCCTGGTCAGTACCGACCAGGCCCGCGAATGGCGCGACGTGAAGCCCTTTGCGAAGGCCGGGAAGCGCCGGGACATCTACCTCGACAAGGCGCAACGGACCGCCCTGCGCGACGCCTGCGACGGCTATCTGCGCGATCTGGTCGAGGCCGCCATGCTGACCGGCTGCCGGGCCGGCGAGCTGACCAGCGCGACCCGCGGCTCATACGATCACCGCACCAAGACGCTGCGCGTCACCGGCAAGACCGGCACCCGCGACGTGCTGCTCCCGCCGAAGGCCGCAGA
>JALORP010000032.1 GCA_025458865.1 Steroidobacteraceae bacterium | reverse complement strand
CTGGCCCATCATGCCCGGCCATGCGCCCGCGTTCCGACTGGTTCGTCGTCGTGAATCCCGCCTCCGGCAGCGGGCGCAGCCTGCGGAGCTGGCGGGCCCTCGAAGCCGCGCTCGGCGTCGAGGGTCTCACCTTCGAGGCCGTCGTGACACGTCACGCCGGGGACGGCGAGGACGCGGCGACCGCCGCCGTCCGCCGGGGCTTCCGGCGGCTGCTGGCGGTCGGCGGCGACGGCACGCTGCACGAGGTTCTGAACGGCGCGCTGGCGGTGCCGGGCGTGGACAGCCGCGAGCTCGTGCTGGCCGTCGCGCCTTTCGGCACGGGCAACGACTGGGCGCGCGGCCGCGGCGTGCCGCGCGAAGCCCTCGCCCTCGCCCGGTGCCTGACGGCGGGGCGAACCGCCCGCTGCGACGTCGGCATCATCGAATTCACCGGCACCCCGGCCGCGCCGCACCGTCATTTCATCAACGTAGCCGGCGCCGGAATCGACGCCGAGGTCCTCGCCGCGCTGCCGCGCGGCCCGGCGCGGCGCAGCGCGTACCTGCTGGGCGTGCTCCGCGCGCTGTGGTCCTTCCGGCCGCCCGAGTTCACCCTGCACGCGGACGCCCGGGAGGAGCGGGGAGCAAGGCTCGTCGCGCTCGCCGCGAACGGCGCCTACTGCGGCAACGGGATGCGCCTCGCGCCGGGCGCGGTCGCGGACGATGGCCTGCTCGACATCGTCACGGTGGAGCCGCTGCCGCTCCTCGCCGCCCTGCGACGGCTGCCGAGGCTGTTCGACGGCCGGCTCGCCGGGGAACGCTGGGTGCGCAGCTCCCGCACGGCCTGCCTGGAGATGCGGGCGAACCCGGCCGCGACGATCGAGGCCGACGGGCAGATCGTCGGCACTACTCCCGCGCGCCTGCGCGTGCTGCCCGGCGCGATCCAGGTGCTCGACTGCGCCCCTCCCGCCTGATCGTGGCGATCGAGGAACGGCTGTACTTCGACCCCGTAACCGGGCGCGGCGTCGCCTTCAGCCTGCCCGGCTGCGTGGCGGAACACGGCAAGCTCGGGCTCACCGCCATCGGCGAGACCCACGAAGCCGCGCAGGCGCTCTACGCGCAGGCGGTCGCAGCGCTGGATCTCGCGGCGGGCTGCGAGGGCGAGCCGCTGCCTCAGCGGTAGCGCGCGAGCACCTCCGACAGTCCGCCGCTGCCCGGGCACAGTTTCCCGTAAGGGACAGAGTTCAGCGGCTCCTCCGGGGTGTTGTGGCGCTCGTG
Organism: Steroidobacteraceae bacterium; assembly: GCA_025458865.1. Lineage (GTDB taxonomy): Bacteria > Pseudomonadota > Gammaproteobacteria > Steroidobacterales > Steroidobacteraceae > SG8-30. The sequence goes on along the minus strand of JALORP010000032.1, from coordinate 31,134 downwards.
GAAGTCGCGCCGGTACGTGCCGACGTAGATCAGGCCGGTCACGTACTCGTTTCGCTGCGCGTGCTCCTGCACGTAGGCCAGCGCCCTGGCCCGGTTCGTCGGCTCGTAGGACTTGTCGATCTTGCGCAGCACGATGTGCGCGCCGTCGTGCATCTCCACCGACACCGAGTCGCCTTCGCCATAATCCACGGTGATCTCGCGGCGCGACTCGACGTAGTCGGCCGCCACCGGGATCTGCAGGTGCTCGCGGACGTAGGCGTAGCTCTTCGTCGAGCCCTCGTGGTCGTTGAAGGTCACGCAGGGCGACAGCACGTCGATCAGGGCGAAGCCACGGTGGGAGAGGCCTGCCTTGATCAGCGGCACCAGCTGCTCCTTGTCGCCCGAGAAACTGCGCGCGACGAACGTCGCCCCGAGCGACAGCGCCAGAAGGACGGGATCGATCGGCTCGTGGTCGTTGCGCTCGCCCTTCTTCGACTTCGAGCCGACGTCGGCCGACGCGGAGAACTGCCCCTTGGTGAGCCCGTAAACGCCGTTGTTCTCGAGCATGTAGAGCATGTCGATGTTGCGGCGGACGGCGTGGCCGAGCTGGCCGAGGCCGATGGACAGCGAGTCGCCGTCACCCGAGACGCCGATGTAGCGCAGCCGCCGGTTGGCGGCGATCGCGCCGGCGGCGATGGCCGGCATGCGGCCGTGCACGGAGTTGAATCCGTGCGCGCCGGAGACGAAGTAGGCCGTCGTCTTCGACGAGCAGCCGATGCCGGAGAGCTTCGCGACGGTGTGCGGCGGCAGGGCCAGCTCGAAGCAGGCCTGCACGATGGCGGCGGTCACCGAGTCGTGGCCGCAGCCCGCGCAGAGCGTGGACATCCCGCCCTCGTAGTCGCGGCGCGTGAGGCCGAGTTCGTTGCGGACCGCGCCGCGGTGGATCTTCGGCTTGGCGATGAAGGTCATGCGGCCTGCCCCCTGGAAATGGCGGCCGTCACGCCGTCGACCACGTACTGCGCCGTGAGCGGCAGGCCGCTGTAGTGGAGTATTGAATGCAGCTTACGTTTCTCGACCGGCGTCTCCAGCACGAGCAGGGACTTCAGCTGCGCGTCGCGGTTCTGCTCGACCACGAACACCGTCTCGTGGGCGGCGAGGAAGGCCTCGACCTCCGCGCCGAACGGGAAGCCCCGCACCCGCAGGTAGTCGATGGCCACGCCGCCGCGGCGGAGCGCGTCGAGCGCCTCGCGCACCGCGCCGTCGCAGGAGCCGATGCTGACGATGCCGAGCTTCGCCTTGCCGGTTCCGTCCGACACCGCCGCCGGCACCATGGCCGCGGCCGTGCGGAACTTGGCGACCAGCCGCTCCATGACCTCCTGGTACTCCGCCGAGTCCTCGGTGTAGCTCCCGAGCTTGTTGTGCCCGGAACCGCGCGTGAAGTAAGCGCCCTTGCTGCCGACGCCCGGAAGGGTGCGCCAGGGAATGCCGTCGCCGTCGGGGTCGAGGTAGCGGTGGAACTTTTCCATGCCCTCCAGCTGCTCCGCCGTGAGCACCTTGCCGCGGTCGGGCTGGTAGGCGTCGTCCCACTGGAGGTCCGGGATCATCCAGTCGTTCATGCCGATGTCGAGGTCCAGCAGCACGAAGACCGGCGTCTGCAGTCGCTCGGCGAGGTCGAAGGCCTCCACCGCGAAGTGGAAGCACTCCTCCGGGTCCGCGGGGAACAGCAGGACATGGCGCGTGTCGCCGTGGGAGGCGTAGGCGCAGGCCATGAGGTCGCACTGCTGGGTGCGCGTCGGCATGCCCGTCGACGGGCCGACGCGCTGCACGTCGAACAGCACCGCCGGGATCTCGGCGTAGTACGCGAGCCCGATGAACTCGTTCATGAGCGAGATGCCGGGGCCGCTCGTGGGCGTGAAGGCCCGGGCGCCGTTCCAGGAGGCGCCGATGACCGCGCCGATGGCCGCGAGCTCGTCCTCGGCCTGCACGATCAGGTAGTTGTTCCGGCCCGTCTCCGGGTCCACGCGGTAGCGCGTGCAGAACGCCTTGAAGGCGTCCATGAGCGACGTGGACGGCGTGATCGGGTACCAGGCGCCCACCGTGGCGCCGGCGAAGACGCAGCCCAGCGCCGCCGCGGTGTTGCCCTCGATCATCACGTGGCCGCGGGTGCAGTCGAGCCTCTCCACGTGCGCAGGCAGCGGGCACGCGAAGTTCGCCCGCGCGTAGTCGTAGCCGAGGGTGATGGCCTTCATGTTGGCTTCGACGAGCGCCGGCTTCTTCGCGTAGGACTCGGCGACCAGGCCGCGCATGACCTCGAGGTCGAGGTCGAGCAGCGCCGCCAGCACGCCCGCGTACATGATGTTCTTCATCAGGATGCGGGCCCGGGCGCCCTCGAAGTGCTCCTGGCACAGCTGGGCCAGCGGCACGCCGATGAGTGTGATGTCAGGGCGGGACAGGAGCGCCGGCCGGGGCCAGGTCGAGTCGTAGACCAGCCAGCCGCCGGGCGCCAGGTCCCGCAGGTCGCGCGCGTAGGTCTCGGGATTCATGGCGACCATGATGTCCACGCGGCCGGACCGCGCCCGCCAGCCCTCGGCGGTGACGCGGATCTCGTACCAGGTCGGCAGGCCCTGGATGTTGGAGGGAAAGAAGTTCTTCCCGACCACCGGCACGCCCATCCTGAAGATGGACTTCATGATCAGCGCGTTCGCGCTCGCCGACCCCGTGCCGTTGACGTTGGCGAACTTGACGGTGAAGTCGTTCACGCGCGCCTGAGCGCGTTCGGGATCCGGCATCGGTCGTCGTCCTCAGCGTGGGGAATCTCGATCCAGGACTTCTGCATGTCCCATGCGTTGGTGGGGCAGCGCTCTGCGCACAGCCCGCAGTGCACGCACAGGTCCTCGTCCTTGACCATCACCCGGCCGGTCTGCTTGAGCGGCCCGGAAACGTACAGCTGCTGCCCGGGGTTGCGCCGTGGCGCCTTCAGCCGCCCGGACAGCTCGGCCTCGGGCCCGTTGCGCGTGATCGTGAGGCAATCCGTCGGGCAGATGTCGATGCAGGCGTCGCACTCGATGCAAAGCCGCGCCTCGAACACCGTCTGTATGTCGCAGTTGAGGCAGCGCTGCACCTCGGCGGCGGCCTGCTCCGCGTCGAAGCCGAGTTCGACCTCGATGTCGAGCTTGCGGAAGCGTTCCTTCAGGCTGACGTGCGGCACGAGGCGCCGCTCGACGGGGTTGTAGTCGTTCTTGTACGACCACTCGTGCATGCCCATCTTGCGGCTCTGCAGGTTGACGCCGCGCGGCGGCCTCTCCGCAAGCGGCTCGCCGCAGCAGTGGCGGTGGATCGAGATCGCGGCCTCGTGGCCGTGCGCCACGGCCCAGATGATGTTCTTCGGGCCGAACGCGGCGTCGCCGCCGAAGAACACGCCCGGCCGGGTGGACTGGTGCGTGACCTTGTCCACCGCAGGCATGCCGGACGGGGCGAATTCGATGCCGATGTCGCGCTCGATCCAGGGAAAGGCGTTGTCCTGCCCGATCGCGAGGATCACGTCGTCCGCCGGGATGAACACCTCCCCGGCCACGCGCTGCCCGAGGATCCGGTCACCGTCCATCTCGTACTCGAGCCGGTCGAACAGCATGCCTGCGAGCCTGCCTCCCTCGCTCACGAAGGCCTTCGGCGCGTGGTTCACCATGATGTGGACGCTCTCCTCCTCCGCGTCCTCGAGCTCCCAGGCGGAGGCCTTGAAGAACTGCCGGGGCTTGCGGGCCATCACGCGGACCTCGCTGGCGCCGAGGCGGAGCGCGCTGCGACAGCAGTCCATCGCGGTGTTGCCGACGCCGATGATCAGCACCCGTTGGCCGATCTTGTCCACGTGCCCGAAGGCCAGCGACTCGAGCCACTGGATGCCGATGTGGATGCGCCCGGCCTCACGGCCCGGGAGCAAGAGATCCTTGCCGCGCGGCGCGCCGGTTCCGACGAAGACCGCGTCGAAGCCCTGCTCGAGCAGGCCGCGCATGCTCTCGACCGGCGTGCCGAGGCGCAGGTCCACGCCCATGTCCACGACGTAGCCGATCTCCTCGTCGAGCACCTGCGCCGGGAGGCGGAAGGCGGGGATGTTGGTCCGCATCAGCCCCCCGGCCTGCGCATACTGCTCGAAGACCACCACCTCGTAGCCGAGCGGCGCGAGGTCGTTGGCGACGGTGAGCGAGGCCGGCCCGGCGCCGATGCACGCCACGCGCCGGCCGTTCTTCCTCGCAGGCGGCCTGGGCAGGCGGTCGGTGATGTCGTCGCGCAGGTCGGCCGCGACCCGCTTCAGCCGGCAGATGGCGACCGGCTTGTCCTCGACGCGCCCGCGCCGGCAGGCGGGCTCGCAGGGCCGGTCGCAGACGCGTCCGAGGATCCCGGGGAAGACGTTGGACTCGCGGTTGACGAGGTAGGCGTCGGAGTAGCGGCCCTGCGCGATCAGCCGGATGTACTCGGGCACGTCGGTGTGGGCCGGGCAGGCCCACTGGCAGTCCACGACCTGGTGGAAATAGTCGGGATCGCGGGTGTCGGTGGGCGACATCGGCTGCGGCGCGCCCGCAGCGGGCGGCGGCTCGCCGTGGCTCATTGGGCGCGGCGCCGCGTGATCGGAAGGTACTCGGCGTCCTCCATCAGGCTGCGGAAGGCCGCCGAGGTCAGGTGCACGAGCCTTGCGTGGTCGCCGGCCTCGAAGTAGACGTCGCCGGCCTCGCGCAGGGAAGCGTCCACGATCGTCGGAATGAGGTAGTCCTCGCCGACAGCCGGCACCGCGCCGGGCTCGCAGTCGAAGAAGGCCTCGGCGACGTCGGCCTCGGTGGCGAGCACCATCGGCCGGTGCAGGTCTCGCGCGACCCGGTCGAGGTCGAGGTCCTCGCTGGCGGGCAGCACCGCCAGCACGTAGCCGCCCGAATCCTTGAGCAGCACGGCCTTCGCCACGTGCGAGGCCGCGACCCGTGCCGCGTGCGCCGTGCCCACGGCGGTCGCGGTGTGCGGGTGCTCCACGATGGTGTACTCGACGCCACGGAAACGCAGCGCCTGGATCACGGTCGGTGCAACGCTCATGCGCACCCCTCCCCCTTGTCTACGACGGCTCGATTATAGCGACACGCCCGGAGCGGTCGTGCGCCGCGAAGGCGCGTCGTCAACGATGTACGCAGATCTGCGTACCCGGACCCGTGATGCCAGCGGCTAACCTGAGGCGCCGCAAGAAGCAACCGGGAGGGGGCGACGGATGCCGCTGAGCCGCAGACAGTTCCTCCTTGCTGCGTCGGCGCTCGTGGGCGCTGGCGCTTCCCTGCGCGCCAGCGCCGCCGCGGATGCGGACATCCTCGTCCTCGGCGCCGGCCTGTCCGGGCTGTCGGCGGCGCTCACGCTGCAGCAGGCGGGCGCGCGCGTGCAGGTCATCGAATCACGCAGCCGCGTTGGCGGCAGGGTGCTGTCCTTCGCCGACGTGCCCGGTATTCCGGAAGCGGGCGGCCAGTCCATCGGGCCCGGCTACGGCATGCTGATGACCGCCGCGCGACGCTTCGACGTCGGGCTCGAGGACCGGCTCCCGGCTCAGCTGCGGCACTCGCGCGTGGAACTCGTGCTCGGCGGCGAGGCAATTGCCCCGGAGCGCTGGCCATCGTCGCCGCTGAACCCGTTCCCGGACGTGGACAAGCCCAAGCTCCCCTGGCAATACGCCGCCACGCTGCTCGCGGAGGGCAATCCGCTCGCGCCAGGCACGCCCTGGTACGCGCAGGCCAATGCCGCCCACGACCGGCCGCTGCACGATTTCTTCCTCGAGCGCGGCGCGACCGAGGCGGCCATCAAGCTCGCCTACGACACGAACCCCAGCTACGGCACGAGCGCGCGGGACATCTCGGCGCTGCAGCTCATGTTCATCGACGCCTGGACCGGCATGCAGCGGCGAATGCGGCCCGCCGCCGTGTACAAGGCCGTCGGCGGCAACCAGCGCATTCCCGAGGCGATGGCGGCAGGCCTCGAGCGGGAAGTCCAGCTGCGCACGCGCGCGGTGGCGCTGCGCCAGGACGCTGCGGGCGTCACGGTCACCTGCGACGACGGCCGCCGGCTCAAAGCTCGACTCGCGATCTGCGCCCTGCCCTTCACGGCACTGCGCAGACTGTCGTTCGAGCCGCGGCTCAGCGGCGTCCAGCAGGAAGCCGTACAGAAGCTCCCCTACCAGCAGTCCACCCAGGTGGCGCTCGTCGCCCGCCGGCCCTTCTGGAAGGACGACGGCCTGTCGCCGAGCATGTGGTGCGACAGCCTGCTCGCGCGGACCTTCGCCCACCACGAGGGCGACGAGGTGGTGAGCATCCTCGTGACGGCTTACGGCAACAAGGCGGCGGCCATCGACCGCCTCGGCCGCGAAGGCGCCATCCGGCGCGTCATCGCCGAGTTCGAGGCCGCGCGGCCGTCGGCCCGCGGCCAGCTGCAGGCGGTGGCCTGGCATTCCTGGGGCCTCGACCCGGACGCCGGCGGCTCCTGGGCGGTGTTCGCGCCGGGTACCGTGACCCGGTACCTGCCAGCGATGTCCGCTCCGCACGGGCGCGTCCACTTCTGCGGCGAACATACCGCGCTGACCGCCCGCGGAATGGAGGGCGCCATGGAGTCAGGGCAGCGGGCGGCCATGGAAGCCCTCAGGCAGCTCTGACACGCGCCCCCATGAACACAGCGTCCAGACTCGAAGTCGCCTTCGCCGCCGCCGGCGCGATCCTCCTCGCCCTTGCAACGGCGCTCGGCGCCATCGGATCGCACGTCATGGCGGCGCGTCTCGATCCCGCGGGTCTGGCCTCATGGCAGACGGCGGTGTCGTTCCAGTTCTGGCACGGGCTGGGACTCTTCGCCGTGGCCTGGTCGGTGCAGCGCCTGCCGCGATCGCGCCTTGCGCCGCTGGCTGGCGCAGTAATGCTGGGCGGCGTGCTGCTCTTCAGCGGGAGCATCCTGCTCGCGCGGCTTGGGTTCACGGCGCAGGCCGGACCCGCCGCTCCGATCGGCGGCAGCAGCCTGATCCTTTCCTGGCTGCTGCTGGCCGCGGCCTGGGCCGGCGCGCGGCGAGGCTGACGCTTCAGCCCGTGGCGGGCGCCGGCCGGCCGAGCAGCTCGCCGATGCGTATCGCGGTCTCGAGCGCCCGCAGGCCGTCCTCCCCGGAGACGACCGGGCGCCGGCCGGTGACGATGGCCTCGAGGAAGGACGCGATCTCGTCGCGAAGCGCGTCGCCCTGGTCGAAGCTGCGCTCGTCGATCGCGACCTGGGGCATCTCACCGGCGGGCGCGGCGGCCCCCTTGCGCACCTGCGTCAGCACCTTCTGCTGGAGGTCCACCGACAGGTAGGTGTCGGCCTGGAAAATGCGCAGCTTGCGCTCGGTCTTCATGCTGATGCGGCTCGCGGTCACGTCGGCCACGCAGCCATCGGCGAAGCGCAGCCGGGCGTTGGCGATGTCGATCTCGTCCGTGAAGACGGGCGCGCCCACGGCGTCGATGCTCGCGACCGGCGCCCGGACGATGTTCTGCACGAGGTCGATGTCGTGGATCATCAGGTCCAGCACCACGCTCACGTCGGTGCCGCGCGGCTTGAACGGCGCGAGGCGGTTGGACTCGATGAACCGCGGCTTCTCGAGCAGGCCCTCGATCGCGACGATCGCGGGATTGAAGCGCTCCAGGTGGCCGACCTGCAGCACGCGGCCGCGCGCGCTGGCCAGCGCGACGAGATCGCGGGCTTCCTCGAGGGTGGAGGTGATCGGCTTCTCGACCAGCACGTGCGCGCCGGCGGCGAGGAAGTCGCGGGTGAGCGGATGGTGGAGCGGCGTCGGCGTGACGATGCTGACCGCATCCACCTCGCCGAGAAGCGCCCGGTGGTCGGCAAGCGCGGGCACGCCGAGTTCCTGCCCCACCCGCTCGCGCGTGGCGGCGTCGGGGTCCACGATCGCGACGAGGCGCGACCCGGGGAGCGTGGCGTACTTCTGCGCGTGGAAGCGGCCGAGGTAGCCTGCACCAATGACGGCGGTGCGAAGCGGCGGGGACGTCATCGGCGGTTCTCCCGGTGCCAGCGGGAGCGCCGCCGGTAGTCGCCCCGCATCTGCAGCACCACCGCACCGTAGATGAACACGGCGCAACCGACGGCGGCGAGCAGCATGGCCGGCACCTCCCAGTGCTCGATGGACCATGCCCGCGCGAGCGCCAGCAATGCCGACAGGAGGCCCAGCGCGAGCGCCGCGTAGGGCTTCACCTCATAGAACGAATCCGGCCACCACCGCTTCGGCATCGCGATTCCGTCCCCTCCGTTTCCCGCCGGGCAGTATAAGTCGCCCCTGGTTGCAAGGTCGCCGTCAAGGGCCGCACACTGCCCCTTGAAACACGGAGGCTTGGCATGGCGACCGCGCGCGGACTGCACCGCGAAATAAAGTTCCTGCTGATTCTGGCCGGATTCGGAATCGTCGTCATGCCGTTTCTCGTCTACCTGGCCGGCGTGCTCACGCTCGGCCCCTACCAGGGCGGTCTGCCGGCCTTTCTGGCGTCCCTGTACAAGGCACTGCTGTTCCTGGAGCCGTCCGCATGGCTGCTCCTGCTCGGCCCCTACCTGCTCTTCTGGCCCCTTAGGCTGCTGACCCGCCCCCTGCGCCGGCGTCGGCGGGCCGCCTAGGGGGGCCGCCGGCCTCGCGCGGGCGGCGCTAAAGGATCGCCTGGCGCGGTCGCTAACCCGTCCGTGGGGCCCCACCGCCTGCGTGGCGGGCTGACCCCGCGGCGGCCAGGCGATGCAACCGAATCATCCCGGATCAAGGATCCCATGACCCCTGAGCTCGAGTCGCACCTGAAGTCCCTGGTCAACCTCCCGAGCCCGCCGGGGGTAGCGACCCACATCATCGAGCTCGCACAGGACCCTGAGATCGAGATGGGCCGCGTTGCCCGCGCCGTCGGGCTCGATCCGGCCCTGACGACCAAGATCCTGCGCATCGCCAACTCGGCGATCTATGCCCAGCGGCGCCGCAGTGAGAACCTCCGCCAGGCCCTCGTCGTCCTGGGCCTCAACGCCACGCTGACGCTGGCGCTGTCGTTCACCCTCGTGCGCTCGCTCAAGAGCGGCGCGCCGAATGCCCTCGACTACAACCACTACTGGCGCCGCGCCCTGCTCGCCGGCACCGCAGCCCGCTCGCTCGGCGAGACCACGGGCCAGACCCTCTCCGAGGAGCTGTTCCTCGCGGGCCTGCTGCAGGACATCGGCATGATCGCGCTCGATCGCAGCAAGTCCGACGTATACGCGGGCACTGCCGAAATGCAGCGCGTCCACTCCCAGATCCTGCCGCATGAGCGCAAGCGCCTGGGCGTCGATCACGCCGAGGTCGGCTCCTGGCTCATGAGGCAGTGGAACCTGCCCGAGCGGCTGTGGCGTGCAGTGGAGAGCAGCCACAAGGTCGACACGCGACGCGCCCTTACGCCCGAGGACGGCTTCGCGCGCTGCGTCGCGCTGTCGGGCCCGATTGCCGACACCTATCTCGGGCCGGCCGAAGCCCGCGCAAAGGCGCTGAACGAACTGGCGCAGCAGGCGGAGCGTATCTTCGGCATGCGGCGGGAAGCCTTCGGCGCGCTCATCGAGCGGATCAGCAGCCTGATCCCCGAGACCGAGGCTGTGTTCGAGACCTCGATCCTGCCCGAGCCGGAAGCCATCATGGAACAGGCCCGCGAACTCCTGATGGTGCGGAACCTGCACACGCTGCGCGAGGTGAACACGCTCCGGGTGACTGCCGACTCGCTCTCGGCCCGTGCCATGGAACTCGAGGCTGAAACGCGCCGCGACCCGCTGACAGGCGTGTTCAACCGCAGCTTCCTGGAACAGTACCTGACCCGTGAATTCGACGCTGCCGCCCGGCAGGGCTGGCCGCTCTCGGTGGCCTTCTGCGACCTCGACCATTTCAAGAAGGTCAACGACACCCACGGCCACCAGGCGGGCGACCGTATCCTCCAGGCTACGGCCCGGCTGCTCAAGGGCAACACCCGCGACTCCGACGTGGTGGCGCGCTACGGTGGCGAGGAGTTCGTCATGGTGCTGCCGAACGCCGACGCGCACACCTGCCAGAGCGTGTGCGAACGCATCGTCGCGTCGCTGGCCGGGACGCACCATGACGTCGGCCACGGGTCGATCTGCGTGACCATTTCGATCGGCTTCGCGACCCAGTCCATCGACTCGCCCTTCGACAGCGTCGACGCCCTGCTGAAGGCCGCGGACCAGGCCCTCTACACGGCCAAGCTGTCGGGCCGTAGCCGGGCCGTCCGTTACGACGCGGCGGAATCCGCTCCCATGGTGCGGTTCCGCTGACGGGGCGGTCGCAGGCTCAGGGCTTCCTGGCCTGCTGGCTCGCGTCCCGCTTCGCCCGGAACTCGTTGCCCTCGTACCAGTTCGGCCAGCTCGGCGCCGCCCCCACCTGCAGCCCGACTTCGAACAGCAGGCGCAGGTCCTCGATGTTGCCGGACACGTCCCAGGCCGGATCGTAATCGTCCGACTGCTTGTGGTAGCGCTCCCGCGTGTACTCCTCGAGCATGGCCTGTCCCGTGCCCGGGGGGCGATCGCGCAGGTCCACGCCGACCTTAGTGTAGAGAGACGGCACGCCCTCCTTGGCCAGGTTGAAGTGGTCGGAGCGGTAGAAGTAGCCGTGCTCCGGCCGGGAGTCGGGCTTCACCACCCGGCCCTGCCGTTTCGCGGCATCGGCGAGCAGGATCTCCAGCTCGGACGCGCCGCTGCCGATCACTTCGATGTCCAGCGCCCGGCCGAGCGGCTGCATGCCGTCCATGTTGATCACCGCCGCCGTCTTCTCGAGCGGCACCAGCGGGTAGCGCGCGTAGTACTCGGAGCCAATCAGTCCCGACTCCTCGGCCGTGACCGCGAGAAACAGCACGGATCGCGATGGAAGCAGGAGCAGTTCGCGGTAGGCGGCGGCGATGGCGAGCAGTCCCGCCACGCCCGTGGCGTTGTCCACCGCACCGTTGTAGATGGTGTCGCCGGCCAGCGCGAGGCCCTTGCCCAGGTGGTCCCAGTGGGCCATGTAGATCACGTACTCGTCGCGGCGGTCGCGGCCCGGCAGGTAGCCGGCGACATTCGGCGAGCTGGCGCGCCGGATCAGGTTGCGCACGCTGCCGCTCGCGGTCACTCCGAGCGGCTTGCCGCGAAAGCCGCGCTGCAGCGCGGCCCGCTGCAGGGCGTCGAGGTCCTGGCCGGCCATGGCCAGGACTTCGCGCGCGCGCGCCTCGGTGATCCACGCCTCCAGCGCCAGCGCATCCGCGTTGCCGTCCGCCGTCTCCGCCCAGAACTGCGGACCCGTCCAGCTGTTTCGCACGACCTCCCACGGATAGGCCGCAGGCGCAGTCTGGTGGATGATGATGGCCGCGGCGGCGCCCTGCCGGGCCGCCTCCTCGTACTTGTAGGTCCAGCGGCCGTAGTAGGTCATCGCGCGGCCGCGGAACAGTCCCGGGTCGCCCGAGCCGTAGCCCGGGTCGTTGACCAGGATCAGCGCGGTCTTGCCGCGCATGTCGAGCCCCTCGTAGTCGTTCCAGCCATACTCCGGCGCGACGACCCCGTAGCCCACGAACACGACCTCGCTGTCGCTGATGGCCGAGGACGGCTGCACCCGGCGCGTGCCGATCACCATATCCTCGCCCAGCGCGAGGTCCATCTGGCGGCCGCCGCCCGCAAAGCCGAGGCGCGCCTGCGCCGGGACTGCAGTGATCTCCACGAGCGGGACCTGCTGGCGGAAGCTCGCGCCGTCCACGGGCTGCAGGCCGAGCGCGAGGAACTGCTGCTCGAGGTACTCCACCGTCTTCCGCTCGCCGGGGGAGCCGGGCGCCCGCCCCTCGAACTCGTCCGAGGCCAGCTTGGCGACGTGGGTGCGGTACACCGCCTCGTTGATCGCGAGGGTCGCGCGCTGGACGTAGTGGTTCGCGCCGCTGCAGCCCGCGAGCAGGAGCAGCGACAGCGCAAGGACTGAGGTCTTGGACATGGCTCGGCGTGTCTCCGTGCGGGGCCCGGTCGTGGAACCTGGAGTCGGGTTCGGGGTCAGACCCGGGGTCAGGCGATGGGCTCGGGCCAGTACGACCAAGCGATCAGCGCCAGAGCGGCCCACATGGCGCCCTGTGCCGCCCAGCGCCAGGCAGTCCGCTTCTGAAGGCCGTAGAAGGCAGCGCCGGACACCGCCGCGAGCACCGCGAACCAGACCGCGGCGCGCACCAGCGGACGGTACTCCTCCAGGAGGGCCGGGTGGTCGGAGGAAACGACCAGGAAGATGACCGCCACCATGACCAGCACGGTAGCGATGGAGGCGGCGGAACCGAGGACGACCCCGGTCAGGAACCCCAGTGGACCCACGGCTTACAAACTCCTGATCTGCAAAGTGAGCGCGGCACTTGATCCGCGCGTTGGCGGCCTCTACCTTAGGTCGATGGCCGGCTGCCCGGTGCCGCAAACGCGAGAAGTTTAGCAACCTATGACGGACCGTCGCTCAATGCGTTTCGCGGGATGGCCGCGCGTCGTGGCGCTGGTGGCGCTCGTCTTCTCGCTCGCCATCCTCGTCACGGGCACGGGGCCGGTGCCGCCTCCCGCAGTGGCCCGGGCATCGGCGTCGCCGGGCGAGCTGGCGCCGACAGACCGGCACCGCCGGGTTGTCCGCGTGGTGGCCGAGGTGATGGATCGCCAGCACTACCGGCAGGCCAAGCTGGACGACCGCCTGTCCGCGCAGATCTTCGAGCGTTACCTCGAGGCGCTCGACGGCAACCGCAGCTACCTGCTCGCCTCGGACGTCGCCGAGTTCGAGCGTTACCGGCACGAGCTGGACGACGCCATCCAGTCGGCCAACCTCTCGCCTGCCTTCGAAATGTTCGTCCGGCTGCAGCAGCGCAACCGCGAGCGCATGGCTTACGCGCTGGCGCTGCTCGACACCGAGCCCGACTTCACCCTGGACGAGGAATTCCGCTTCGACCGCAGCGAGGGCCCCTGGGCCGCGAGCGCCGGGGAGCTCGACGAGATCTGGCGGCTGCGGGTGAAGAACGACGCGGTATCGCTGATCCTGGCCGGCAAGACGTGGCCCGAGGCGAGCGAGGTCCTGAAGAAGCGCTACGAGCGCGTCCTGAAGCGCATCGACCAGGTGAGCGCCGACGACGTGTTCGAGACCTTCATGAACGCGTACTCCCACGTGTACGACCCGCACTCGAGCTACCTGTCGCCGCGCAACTCCGAGGAATACAACATCGCGATGAGCCTGTCCTACGAGGGCATCGGCGCGTCGCTGCAGCTCATCGACGACTACGTGACGGTGATGAACGTCATCCCGGGCGGGTCGGCGGCCCTTTCGGGCCTGCTCAAGGTCAACGACCGCATCACGGCCGTCGGCCAGGGCGGCGCAGGCCCGATGGTGGACGTCGTCGGCTGGCGCCTCGACGACGTGGTTCAGCTCATCCGCGGCCCGGTCAGCACCGTGGTGCGCCTGCAGGTCCTGCCCGCCGGCGCGGTGCCCGGTGCGGCCGAAAACGTGGTGGAGTTCACCCGCAACAAGATCACCCTGGAATCGCAGGCGGCGCGCAAGGACATCCGCCGGACCCGTCGCGACGACCACGAAGTGACCATCGGCGTGATCGACGTGCCGAGTTTCTACCAGGATTACCAGGCAAGGGTCGCGGGCGACGCCGAATACCGCAGCACCACCCGCGACGTTCGCCGGCTGATCGAGGAGGCCCGAAGCGAAGGCGCGGACGCGCTGGTGCTGGACTTGCGCAACAACGGCGGCGGACACCTGTCCGAAGCCACCTCCCTGACCGGCCTGTTCATTCCGCAGGGGCCCGTGGTGCAGCTGCGCGAGACGGGCGGCCGCATCGAGGTGCTCGACGACCCCGAGCCGGGCGTCGCCTGGGACGGACCGCTGGTGGTCCTGGTCAACCGCGCAAGCGCCTCGGCCTCCGAGATCCTCGCCGGGGCGATACAGGACTACGGGCGTGGGGTGGTGGTGGGCCAAAAGACCTATGGCAAGGGCTCGGTCCAGAGCCTCTACCCGCTCGACCGCTATTCACTGGGTCCGCGCTCTGGCTTCGGCCAGCTGACCGTCACCATCGGCAAGTACTACCGCGTGACGGGCGACAGCACCCAGCACCGCGGGGTGACCCCCGACATCGAGCTGCCCTCGCCCATCGACGCCGAGGACGTGGGGGAGAGCACGCGGCCGAGCGCACTCCCGTGGGACCGCATCCGCCCCGCTGATTTCTCGCCCGCGGCCGCCGCGGCCGGTGACGTGCCGTTGCTGGACAAGGTCCATGCGCTGCGGGTGCGCGACGATCCGGACTTCAACGCCCTGTTGTCCGACATCGACGCGGTGAACCAGATACGAAGCAAGGATTCCGTGTCCCTCAACCTCGAAACGCGCAAGGCCGAGCGGGCCGCGCTCGAGGAAGCGCGCCTCGCGCGGGAGAACAGCCGCCGCGCGGGTCGAGGCCTGCCCCGGCTCGAGACCATCGAGGAACTCGATGCCGCCGAACTCGGTGACGCCCTGCTCGCCGAGGCTTCGGAGATCGCGGCCGACCTCTACCTGAGTTCCAAGCCGGCGGGCGCCAGTCTCCTCGCCCGGACCCTCCCCGCGACTCCCTGAGTACGCGGACCCGCAGTCCGCCCGGCGAGCTCTTTTCCTGTACTGTTATACTTGACTACAACACTATCCGACCGTAACATGCAGCCAACCCTGTCCTGGAGAACGGCCGTGACCCCCGCCGATCGAGCTGCAAGCGCCTGCCCTGCCCCGAATCCTCCTGCCCGCCTCCTGACCCTCGCGATCCTGGCCGCAGGACTCCTGGTCCTGGCCGGTTGTGGCCAGGCCAACGGCAAGCCCAAGGCCGCGGCCGCCGAGGACTCCGCGCCCTCCATACCCGTCGAGGTGAGCCAGCCCCGCCGGGGCGAGATGGCCGCCGTCTACACGGGCACCGCGCCCCTCGAGGCCGAGCGCAAGGCCTTCATCAACCCGAAGGTCCGCGGCGAGATCCGCGCCGTGCTGGTCGAGGAAGGGGACCGGGTGCGGGAAGGCCAGGTGCTCGCCCGGCTCGACGGCGACCAGCTGCGCCTCGAGCTGGCGCAGGCCGAGGCGCAGATGCACCGCCTCGAGCGCGACTACGCGCGCAACCTGGAGCTCCAGAAGAAGGGACTGGTGAGCACCACGGCCTTCGAGAACCTCAAGTACGACCTCGATGCCGCGCGCGCGACGTGGGAGCTGGCCAAGCTCCAGCTCTCCTACACCGAGATCCGCGCGCCGATCTCGGGCACCGTCACGCAGAAGACCGACATCGTGAAGGTCGGCAACACGGTCGTGCCATCCGGCGGCGTCATCCAGAATGCCGACAGCGCCCTTTTCGCGATCGAGGACCTCGACACGCTGCACGTGCGCATCAGCGTGCCCGAGCGGGAGCTGCGGCGCCTGTCCGCGGGCCAGGCCGCCGAGCTCGCCTTCGACGCGGTTCCCGGCCAGCGCTTCGCCGGTGAGGTCACGCTGATACGGCCGGCCGTGGACGCCGCGACGGCGACCTTCCAGGCGCGCGTGCGCGTTCAGGACCCGCAGGGCCTGCTGAAGCCCGGCATGTTCGGCCGCGTCGCGATCGTCTACGAGCGCAAGGCCGACGCCCTGCAGATCCCGCGCGCCGCGCTGCTCGACGGCGACGGCCCGCCGCGCGTGTTCGTCGTGAGCGACGGCAAGGCCGTCGAACGAGAGGTGCGGCTCGGCCTCGGCAACGGGGCCTGGGTGGAGGTGATCTCCGGCATCGCGGACGACGACGAGGTGGTCGTGGTCGGCCAGGGCGCGCTGCGCCCGGGCACCGAAGTGCGCATCGTCCGGACCTCCGCCACCGCCGCGGCCCGGGCACGGGCCCAGGCGGCCGGCTGACGCGCGGCGCCGCCGCGACCTCCAGGGAGCCCGAGCCATGACCATCGTCGATTTCGCGACGCGTCGGCGCGTGACCGTGCTGATGATCACGCTTGCGATCGTGCTGTTCGGCTTCGTGTCGCTCACGCGGCTCAAGCTGAACCTGCTGCCGGACCTGTCCTACCCCACCCTGACGGTGCGCACCGACCTGACCGGCGCCGCGCCGGTCGAGCTCGAGACGCTCGTGACCCGCCCCATCGAGGAAGCGGTGGGCGTGATCCGCAACGTGCAGCAGGTGCAGTCGGTCTCGCGCGCCGGCCAGTCCGACGTGATCCTGGAGTTCGCCTGGGGCACGGACATGGACCTCGCCGGCATCGACGTGCGCGAGAAGCTCGACGTGCTCCAGCTGCCGCTCGAGTCGAGCCGCCCGCTGCTGCTGCGTTTCGACCCCTCGACCGAGCCCGTCATGCGCCTGGCGTTCCGCAACGAGGCCGGCGAGGCTGCCGATCCCGTCGCGCGCATCGAGCGGCTGAAGGCGCTCAGGCGTTTCGCGGACGACCGCCTCAAGCCCGCCCTCGAGGCCGTGCCCGGCTCGGCCGCCATCAAGGTCAGCGGTGGCTACGAGGACGAGATCCAGGTGCTGGTGGACCAGCGCAAGCTGGCCCAGCTGGGGCTCTCGATCGAGACGGTGAGCCGCCGGCTGCGGGAGGAGAACATCAACCTCTCGGGCGGCCGCCTCGAGCAGGGCACCCAGCGCTTCCTCGTGCGCACCCTCAACGAGTTCACCTCCGTGCCCCAGATGGCCGATGCGATCCTCGCCAATGTCGAGGGTCGCCCCGTGTACCTGCGCGACGTTGCCGAGGTGCGCCAGGGCTACAAGGAGCGCGAGGCCATCACCCGCGTGGACGGCACCGAGTCCGTGGAACTCGCCGTCTACAAGGAAGGCGACGCCAACACGGTCCAGCTCGCCCACGCGCTGGCGGCCGAGATCGAGCAGCTCGGCAAATCGCTGCCGCCCGGCAGCCGGCTGGACGTCGTCTACGACCAGTCGCGATTCATTGACTCGGCGATCTCGGAGGTCCGGGAGGCCGCCATTCTCGGCGGGCTGCTCGCCATCCTCGTCCTGTACCTCTTCCTGCGCGATGCGCGGGCGACGCTGATCACGGGCGTGGCCATCCCGGTCTCGGTCATCGGGACCTTCCTGCTGATGTACGCCTTCGACCTCTCGCTCAACATCATGTCGCTCGGCGGCATCGCCCTCGCGGTAGGCATGCTGGTGGACAACGCGGTCGTGGTCCTCGAGAGCATCGTCCGCCACCGCGAGGCCGGCGCCTCGCGCATCGAGGCGGCGCGCCGGGGCACCACCGAGGTGGGCACGGCGGTCATGGCCGCCACGCTGACCTCGGTGGCGGTGTTCTTCCCGATGGTTTTCATCAGCGGCGTCGCAGGCCAGCTGTTCCGCGACCAGGCGCTGACGGTGACCTTCGCGCTGCTGTTCTCGCTGGTCGTGGCGATCACGCTGGTGCCGATGCTGGCCGCCGGCCGCCCCGAGCACGCCGCCGACGGCTCGCCGCAGCCCGCACCCGGGCGCGTCGGGCGAGGGCTCGCTGCCGTCGTCCGCGTCCTGCGCCGGGCGGGCGGCCATCTGTCCACCCTGCTCGCCCACCTGTTCGCCCCGGCCGCGCACGCGACCCAGATCGGCTACCGCGCCGTGGAGCGCGCCTACCTGCCGGCGCTGCGCTGGTCCCTGGCCCACCGCGGGCGCGTGGTCGCCGCGGCGGTCGTCGTGCTGGTCGCCACCACCGCACTGGTGCCCAGACTCGGTTCCGAGCTCATTCCCCAGCTGTCGCAGGGAGAGTTCCTGGTGGATCTCAGGCTCCCTCCGGGCAGCCCGCTGGAGCAGACCGACCGGGTGATGGCGGCCGCGCAGGGCATGGCCATGGAGCTGCCCGGGGTGCGGCGCGTCTACGCCGTCACCGGCACGGGCAACCGCCTGGATGCCAACCCGACCGATGCGGGCGACAACACGGGACGCCTGACCGTGCTGCTCGAGCCGGGCTCGGGCCGCGCCGAGGAACAGGCGGCGATCGCCGGGCTGCGCAGCCGGCTCGACGCCCTCGCCGGCGTGCAGTACCAGTTCAGCCGCCCCGCCCTCTTCAGCTTCGACACGCCGCTCGAGGTAGTCGTGGCTGGCTACGACCTGGAGCGCCTGCGCGGCGTCGCCGCCGAAGTGCGCAGCGCCCTCGAGGCCAACGGACGCTTCAGCGACGTGAAGTCCACGGTCGAGGCCGGCAATCCCGAGATCCAGATCATCTTCGACCAGCAGCGCGCCGCGCAGCTGGGCCTGACGGTTCGCGAGCTGGCCGACCGGGTCGTGTCGAGCGTCCGCGGGGACGTCGCCACGCGCTACAAGCTGCGCGAGCGCAACATCGACGTGCTGGTGCGCAGCGTGGACACGCGCTCGGCGTCCGTCGAGGAGATCCGCGGTCTCATCGTCAATCCCGGCAGCGAGCGGCCGGTACCGCTCGAGGCGGTCGCCGAGGTGCGCGTGGCCACTGGCCCTGCCGAGGTGCGCCGGATGAAGCAGGAGCGCGTGGCCATCGTCTCGGCCAACCTCGCGGGGGGCGATCTCGGCAGCGCCGTGGCGGAGCTCGAGCGCATCGTGGCGGGCATCGAGTTGCCCGTCGAGACCACGATCGCCGTGAGCGGCCAGAGCTCGGACATGCGCGAGTCCTTCGTATCGCTGCAGTTCGCGCTGCTGATGGCCGTGTTCCTCGTGTACCTGGTCATGGCCTCGCAGTTCGAGTCGCTGCTGCACCCCTTCGTCATCCTGCTCACCATCCCGCTGGCGCTGGTGGGCTCCGTGTGGGCCATGTACCTCACCGGCACCACCGTCAACGTGGTGGCCTACATAGGCCTCATCATGCTGGCCGGCATCGTGGTCAACCAGTCCATCGTGCTGATAGACGCCGTCAACCAGGCGCGCGAGCGCGGCGCCGACAAGCACGCCGCGATCCTCGAGGCCGGGCGTACGAGGCTGCGCCCGATCCTGATCACCAAGCTGACCACCATCCTGGGCCTGATGCCCATGGCGCTGGGCCTCGGCGACGGCGCGGAGATCCGCCAGCCCATGGCGGTGACGGTGATCGGCGGCGTGGCCGTTGCCAGCGTCTTCACGCTGCTCGTGATCCCCGTGGTCTACTCGCTGCTGGACCGGAAGCGCTTCGCGCCCGCGGCCCTCGACGAGAGGCTCGACGGCACGGCGGAGGCCTGAACCATGGTGCACACCCGATTCGCGCTGCGCCGGCCGGTGACGACACTGATGGCCTTCATCGCGGTGTCGCTGGTGGGGATCATGTCGGCGTGGCTGCTGCCGCTCGAGCTCTTCCCGGACATCCGTTTCCCCGGGATCCTCGTCAATGTCCCCTACGACGGCTCGACGCCCGAGGAGGTCGAGGAACTCATCACGCGCCCCGCCGAGGAGGCGGTCGCCACCCTCTCCGGCGTGCGCGAGCTCCGCACCACCTCGTCGGAGAATGGCCTCGAGATGATCGTGCTCTTCGACTGGGACCGGGACCCGGCCGCGGTCGCCTTCGAGGTCCGCACCAAGCTCGAGTCCATCCGGCACCGGTTCCCGGCCGGCGCCGACCGGGTACTGACCCGCAGCTTCGCCGCGGGTGACGACCGCGTCGTGGTGGTCCGCATCTCGAGCCAGGAGGACCTGTCTCGCCAGTACGACATGCTGGATCGCTACCTGAAGCGTCCGATCGAGCGGCTCGACGGCGTCGCGCGCGTGTCGCTCGAGGGCGTCGAGCCGCTGGAACTACGGATCCTCACCGACCCGGTCCGCCTCGCCGCGCACGGCGTGGACGTGGCGCGTCTGCGCCAGTCGCTGGAGCGGGCCAACTTCTCCGTCAGCGCCGGCGAGCTGACCGCCGCGGGCGAGCGCTTCCAGGTCCGGCCCATCGGCGAGTTCCGCTCGGTCGAGGACGTCCGGGACTTCATCGTCGAGCGCGACATCCGCCTGCGCGACGTCGCCGAGGTCCGCATGGTCGTGCCCGAGCTGACCGTCGGGCGACACCTGAACGGGCAGCCGGGCGTCGGCTTCGACGTCTACAAGGCGACCGGCGCGAACATCGTGGACGTCTCCGAACGCGTGATGGAGGCGATCGACGAGGCCCGGAAGCTGCCGCAGCTGCAGGGCGTGGACATCCTGGTTCTCTCGAACCAGGCTCGCAACATCCGCTCCTCGCTGACGGACCTGCGCGACGCCGGCCTCGTCGGCGGCGCGCTCGCGTTCCTGGTCCTGCTGCTGTTCCTGCGCGACCTTCCGACGACGCTGATCGTGAGCCTCGCCGTGCCCTTCTCGCTTGTCATCACGCTCGCGGCGATGTACTTCGGCGGGATGTCGCTCAACATCCTGACCATGATGGGCATGATGCTCGCGGTCGGCCTGCTGGTGGACAACGCGGTCGTCACCACGGAGAGCATCTTCCGCCATCGCCAGCTCGACCCGCGGAACCCGCTCGGGGCCACGCTCAACGGTGTGCAGGAGGTCGGCGTCGCGGTGCTGGCGGGCACGCTGTCCACCATCATCGTCTTCCTGCCGATCGTCTTCGGCGAGGAAAACCAGATGTCCGTGTTCATGGTCCACGTCGCGGTGCCGATCGTGGTCGCCATGATCGCGTCGCTGCTGGTCGCGCAGACGCTGATCCCGACGCTCACGGCCCGCTTCCCGGCGCCGCCGCCTATCAAGGCCGGCGGCCGCTTCTCCCGGCTGCAGGACGCCTACGTGCGCCGCCTCGACTGGGTGCTGTCGCACCCCGGCAAGACCGCGCTCCTCGTGGTCGTCACGCTGCTGTCGCCGGTGCCCCTGTTCGCGACCAAGCTGCTGAAGGTGGACATGTTCCCGCAGGAGGCCTCGGAGCGGCTCGGCCTCGAGTACCGCATCGAGGGCACCTACCCGCTCGCGCGCGTCGAGGAGGCCGTCAACCGGGTGGAGGAGTACCTCGTCGGGAACCGGGACCGCTTCGGCATCGACCTCGTGTACAGCTGGTACACGCCCGAGCGCGCGAGCAGCATCATCAAGCTGCGCCCGCCCGACGAGTTGCCGATGCACCCGCGCGAGCTGATGGTCGAGATCGAGAAGGGGCTGCCCGAGATCATCATCGGCAAGCCGAGCTTCCGCTTCGAGGAGAACGCGGGCGGCTCGGGCGGCTTCGCCCTGCGCGTCACCGGCGAGTCCACCGAGCGCCTGGTCGAGCTGTCGCGCGACGTCGCGCGCATGCTCGGAGAGATACCAGGCCTCGAGTCGGTGCGCTCGACCGCGGGCGCGGGCGAGAAGGAGGTGCAGGTCGTCGTGGACCGCGACCGCGCCGCCCAGCTCGGCCTCAGCACCGAGGTCGTGGCGCAGACCATCGCCGCCGCCATGCGCGGCGACCGGCTGAAGGACTTCCGCAGCGGCGACCGGGAGGTGCGCATGCGCCTCGCCTTCCGGCCGGACGACCGCCAGACGGTGGAGGACCTGGCGTCCACCCCGCTGTACCTGCCGAACGGCGAGCGCAGCACGCTGGGCTCGGTGGCGAGCTTCAGGATCGCGCCTACCGAGCGGTCCATCACGCGCACGGACCGGCTGACGTCGGTCACCATCGAGGGCATCGTCGCGAAGGGCTCGGCGCTGCCGGAGGTGCGCAAGCGCGCCGAGGCGGCCATGAAGGACTTCCCGCTGCCGGCCGGCTACGCCTGGAGCTTCGGCCGGGGCGTGCAGGACAACGACCAGGCGGCGCAGGACATGCTGGTGAACATAGCGCTGGCGATGGCGCTGATCTTTCTCGTCATGGCCTCGCTGTTCGAGTCAACGCTCACCCCGGTGTCCATCGTGACCTCGACGCTGTTCGCGGCCGTCGGCGTGTGCTGGGGGCTCGCGCTCACGGGCACGCCGATGACGTTCATGGCGATGCTCGGCATCATGATCCTGATCGGCGTCGTGGTGAACATCGGCATCGTGCTGGTGGCGCACATCATCGACCTTCGCCAGCAGGGACTCGAACGCCGCGCCGCCATCCTGCAGGCAGGCCGCGACCGGCTGAGGCCCATCCTGATGACCTCCCTCACCACGCTGCTGGCGATGCTGCCGCTGGCGCTGGGCAACACGCAGATCGGCGGCGACGGGCCCGCCTACTACCCGATGGCGCGCGCGCTGATCTCGGGCCTGGCATTCGGCGCCGTCGTCTCGCTGTTCTTCGTTCCCGCGTTCTACGTCTGGCTCGACGACCTCAACGCCTGGCGGCGCCGGGTGTCGGCGGCAGCGGGCGGCGTGCGGGCCGCCGAGGCAGGCTAGGGCCCGCTACCGCAACAGAATGCGGTAGACGTCCCAGTAGTCGTCGAGCAGCACGTTCGCGCCGCCCGAGGCCGAGGGCGGAAGCGTCGAGGGCGTGGGCACCACGTCCTCGCGGTTGCGCCAGCCCACGGACGCGCGCAGCTTCTCGGCGCGGTCACGCAGCTCGGAGGCCATGCTCTCGACCGAGTCGAGCCCCTTGATCGCGCGCTCGATCTCGTCGAGGCGGTTCAGGCAGTCCTGGCGCGTACCGAAGCGCGCCTCCGTGACGCCGCGGTTCATGGCCAGGCGCGCCTGCGCGGCGAGCCCGGCGGGCGCCAGCCGCTCGTACAGCAGCTGCGCGTGCGCGATGACCGTCAGGTTGACCACGCGTCGGCCCTCGACCGACAGGCCGGCGAACTCGGGCCAGGGTTCCTTCTCCAGGGTGCGCAGGGCCTCGCGCATGTCCTCGAGCTGGCGCGCACTCGCCGCGACCCGTGCGCGCTGCGCGCCCAGCTCGAACTCGAGCTCCCGCCGGCGGAAGTAGTGCCAGAAGCCCTTCATGCGCGCGAGGCGCCGCTCTCCCTCGGCGAGGCGCGCCTGCTCCGCGGCGGCCACGCCATCGACCTCGGCGAGCCGCGTCGCCGCCAGCTTGAGCCGCTCCGCGCGGTCCGCCTGGAACTCGGCGAGCTGGCGCTTGCGCTCCTTGTCCTGCCGCTGGCGCCGCAGGTCCTCGGCGAGCTGTTCGAGCTGCCCGCGGCAGGTGCGCCACAGGCCGCGGAGGGCGAAATGCACGAGGGCGTCGGGCGCGCGGGACGGGCGGCCCAGGACCGCCTCGAGCTGCTCCTGCTGCTCCTGCAGGCGCGCGTTGGCGCTCTCCTGCTGCTTGAGGCGGTTGCGGAGGTTGTGCAGCTGCTCGTCGAGCCCCTGCAGCTCCTTCTTGAGCTCGGCGCGGTTCCAGAAGAGCTTGAGCAGCCTTTCCTGCTCGTCCTCCTCGGGCCGGCCCAGGGCCGGCAGCCTGAGCACCGACAGCTTCTCGGGAATGTTCAAGGCTCCGCTCCGCGGCATGCTCAGGCGGCATCCGGCGCGAAGCGGTGCCCGCGCTCGGCGCAGTATTCCAGCCACTTGTTCAGCAGCATGTTGGCGGGCCAGCGGCCGTCCGCACCCGCCGGCAGGGCCTCGCGCAGCCGGTGAAGCGCGGGGTGACGCGCGGCGCCGGCTGTGCCCGACGCTTCCGCGAGCCGCGCATCGTGGTACACGCGGACCTCGAGCTCCGGCTCCCGCAGCGTCGTGCCCGCCTCCTCGAACAGGTAGGAGATGGACAGCGTCGTCGTGAATCGCGCGCGCTCGAGGACCACCAGCTCCAGCAGGCAGTCGCCCGGCACGCGGGAGACGCTGCGGCCGGGCAGCCTGCGGACGTCGGGCGCGATCCAGCCGAGGCGGATGAAGTTGCTCTCGTAGAGCGTCATCAGGCCCACGAATGACCGCGGGCGCGCACGCCAGGAGATCGCACAGAGGTGGTCCGTCAGCATGGATTTGACTATATCACGCACCCCCGGGCGTCCAGCCCGGGCAGACGTGCGCGAATTCACGGATTCTTCACGGCCTGACGCGCCGCGGGATTCCCATGCGGTCCAGCACCCGGCTGGAGATCTCCTCGATCGAGCAGCCCGTGGTGTCCAGGCAGGGGATGCCGAAACGCTCGAACAGCTGCTCGGCGGCGCGCACCTCGAACGTGCACTGGGGCATCGAGGCGTAGCGGCTGTCCGGCCGGCGCTCCTGGCGGATCTGCTGCAGGCGCTCCGGGCGTATCGTCAGCCCGAAGAGCTTGCGGCGGTGAAAGGACAGGATCGGCGGCAGCCGCCGCGACTCGAGGTTCTCGTCGGTCAGCGGGAAGTTCGCCGCGAACACGCCGTACTGCAGCGCGAGGTACACGCAGGTCGGCGTCTTGCCCGAGCGCGAGACGCCGACGAGCAGCACGTCCGCGCGGTCGTAGTCGTGCGTCGAGCCGCCGTCGTCGTTGGCGAGCGCGTAGTTCGTGGCGTTGATGCGGGCCGTGTAGGCGGCGAGGTCGGTCATGCCGTGGGCCCGGCCGAGCGCGTGCGAAGATGTCTGGCCGAGTTCCTGCTCGAGCGGGCCGAGGAAGGCGTCGAAGAAGTCGAGGTAGAGGCAGTCGGCCCCACGGATGACCTCGCGCACGGCGTCGTTGACGAGCGTCGCGAAGACGACCGGCCGGACACCCTCCTCCGCCGCCGTGGCGCTGATGCGCTGTGCGGCGTCCGCCGCCTTGTCAACGGTGGAGATGAATGGCAGAGTGACTGGCTTGAATTCGCCGCCGTCGAACTGCGTCAGCAGGCTGTGCCCCATCGTCTCGGCGGTGACGCCGGTCTGGTCTGACACGAAGAAGACGGTTCGCCTGTTGCTCAAGTTTCTGTTTCCGCGCGGACGGCCACGCCCTGCGGCGCTCGACCCCGGGCCGGGATCGTAGCAGGAGCCCGCCGCGGAGAGGGCCGAAATTGACCGCCTACATCCTACCCTTCGCGAAGCTCGGCCGGCACGACGTGGAGACCGTCGGCGGCAAGAACGCATCGATCGGCGAGATGATCGCCAACCTCACTTCCGCCGGCGTGCAGGTTCCGGACGGCTTCGCCACGACAGCGCAGGCCTACCGGGACTTCCTCGCCCAGGGAGGCCTCGCCGACCGCATCAACGAGGCGCTGGCGAAGCTCGACATCGACGACCTGGACCGGCTGGCCGAGACGGGCGCCCGCATCCGGGGCTGGATCCTCGAAACGCCCTTCCACGCGCGCCTGCAGGAAGAGATCGACGCAGCATGGACGGCGCTCGCCGCCGGGCGGGACATCGCGGTCGCGGTGCGTTCCTCGGCCACCGCCGAGGACCTGCCGACGGCGTCCTTCGCCGGCCAGCAGGAGACCTTCCTGAACGTCCAGGGCCGCGACGCGGTGCTCAAGGCCATGCACGACGTCTACGCCTCGCTCTTCAACGACCGCGCCATCGCCTACCGCGTGCACCAGGGCTTCGAGCACTCGCTGGTAGCCATATCCGTCGGCGTGCAGCACATGGTGCGCAGCGACCGTGGCGCAAGCGGCGTGATGTTCACCCTCGACACCGAGTCGGGGTTCCGGGACGCGGTGTTCATCACGGCCTCCTACGGCCTCGGCGAGATGGTCGTGCAGGGCGCGGTCAACCCGGACGAGTTCTACGTCTACAAGCCGGCGCTGCGCGCCGGCAGGAATCCGGTCATCCGCCGCAGCCTCGGCGCCAAGGCCAGCAAGATGGTCTACGCCGCGCCGGGCAGCGGGCGCCGCGTCGAGACCGTCGAGGTGCCGGCGGCCGACCGGGGGCGTTTCTGCATCACGGGCGCCGACTTGGTCGAGCTGGCCCGTCAGGCCCTGATCATCGAGGAGCACTACGGCTGCCCGATGGACATCGAGTGGGGCAAGGACGGCGAGGACGGCCGCATCTACGTGCTGCAGGCCCGCCCCGAGACCGTCCAGAGCCGCGCAGGGCGCAGCATCCAGCGCTACGCCCTGAAAGGCCGCTCCCGAGTGCTCGCCAGCGGCCGCGCCATCGGCCAGCGCATCGGCTCGGGACCGGCGCGAATCGTCCGGGACGTCAAGGAGATGACCCGCGTCCAGCCGGGCGACGTGCTCGTGGCCGACATGACGGACCCCGACTGGGAGCCGGTCATGAAGCGCGCCTCGGCGGTCGTGACGAACCGCGGCGGGCGCACCTGCCACGCGGCCATCATCGCCCGCGAGCTCGGCATACCGGCGGTCGTGGGCTGTGGCGATGCCACGGAGTCGATCCGCGAAGGCCAGCCCGTCACCGTCAGCTGCGCGGAGGGCGACACGGGCCTCATCTTCGACGGCGAGCTCGACTTCGAGCAGCGGCTGATCGAGCTCGACTCGCTGCCGAAGGCGCCCGTCCGGATCATGATGAACGTCGGCAATCCCGACCGCGCCTTCGATTTCTCCGCGATCCCGAACCAGGGCGTCGGCCTGGCGCGGCTCGAGTTCATCATCAACCGGATGATCGGCGTGCACCCCCGCGCGCTTCTCGCGTTCGAAAGCCTCGAGGCGGGACTCAAGGACCAGATCCGGCGCCAGATGGCCGGCTACGACGACCCGGTGGAGTTCTTCGTCGAGCGCCTCGCGGAGGGCGTCGCCTGCATCGCTGCCGCCTTCGCGCCCGAGCCGGTGATCGTGCGCCTGTCCGACTTCAAGTCGAACGAGTACGCGAACCTGATCGGCGGCCAGCTCTACGAGCCGCACGAGGAAAACCCGATGCTCGGCTTCCGCGGCGCCTCGCGCTACGTGGACGAGAGCTTCCGGCCGTGCTTCGAGCTCGAGTGCCGCGCGCTCAAGCGCGTGCGCGAGGACATGGGGCTCACCAACGTCCAGATCATGGTGCCCTTCGTGCGCACCGTGGACGAGGGCCGCAAGGTCGTCGAACTGCTCGCGGAGAACGGCCTCAGGCGCGGCGACAACGGCCTCAAGGTCGTGATGATGTGCGAGCTGCCGACGAACGCCCTGCTCGCCGACCGCTATCTCGATCACTTCGACGGCATGTCCATCGGCTCGAACGACATGACGCAGCTCACGCTGGGCCTCGACCGCGACTCGGCGATCGTGGCGAAAGCCTTCGACGAGCGCGACGACGCGGTCAAGGCGCTGCTCGAGATGGCCATCACGGCCTGCCGCAAGCGGGGCAAGTACGTGGGCATCTGCGGCCAGGGTCCCTCGGACCATCCCGAGTTCGCGCGCTGGCTCGTCGAGCAGGGCATCGACAGCATATCGCTCAACCCGGACACGGTGGTGGAGACCTGGCTCTTCCTCTCCGGCTCCGCGCGGTCCTGATCAGGCGCCGCGCCAGTCGGGCGCGAGCAGCGTGGCGCGGTAGTGCCTGAGCTCGGCGATGGACTCGCGGATGTCGTCGAGCGCCAGGTGGCTGGATTTCTTCTGCACGCCCGCCAGCACCGGCGGCGCCCAGCGGCGGGCCAGTTCCTTCAGGGTGCTGACGTCGAGGTTGCGGTAGTGGAAGAACCGCTCCAGGGCCGGCATGTGGCGCGCAAGGAAGCGGCGGTCCTGGCAGATGCTGTTGCCGCACATCGGCGACGCGCCCGCGGGCAGCAGTGGCGACAGGAAACCGAGCGTCGCACGCTCCGCCTGCGCCTCCCCCACCCGGCTGTCGCGCACCCGCTGCAGCAGGCCGGAGCCGCCGTGGGTGCTGCGGTTCCAGTCGTCCATGAGCGCGAGCTGCGACTCGGGCTGGTGGATCGCGATCACCGGCCCCTCGGCGACGACCTCGAGCGACGAGTCCGTCACGATCGTGGCAATCTCGATGATGCGGTCGCGTTCCGGATCGAGGCCGGTCATCTCGAGGTCGATCCAGACGAGTCGGTCGGCGGCGTTCATGTTGCCGCGCATGGTACCAAAGGATAGATTGCCGGCCGATCCATGCGGCAACCCGAATCAAAACCCGCGGGCAGCGCGCCGGGGCGGATCGTCGCCAGCCACGGCCGCCGCGTGCTGCTCGAGGATGCCTCCGGCCGCCGCCTGCCCTGCCGCCTGTTCGGGCGGGACCTGAAGGTCGTCTGCGGCGACCGGGTCCGCTGGCGGCCGGCCGATGCGGAGGGCGCCGACGGGCTCGTCGTCGAGGTGGAGCCTCGCCGCACGGTGCTCTCGCGGCTCAACATGGGCGGCGGCAGCGAGCCGATCGTCGCCAACCTCGACCGGCTCGTCGCCGTGCTGGCGCCCGCGCCGGCGGCGGACCTGGATCTCTGCGACCGCTACCTCGCCGCCGCCGAGTGGGCCGATCTCGAGGCGGCGGTGGTCCTGAACAAGCGCGACCTGCCCGGGGCATCGGAACCTGTGCTCACCCGCGCTCTCGACGTCTACCGCCGCATCGGCTACGCCGTCGCCACCGCAAGCAAGCGAGAGCCCGCCGGCGTGGACGAGCTGGCTCGGCTGCTGAGCCGCGGCACCAGCGTCCTGGTCGGCCAGTCGGGCGTGGGCAAGAGTTCGCTCACCAACCGGCTCGTGCCGGGCATCGAGGCCGCGGTGCAGGAGATCTCGCGCGGCACGCAGGAGGGCAGGCACACGACCACCGCGGCCGTGCTCTACCTCCTGCCCGGCGGCGGGGAGCTGATCGATTCACCGGGCGTGCGGGACTATGCGCCCCCGCTGCCGGCGCCGCGCAACGTAGCCTCGGGCTTCCGGGAGATCGCCGCGGTCGCCGCGGATTGCCGCTTTCCGGACTGCCACCACCGCGGCGAGCCGGGCTGCGCCGTGGAGCCGGCGGCCGCGGCCGGCAGGGTCGACGCTCGCCGCCTCGCCAGCTACCGGCAGCTGCTCGGACTCGCCGAGCAATTCGCGGCGCGGGCCCGTTCGAAGGGTCCGCCGCGGCCGGATCGCGGATTCAGGAGATGACCTGACGGCCGGCGAGCGCGTGCGCCAGC
Source organism: Steroidobacteraceae bacterium (assembly GCA_025458865.1). Classification (GTDB taxonomy): domain Bacteria; phylum Pseudomonadota; class Gammaproteobacteria; order Steroidobacterales; family Steroidobacteraceae; genus SG8-30. The sequence goes on along the minus strand of JALORP010000032.1, from coordinate 2,469 downwards.
GTTCCGCCGTCCACGTACTCCAGTTCGCCGCCGACCGGGACGCCGTGGGCGATCCGCGAGGCCTTGATGCCTCGCCTCGCGACCAGCTCGCCCAGGAAGTGCGCCGTCGCCTCGCCTTCCACCGTCGGGTTGGTGGCGAGGATGACCTCGCGCAGCCCGCCCTCCGCCAGCAGCGCCTCGAACTGCTCCACGCCGAGCTCGGCGGGACCGATGCCGTCGATCGGCGAGAGATGGCCCATCAGCACGAAATAGCGGCCGCGGTAGCCGCCGGACTGCTCGACAGCAGCCACGTCGGCCGGCGACTCGACCACGCACAGAAGGCCCGCATCCCGGGCCGGCGCCGTGCAGATCACGCACAGCTCGCCGTCGGTGAGCATGCGGCAGCGGCGGCACTGGCCAACGTCGCGCGCGGCGTCCGCCAGCGCGGCGGACAGCCCCAGCGCGCCCTCGCGGTCGCGTTCAAGCAGGTGGAAGGCCATGCGCTGCGCGGACTTCTGCCCGACGCCCGGAAGGACACGCAGCGCCTCGATCAGGCGGGCGAGCGTCGGCGAGTACTTCACGTTGTTACAGGCGGATTCTTGCCGGCACTCAGAACGGCAGCTTCATGCCCGGCGGAAGCTGCAGCCCGCCCATCAGGCCCGACATCTTGTGCTGGGTGGCCTCCGCCGTGCGGCGCACCGCGTCGTTGCAGGCCGCGGCGACGAGGTCCTCGAGCATCTCGACGTCGCCCGCGCCCGCCACGGACGGGTCGATGGTGACGCGGCGCACCTCGTGCCGGCCGTTCATCACGACCTTGACCATGCCGCCGCCCGACTCGCCCGTCACCTCGAGCTGGGCGAGCTCTTCCTGCGCCTTCTGCAGGTTGGCCTGCATCTGCTGGGCCTGGCGCATCAGGGCGCCGATGTTCTGCTTCATCGCCGACTCCGCTGGGGGACCGCTGGGTTTGTGCGATTCTAGCCGACCGGCTTGACCGAGTCCGGCTGGATCACGGCCCCGAAGCGGTCCTTCAGCGCCAGCACGGTCGGATCCCGCTCGAGCGCCTGTCGGGCCTGCTCGACGCGCGCCTGCTGCTCACGCTCGTCGGCGCGGGCGGGCGTGTCGCCTGCATCCTCGGCGACCTCGAGGTCGAGCCTGAGATCGCGGCCAGCCGCGCGCGACAGCGCCTGGGCCAGCTTCTGTTCCTGCTGGCGGGTCCGGAGCACCTCGCCCCGCGCATCGAGCCGAAGCCGCAGGACGTCATTCTCGAACGAGATCACGCTGCAGTGAGCGGCGAGCTGGCGGGCCGCGCCCTGCACCCCCGCCCGGTCCAGCAATGCCCGCCAGTCCGAGACATCGAAGGCCGCCCCCGGCGCCGGTGCCGGCGCGGCAGCAGGCGGGGGCGCGGCCGGCGCCGCCGTGGCCGTCCGGGTGCGCGCCGGGGCCGACGGCCCGGGCCCCGCCGCGGCGCGCGCGCCACCCACGGCCGGCGCGGACACAGCCGGTGACGCTCCGGCGGGCCGGAAGGCGAGCATCCTGAGCAGCACCATCTCGAAGCCGCCGCGCGGGTCGGGCGCGTAGGGCAGGTCGCGGCGCCCCAGGATCGCGATCTGGTAGTAGAGCTGCAGGTCTTCCGCCGGCAGGCGCGCCGCGAGGTCGTCCAGGGCGGCCGGGGACCAGGTCTCGTCCTCGCCGAGGTCCGGCACGGCCTGGCGCAGCGCGAGCTTCTGCAGCAGAGCGGCGAGTTCGTCGAGCACCTGCAGGTAGTCGGGGGCGAACTCGTCCATGGCGCCGACGGCGGCCATCAGGCCGGCCGCGTCGCCGGCCGCGAGCCGGTCCACCAGCCGCGCGACGTGGTCGCGGTCGATCGTGCCCAGCATCGAGCGCGCCTCGGCCTCGCGCACGCTGCCGCCCCCGAAGGCCAGCATCTGGTCCAGCAGGGACAGCGCATCGCGCAGGCTGCCGTCGGCGGCGCGCGCGAGGGCCACCACGGCGGGCGCCTCGTAGGCGACGCCCTCGGCCTCGAGGATCGCGCGCAGACGCTCGCCGATGAGCGACGGCGGCAGGCGCTTGAGGTTGAACTGAAGGCATCGCGACAGCACCGTGACCGGCAGCTTCTGAGGGTCGGTCGTCGCGAGCAGGAACTTCACGTGCGGCGGCGGCTCCTCGAGCGTCTTGAGCAGCGCGTTGAAGGAGTGGCCCGAGAGCATGTGCACCTCGTCGATGAGGTACACCTTGTAGCGGCCGCGCGTCGGCGCGTACTGCACGTTCTCGAGCAGCTCGCGCGTGTCCTCCACCTTGGTGCGCGAGGCCGCGTCCACCTCGATCAGGTCCACGAAGCGGCCCTGATCGATCTCGGTGCAGGCGCTGCACTCGCCGCAGGGCCTCGAGGAAACGCCCCGCTCGCAGTTCAGCGACTTGGCGAGGATGCGCGCGATCGTCGTCTTGCCGACGCCGCGCGTGCCCGTGAACAGGAAAGCGTGGTGTATGCGG
>JALORP010000073.1 GCA_025458865.1 Steroidobacteraceae bacterium | reverse complement strand
TCCGCCGCGGTCATCGAGCTCCTGCCGGGCGGCAGCGGCACGGGCGCGAACGCGCCGGCCGGTGCCGCGGCGACGGCGCCGGTGGCACGCCCCCCCGCGCGGGCCGGCGCAGCGGGGCCGGCCAATTTCTCGTAGGACCGGCAGATGCCTGCCACGACGCGGTCCCAGGTGCGATTCGCGAGCGCATCGCGTCGCGCGGCCTCGGCCAGCCGTGCCGCCAGCTGCCGGTCAGTGGCCAGCCGCAGCAGCGACTCGGCGAGGGACGAGACATCACCCGCGTGGTGCACGAGCGCCGTCTCGTTCGGCCTGACCATCTCCCGCAACGCGCCGACGTCCGAGACGACGAGCGGCACGCCCACCGCCATCGCTTCCAGCGGCTTGAGCGGCGAGACCAGCTCGCAGACCTTGACCGGCTTGCGCGGAAGGGCCACCGCATCGAGAAGGGCGAAGTAGCGCGGCACCTCCGCCGGCGGCACCTTCCCCAGGAACGCCACCACGGCCTCGAGCCCGAGCGCCCTGGCCTGAGCGCGCAGCCCGGGCAGGGCGTCGCCGTCGCCGACGACGAGCAGCCTCGCGCCCTTCACCTCGTTGGCGACCTGGGCGAACGCTGCCACCAGATCGTCCAGGCCTTCGTAGGCGACCACCGAGCCGACGTACCCGACCGTGAACGGCGACTGCGCAATCCCGACCGATTCGGCGAGCGAGGTATCCCGCGCCACTTCCGGGAAAGCCGCCGGGTCGACGCCGTTCGGCGCAAGCCCGATCCTGCCGGCGTCGACACCCCGCGCCGCCAGCTCATCCGCGAGCGCGCGGGTGAGCGTGAACACCTGATCGGCTTGCGATGCGGCCAGCGTCTCGAGCCGCCGGTCCAGCGCAAACCGCTCGGTCTGCTCCCAGTCGGGGATCCTCGAGGCCGCGGTGTACTCCCACAGTCCCCGGACCTCGTAGGCGAAGGGGATTCCGAGTCGGCGCGCGGCGATCAGTGCCGGGATCGCGGCCTCGTGGTTCGAAGCGGCGTGGATCACCGCCGGCCGCAGCTCGCGCGCCTTCGCTTCCACGATGGCCGCCGATTCCTGCAGGTACCGGTCGGGCGGCGTCTTGCGCCTGTGCGGGCCGATGAGCATGTCATAGCGGACGCCGTCCACCACGCGACTCGTCTCGAGCGTCTCGTCGCGCGCGTCGGGCCGGTCGTCGGGGTAACCGGGGCGGGTCACGCAGACGACATCCCAGCCGGCGCGCTGGATCGCCCGCGCCACGCTCTGCGTCCGCGACGTGTAACCCGTGACGTGATACGGCAACGAGCTGGACGCCACATAGAGGACACGCCGCGGCAGCGCCTGGAACGCCGGCCCGTCGCGCCGCTCGGGGATGCCGACTCCGCTGGTCAACACGCGATACGTGCCGGCGATGAACCGCGCCTTCGCGGACTCCGAGGGCTTCAGCCTCTGATCGGGTGGCAGTGAGAGCAGCAGCTCGTGGGACTCCGTGACGTGGCCGGCGTCGAACAGCAGGAAGGCGAGCCACTTCCTGCGAAAAGGCCGCGGATCGAGCAGCACCGCCTCGCGCGCCAGCCGCAGCGCTTCCCGGGCGTTCGACGTCAGCTCGAGCCTTGCCAGCCGGGTGAGCGCGCCCGCGAGGTCGGAGGGCTGCGGGTGGGCCTCGCGCGCGAAGCGCTCGGCCGCGCGCGGCCCCTCGCGCGCGAACAGCGACTCGAGCTCGGCCAGGCGGCGCTCGCGGGTCCCCCCGGAATCCTCCTGGCGCTCGTCGGCGGCCCTGCCGGCGCGCCGCTGCCGGGCGTCCTTGCGGATCGCCCACAGGGTCGCCGGAAGGCGTCGGATCCCTTCCCAGCTCTTGGTGTCGTGGATGAGCGCGTGGCCGAGCCGGAAGGAGAGCGTCCGGCCCACCGCGTCGGCCCGCCTCTCGGCCTCCACCAGCGCGCTGCGGTAGCGCACCACGTCCTGCTCACGGCTCGCCAGCGTCGCCGCCATTGCCGACAGCGCGGCCGCATGCCGCTCGGCATCGGCCTGCAGCAACGCGCTGCGTTCGTCGGCCTCCCGCCTCGCGCGCTCGTGCTCGACCCGCTGCGACTCGAGCAACCCATGCGCCTCCGCCAGCCGTCCGCGCGCCGCCCCGAGCTCCTCCCGGAGTCCGCGCCGCTCCGCCTCGAGGGCACCGTGGCGCGCGTCGGAATGCAACAGGCGCCGCTCCAGCTCCGCGGTCGTCCGGGCGGCCTGGCCGAGCGCCTCGCGCGCGGCCCGCAGCTCGTCGGCGAGCCGCTGCGCATCCGCCGTCGCAGACGCCGTCCGGCTCTGCGCGTCGTCGAGGGCCGTGTGCAAAGCCGCGAGCTCGGCAGTCGCGCGCGCCGCATTACTCCTCTCGTCGTCAAGGGCCTTGCGCAATGCAGCCAGCTCGCCGGCCCGGGCCTCGCTCGCCGCCCTGGCCAACTCGCGCTCCGCTTCGACGCGCTCGAGACTCTCCTCGGCCCGGAACCGGGCAACTTCGGCGAGGCGCACGCGCTCCATCAGCTGCGCGCTCAGACGCTGCAGCGCCTCGCGGTGAAGCCTTTCCTGTGCTTCGAGGAGCTGGCGAGCGTCCCCGCTTCCCCCCTCGGGCGGCCCGCCTTTCGCGTCCCCCGGCTCACGCGTCCTCAATACCACTCACTCCCTGCTCGACAGGGCCCAAGGCGAACCCCACGATCTCGTCCGCCGCCGCGCACCACTCTGGCCTAGAACACCGTCAGCACCACCGCCGCCGAAACGGCGATCTGGTACAGGATCTGGGTGAGATCCTTCCCGTACTGCATCGTCTTCTTGGTCACGTCGGGCAGCACCATGATCTCGTCGCCCGGGCGAACGGTCGCCTCGCGATCCCGCCAGTCGCCCTTCTCGACGCGGGCGAAGGAGCCGTCGCGCCGCAGCAGCAGGATCTGCGTGGTGTCGGCGCCCTGCGCAAAGCCGCCGGAGCGGTTGACGTAGTCGATCACGGTGTCGCCCTCGCGGAACACGGCGGCATTCGGAAAAAGCACCTCGCCGTGCACCATCACCAGCGCGTCCCTGCGGGGAACGCGGATGATGTCGCCGTCCTCCAGCGCGATCCCCATGGCCTCGCTGGAGTGCGCCAGCAGGATCTGGCCGCGGGGGGTGATGTCCTTGGCCCGCTGGATCCACTGCATCATCAGCTCGGCCTCCTTGATGCGCAGGGTCGCCTCCTCGGTCGTGTCGGAGCGGGCCGTGAGAACCCGGTTCTCGAGCGACTTCAGCGACGCCTGCAGCATCTCCTTCTGTCGCGTCTGGACGCTCTTCCGGAAGAGCTGGATCGCCGCCTGGTCGGACCGCTCGTTGAAGCTCACCTGGGCGAGCACCGAGCCCAGCGTCGTGCCGTACGGAAGAACGAACTCCTGCCGCCCGCTCTGTTCGCCCTCCACCCGGACGCTGATCGTGCCCGGCCGCTTGTCCGCGGTGAACACGACCTCGTCGCCGTCGTAGAGCTTCAGCCCCGGAAACTCCTCGATGTCGAGGTAGTCGACGTTGCGGATCGATCCCTGGTTGCGGACGACGCGCACGTTCGTCACCTGCGGCAGCGGGCGCGCCAGCCGCGCCACTTCCGTCGAGTTGACGACCTTTGTCCCGAACTCGAACCGGTAGGGGTTCTCGGCCAGCCCGGAGACCTTGATCGTGTGGCGCCGCGGGCCGACGAGAATGGTGTCGCCGTCGCCCAGCTGAAGTCCGGGCAGCACGCCACCGAGCAGGAACTCGTACAGGCTGTAGCTCTTGCGCACGGTCTTGCCGCGCATGATCTTGACGTCGAGGTAGCTGCCGCGCTCGGGATCGACGCCGCCCGCCTTGTCGAGGTAGGTGAGGATCGCGTCCGACGACAGGCCCGAGTACAGGCCGGGGCGCTTCACGAACCCGGTCACGTAGACCCGCACGGGCTGCGAGGCGTCGAGGCTGGCGTAGACGCCGACGTTCTCCTGGTAGACCTGGCCGACCCGCGCCGTGATGGTCTCGTTGAGCTTGTCGTTGCGCACGCTCGACACCTTCACCGGTCCGACCCGGGGGATGAAGATGTTGCCCTGCGGGTCCACGACGAGCCGCGCGTCGAGCTCGTAGGCGCCCCACAGCCGCACCAGGATCGTGTCCCCGACGCTGATCGCGTAGTCCGGGTTGAAGCCGCGGAACGAATCGCCGGTGAACGCGCCACTGAAAAGCCAGTGCCCGAACGCGTCGCTTCCCGCCGGCGCGGCCGCCGGGCCGCCGAACGGCGCCGACGATGGCGGGGGCTCCGGCGCTCCCGGCTTGGCCATGATGGGCGCGCTGGTGGGGTTGGTCACCGGCGCCGGGATGGACACGGTCCGCTGCCCGTTGCCGCCGGCCACGGACGGCGAGAGGGACTTGAAGGGCGAGTAGCCCCCCTTCAGGTCGGGCGACTCTTCCTGCGCGCCGGCCAAGAAAGGCCACACCAGCGCGAACGCCGCGAGCAGCCCGAGAATTCGACGATTGCCCATCGTTCGGATCACTCCCTATGGTCCAGGACCGTGGCGTAAACCAGCCTTCCGATCCCGTAGGCCAGCAGCAAGAAAACCAGAATGGTCGCGAGGCTGTAAAGGCGCTCCGGCAGTAGCGGCCACTCGGGTACCGCCGGCGACACGACCGTCACGAGGTGCTTGAGCTTACGCGATGCCTCGACGCGGGTCTGCTCGAAGGAGGCGATCGAGCTCTTGTACAGGTCCGTCGCGAACTCGACCCCCAGCTGCAGCTCCTGGAACTCGGCGCTGAGCTTGCTGAGGTCCTGCTGCCGATCGTTGCCGGCCAGCCGCGCAGTTTCCTTGACGATCTGCTCCTTCAAGGCGTTGATCCGGAACCGCGCGCTCTTGACCTCCGCCGCCTTGGGGTTGAGGTAGCTCTCGAGGTCCTTCAGGGACGCCTCCTCGCGCGCGAGCTCGGACTCGAGCCCCGCGATGATGCCGCCGATCGACTGCGTGACGTCTTCCGGGCTGACCAGCTTGTGCCGGCTCTGGAACGCGAGCACCTCCTGCTTGCGGTCCTTCAGCCGGGACTGCGACAGGCCGACCTCCTGCTCGACGAACTCGAGCTGCTCGCGCGCCATCTCGTGGCCGACCGCGTTGACGAACTCCTCGCTGGCCGCCAGGATCGTCTGCACGATGTCGCGCGCCATCTGCGGCGTGAAGGCCTGCACCCGGACCGTGAGGATACCGGAAACGTCGTCGAACTCTGCGCCGACCCGCTTCAGGTAGTACTCGAGGAACTTCTCCTGCGTCTCCCAAGGCCAGAACCGCGACAGGCGGTCCCACGCCGGCGAGGCATAGTGCTCCCGGATCTTCAGACGCTCCTGCAGCAGGTTGAGCATGTCGAGGGAGAGGATGTGCTCGCGCAGCAGCAGCGTGTCCTCCCGCACCGCGGGGTTGGCGAGCACGCCGAGCAGGTGCAGGTTGATGCTGGACGTCGACCCCCCGCCGCTCTCGCGAACCATGAACTTGGCCTCGCTCACGTACCGGTCGGAGGCGATCAGGCCGTAGTAGACCGCAGCCAGCAGAAAAGGCAGCACGACGACGAGCAGGAAACTGCGGTGCCGGAGTGGCACTCGCTCGATCGCCCGGGCGGCCAACGCTCTGTAGTCCATCGTGCTTCTCAGCCCGCTACCGCCGCCGGCGGCTCCGCCTGCGCGCGGCCGGTCATGCCGGGCGCCTCGCGCAGCAGCGTTTGGTAGCGCGCGATCGCCTCGTCCACGGTGTCGAACGCGCTCACCTCGCCGTTCTCGAGCAGGATCCCCATGTCGCACAGATGGCGCAGCATCGGCATGCTGTGCGAGACGAGGATGACGCTGGCGCGGCCGCGGCGCTCCTCCAGTGCCGCCGCGCTCTTTTCGCGAAAGGCCTGGTCGCCCACTGACGTGATCTCGTCGATCAGATACACCTCGAACTCGAACGCCATGCTGAGCGCGAACGCCAGCCGCGAGCGCATGCCGCTCGAATAGGTCTTCAGCGGCATGTCGAAGTACTCGCCCAGCTCGGAGAAGTCCCAAACGTACGCGACCCTCTCGGCGATCTCCCGGCGGTCGGTGCTGAAGATCCGGCAGACGAAGGCCGAGTTCTGCCGCCCGGTGAGGCTGCCCTGGAAGCCGCCTGTCAGCCCCATCGGCCACGAAACCCGCAAATCCGTGGAGATCGTGCCCGAATTCGGGTACTCGATGCCACCCACGAGCCGCATGAAGGTGGACTTGCCGGCGCCATTGCGACCCAGTATCGCGATGTTCCTGTCTCGCGGCAGCGTCATGCTGACGTCGCGCAGGATGTAGCGGCGCCCGCCGCGCGTCGGGTACCACTTGGTCACGCGGTCAAGAGCGATCACTGGGCGACCATCCTCGGCCAGTAACGCCGGTACAGGACGAGCCCCAGGAACAGGCTGGCGACGACCCAGGTGCCGAGGTATTCCCAGCTCGCGGCCGGTGCCTGGTACTGCGAGAAATAGGCGTCGCGGGTCAGCTCGATGCCGTGCAGCGCCGGGTTCCACAGCAGCAGGTGCCAGTATTTCTGCGGGATCATGTGGATCGGCCAGAAGATGCCGGACATCAGATACAGCGGCTGCATCAGCATGGGGACGATCTTCTGCACCTCGTCCGCGAGGTTGGCGGCGACCGCGACGCAGAGCCCGACCCCGAGACCGAGCAGACTCATCAGCAGCGCCGCCGCAACCAGCTCCAGCGGCCGCTCCACACCGATGTCGAAGCGCAGCCACGCCGCGAGCACGAGCAGCAGCACCGCCGCCAGCAGCAGCAGCAGGATCTCGAGGGCGGCTCGCGCCAGCAGCGCGTCGAGCGGGCGGACCTGGCGGTAGTTGAACAGCCCCTTGTTGGCCTGAACGGCCGCCATGGAGCGCAGCACCACGTTCTTGAACAGAAAGAAGGGAATGATGCCCGTCAGCACGAACATCGGGTAGCTCACGCCCGGAATCGTGTTGCGCATGAGCACCGTGAACATCACCGACAGGACGATGACGTGAACTGCCGGCTCCGCGATGGCCCAGAAGTAGCCCAGGCGCAGCGAGCCGGCCCGCGTCTTGGTCTCGCGCACCAGCAGCGCGTAGAGGACGGCCAGCTGGATCTGCAGCGGCGTGCGCTGCGGGAGGGCCCGTACGGGCTGGGCCTCAGGATGCACGCCCGGCCGCTCGGCGCGCCGCCGCCGGAACCTCGGCGCCGGACGGCCGCGCCACGGCGTCGGCCGTGGTGCGCGGGCGCGCGGGGGTGGCGACCGCGGGCCGCGGCTGGACCCGCACGCCGTGCTGCGTGCCGAGCGCGAAGCGCAGGCTGTGCGGCAGGTGCTGCGTGCTGACCCAGCAGATCCCGCTCGGCGACGCCACGCCGGGCAAGGCGCGATAGAAGCTGCCGTTGGCGAGCACCGATCGCCTCACGTACGCCGAGAACCGCCGATAGAGGTCGCGATCGACCGCCTCCGGTGAGGCCCAGAACGCGTCCAGCGGGCACTGCGACGTCAGCCCCGGCAGGTCGTAGACCGCATCGCCCAGGACCTTCGTCGGCACCCCGTGCAGGAGCGCCGACGCGCCGGCGGTGCTGTTGACCGTCACGACGCCTTCGGCGTGCCTGAGCAGCGTCGGCAGGTGCAGGTCGTGGGCGTAGCGCAGCCGGTCCCCCAGGCCGAGCTCGGCGGCGAGCGATCCCAGGAGCGCGCCATAGTCGCGGTAGGCGCGATCCAGCGGGTGGTGCTTGAAGACGAGGACTCGGTCGGCCGGCGCGTTGCGGGCGAAGGACCTCGCGACCGTCTCGATGAACTCCGAGACGTCGCAGAACGGCGAGTGCACGACCACCTGCGCGTCACAGTGCACCTGCAGCGGGACCAGGAAGAACCGCTTGCTGTGCCCGTCGAGCAGCGCGCGGAGCAACGCCCGGTCGCTGCCGCGATGCGCCAGCCTGCGCGCGAGCGAGCGCAGCCATGCGAGGGCCTCGGGCACCAGCGCGGTGCGGCGGTGGTGACGATAGTGGGGAAAGCGCCGGTGCAGCAGCGTCGTGGCGATGTAGTAGACCGTGGCGTGCCAGGCGGTCCTGCCGAACACGTTGCCGACGCGCCGGGGCGCGAGCGTCTCCGCATCCTGCCACCGGTAGAAGTCGGGGTCGCGGGGCAGGCTCGACTCGCCGTTGACGCCGCCCTCCTCCAGCGTGACGAAGTCGGGCCGGAGGTAGCCCTCCTCGAACACGAAGAAGCGGATCCCCAGCTCCCGCGCGACGTCCCGGGCGATGCGGTGATGGGCGCGCGTGTCGCCGAAAACGTAGATGCGGTCGATCTGCCGGCTGCGCACGAAGTCCTGCAGGAACCCCCGCCACTCGCCCGGCCGGCCGCGGAAGTCGACGGCGTTGGGCCCGCGGAAGCAGGCCGCGTCGCCGCCGTTGAAGTTGATCTTGAAAACCTCGCACCCGGCGGACGCCAGCTCGGCGGCGAAGCGCCGGAAGAAGGGCCCCACCGGTCCCTGCAGGAGCAGAATGCGCTCAGCCACGGGTCGCCTCCCTGACCAGGTTCCATGCGCGGCGTGCCTGGCGCACCGGCCAGGGACGCCCCTTCGGTAATGTCGGGTGGCGCGCTTGCGCGAGCCCGCGCACGACGTGCTCGGGCGTGGTGAAGGCGGCCGTTTCGCGGTTCAGGTAACGCGGGTACAGGATCAGCGTGCCCGCCACCAGCGCGTCGAGCGACAGGCGCCGCGTGCGACGGCCGGGAGGGAACGGCACCACGTCCCGCGTCAGGCCCCAGCCGGCGTAGAACGGCAGGCCGTAGGTCGTCACCGGCTTCCCGCGCAACAGCGCCTCGAAGCCGACGAGCGAGGTGAGCGTGTGGACCTCGTCGGCCACCTCCAGGCAACTGTGCAGGTCGGCGTCCACTTCGACGCGGTCGGCGAACGGCTCGAACCGGCCCAGGTCCGGCCCGGCCCCTCTATTGCCCCCCAATGTGTCGGGGTGCGGCTTGAAGACGATATAGGCGTCGGGCACTTGATCCCTCACGGTCCGAAGCAGATCGAAGGAGGTTCGAACGACGGAAGCGCCCATCCTGATCGACGCGTCGTCGTCCACCTGCCCGGGCACGAGCACCACCCGTTGCCCCTTCCTGGGTCGGATGTCTGCGGCGCACCACGAGAAATTGTACTTGCTGACCCGCTGGGACACCACCTGTTGTGCCAGCGCACGGGCCCGCGCCAGCAGATCGGGCCCAAAGTCCGCCGTCTCCAGGAGCACCTCCAGGTCGCTGGGGGTCCTCGGATCGAAGTAGATTCCCCGCCGGTCCACGACCAGGGAGGCGGGCCGCGTGAGGTCGGACCCCAGCCCGGCAGAGCGCAGGAAGCCATCTTCCATCCGCCAGAGCGGGACGCCGTCGGGTAGCCCGTCGCGGCCGGCCTCGGGAATCTCCCTCATCCCCCAGACCAGCGCCTTGTCCCGATCCGTGCGCCCGAGGCCCCGCCGGCACGCGGCGTCGAGCGACCTGCAGAATCGGACCTCGCCGTCCGGCGACTCGAGGAACTCCCGGACGAACCGGCGCTTCCAGAGGCGGAAGCCGATGCCGTAGATCCGCCCGGCGTTCTCTGCGAACCAGTGGCGCTGCAGCGCGAGGTGCTCGATGACCTCCTCGATCTCGCACCGTCGCCCCGTGTCCGGCGACAGGTAGCGCGCGCAGAGCAGGTAGGCGCCGGCGAAGACCTCCGCGAGCGAGCGGCCGCGCCTGCGCCGGGGGCACGCCACCCGGTCGTCGGTAAGGCCCCAGCCGGCATAGAACGGCATCCCGACGCAGGTGACCGGCGTGCCGACCATCAGTGCCTCGAAGCCCAGCTGCGAGGTGGCCACGTAGACCCGGTCGACGGCGCGGGCCAGCGCGATCGGGTTGACGCTCTGCGCGAGCAGACGCACCCGGTGAAGCCCCGCGACGGGGCCGAGCGCGCCATGCCGGCGGCCTGCCGCAACGTCGGGGTGTGTCTTGACGAGGATCTCGGCGTCCGGGTTCTCATCCAGCGCCGCGGCGAGCATCTGCCGGAAGCCGTCGGGCGCCACGAGCCCGTGGCTGATGGACCGATCCCTCGCCACCTGGTCGACGACCAGGACGCGGGGGCCGCGCCGGGGGCCGATGAAGTCCTCGACGGGTCGGGTCGAGGCGAAGTTGTACTTCGACAGGCCCTCCTCGACGATCCGGCGGATGCAGCGGCGGGCCCGTTCCAGCAGAGCGGGCTCGGCCAGCGTGTCGTCCGGTCCCGGCGGGCCGTTGAGCAGGCCCTCGAGGCGGGAGGGGCGCGTCGCGTCGTAGTGGACGCCGAGGTCGTCTACCAGGATCGAAAGCGGGGGCGCACCCTCGACGCCGAGGCGAACCGAGCGCAGGAACCCGTCCTCGAGGGTCAGACAGGGGCGGCCGTGCCGCGCCGCCCAGCGCCGGGCCGCAACTCCGGAGGGACGCAGCCCCCAGCCGATCGCGACATCCGCCGATCGGGCACCCAGCCCCGCAGGGGTCCAGCGGATCGCCTCCACGCCCAGCGCGCCCGCCAGACCCGGCCGACGCGCCAGGCCGAGCGAAAACGCCCCCGCCACCCGGCGGTGCGCCGTCAGGTCCTTGGTTCCCCCCATGGCGCGATTGTCGCCGAACCGGCGCCCCGCGGCGACCTCGGGAGCGTGAGGGCTCTGACTCCTGCCCCGCGTCACCGCGCCGGACAGGCCTCCCCGCTTACCTCGCCTCACCGTCCCAACGTTCCGTCCTCAACCACGTGGTGCGTCCCGACATCGCTTTAACCGCCACCCCAGCGTGTCGGGTGAGTTCCAGGCTTCGCCTTCTCCCAGCCGGCTCGCCACGCCCTCCCCGCCGAATCAGGTTCGTCTCCTACGGACCGC
>JALORP010000072.1 GCA_025458865.1 Steroidobacteraceae bacterium | reverse complement strand
GCCGACGAAGATCGAGCGCTGCTTGGCCATCTCCTCGGGCTTCTTCTTGCCCATGGCGCGGCGCAGCAGGTCGGCGCCGCCGAGCGTGTAGCCCGCCAGCACCTGCGCGATCTGCATCACCTGCTCCTGGTACAGGATGACGCCGTAGGTCGGCTTGAGCATCGGCTCGAGCGCGGGGTGCAGGTAGTCGATCGGGCCGTCGATGCGGCCGTGCTTGCGCGCGATGAAGTCGTCCACCATGCCCGACTGCAGCGGGCCGGGCCGGAACAGGGCCACCAGCGCGACGATGTCCTCGAAGCAGTCCGGCTGAAGGCGCCGGATCAGGTCCTTCATGCCGCGGGACTCGAGCTGGAACACCGCCGTCGTGCGGCAGGACTTGAGGAGGCGGTAGGTGTCGGGGTCGCCGAGCGGCAGGGCGTTGATGTCGAAGGGCGGCTCGCCCCGCGCCGCGCGCTCGCGGTTGATGGTCGCGACGGTCCAGTCGATGATCGTCAGCGTGCGCAGGCCGAGGAAGTCGAACTTGACCAGGCCGGCCTGCTCGACGTCGTCCTTGTCGAACTGCGTGACGACGCTGGCGCTGCCCTCCTCGCAGAAGAGCGGCGCGAAGTCCGTGAGCACCGAGGGCGCGATCACCACGCCGCCGGCGTGCGTCCCGGCGTTGCGGGCAAGCCCCTCGAGGCTCTTCGCGAGGTCGATCAGGTCGCGGACCTCGTCCTCCTCGCGGTAGCGGCGCGCGAGTTCGGGCTCCTTCTGCAGCGCGTCGTCGAGCGTGATGCCGAGCTCGAAGGGAATCAGCTTGGCGACCGAGTCGTTGAAGCCGTAGGAGAAGCCGAGCACGCGCCCCACGTCGCGGACCACCGCCTTCGCCGCCATGGTGCCGAAGGTGATGATCTGCGAGACGCGGTCGCGCCCGTAGGTCCGCGCGACGTAGTCGATCACGCGGTCGCGACGCTCCATGCAGAAGTCCACGTCGAAGTCCGGCATGGACACGCGCTCGGGGTTCAGGAAGCGCTCGAACAGCAGGTCGTGCTGCAGCGGGTCGAGGTCGGTGATGCCGAGCACGAAGGCGACCAGCGACCCGGCGCCCGAGCCGCGGCCCGGGCCTACTGGAACCCCGTTCTCGCGCGCCCAGCGGATGAAGTCCGCGACGATCAGGAAGTAGCCCTCGAAGCCCATGCCGCAGATCACGTCGAGCTCGCGGGCGAGGCGCTGTTCGTACTCGGGCAGCGGCACCTCGCGGATCTTGAGCTGCGGCGCCCGGGCGATGGCCTCGAGGCGGGCGGCGAGGCCGGATGCCGACTGCTCGCGCAGGAACACCGCGGGCGTCATGCCCTCCGGAACCGGGAAGTCAGGCAGGAAGGACTTGCCGAGCGTGATCTGCAGGGAACAGCGCCGCGCGATCTCGACGGAGTTCTCGAGCGCCTCCGGCAGGTCCGCGAAGAGCTCGGCCATCTCGGCCGGGGTCCTGAGGTACTGCTGGTCGCTGTAGCGCCGCGGGCGGGCGGGATCGTCGAGCAGCGTGCCGTCGTGGATGCACACGCGCGCCTCGTGCGCCTCGAAGTCGTCCCGCGCGAGGAAGCGGACGTCGTTGGTGGCGACCAGCGGCACGGGCCGCGACCCGATGAGCGACAGCGCGCCGCGCAGGTACTCCTCCTCGCCCGGCCGGCCCGTGCGCTGAACCTCGAGGTAGTAGCGGTCGCCGAACAGGGCGAGCCAGCCGTCGAGGATCCTCGCGGCCTCGTCCTCCCGGCCCGCCAGAAGCGCCCTGCCCACGTCGCCCTCACGAGCGCCCGACAGGGCGATCAGGCCCTGCGTGGACCCGGCGTCCAGCCACTCCCGCTCGAGCATCGGCGCACCGCGCTGCTGCCCCTCGAGCCAGGTGCGCGACACCAGCCGCGTGAGGTTGCGAAAGCCCGCGTCGTCCTTCGCGAGCAGCGTCAGCCGCGAGGGCTCCGCACGCTCACCGGGTTCGCGCAGCAGTGCGTCCACCCCGATGATGGGCTTGATGCCCTTGCCGAGCGCGCCCCGGTAGAACTTCACCATGGCGAACAGGTTGGCCTGGTCGGTCATGGCGACCGCCGGCATGCCCGAGGCGGCGACGGCGTCCATCAGCGCGGGCACCCTGAGCACGCTGTCGACCAGCGAGTACTCGGTGTGAACGCGCAGGTGGACGAACTCGGGCATCGCGGGGCTCAGGAGCGGGACCGGGCCGATTTTACCGGCGCGAAGGAGAGCCGGTGCAGCCGGCAGGGTCCGAGGCTCGCAAGTGCCTGAATGTGGGCGGCCGTGCCGTAGCCCTTGTGCACCTCGAAGCCGTAGCCCGGGTACTCGCGCGCGGCTTCGCGCATCCAGGCGTCCCGCGCGCACTTGGCCACGATCGAGGCGGCGCTGATCTCCGGGACCGTGGCGTCCCCGCGCACGACCGCCTCCCATTCGCACTGGAGGCCCAGCCCGTCCGCCGGCGGCAGCGCGTTCCCGTCCACGCGCACGCGGGCCGGCCGCACGGCCAGCGCAAGCAGGGCGCGGCGCATGGCGAGGAAGGTCGCCTCGCGGATGTTGATGGCGTCGATCTCCTCGACGGCGGCGGTGCCGATGCCGACCGCCAGCGCCCGGTCGCGGAGCTCCGCCGCGAGCCGCTCGCGGGTCCTCTCGGCGAGGCGCTTGGAGTCCGCGAGGCCCACCACGGGCCGCGCCGGATCGAGGATGACGGCGGCCGCGAACACCGGGCCGGCCAGCGGCCCCCGCCCGGCTTCATCCACCCCCGCGACCAGCGGAATCGGGGACTGTCCCCATTTCCGGCCACCGGCGGTCACGCTCAGGCTCGCTCGCCGGAAACGGGGACTGACCCCTTCTGCGCCACCAGCCGCAGCACCGCCTCGGCCGCCCGCGCGCTCGCGTCGCGCCGGAGCTGGCGGTGGATGTCCTCGAAGGTGCCCACCAGCGCCTCGCGCCCGGCCGGCGCGTCGAGCCAGCGCCCGAGTTCCGCCGCGAGGCGCTCGGCCGTCACCTGCTCCTGGAAGATCTCCGGCACCACGCCGCGCCCCGCGAGGAGGTTCGGCTGGGCGAAGAATGGCGCCTTCATCAGGCCGAAGGACCTGAGCAGCCACGCCGTCAGCGCCCCCAGCCGGTAGGCCACCACCATGGGCCGCTTGCACAGCAGCGTCTCGAGCGTCGCGGTGCCCGAGGCCACGAGCACGACGTCGGCGGCCGCCAGGGCGCGCTGGGCGTTGCCCTCCGTCAGCAGCACCTTCGCGCCGGGCGCGGCCGCCTCCAGCGCAGGTTCGAACACCGCCCGCGCCTCGGCGCTCGCCATCGGCGCCACGAAAGCGATGCCCGGTCGCCGGGCGGCCAGCAGCGCCACGGCGCCCGCAAAGTCGCCCGCGAGCCGGGTGACTTCGCCACGCCGGCTGCCGGGCAGGACCGCGACGACCTCGCCCTCGGCCGGCAGGCCGAGCGCGGACCGCGCCGCGGCGCGGTCCGGCGCGAAGGGCACCTGGTCCGCGAGCGGATGACCCACGAACTCGGCCGCGAGTCCGTGCTCGTCGTAGAAGCGCTTCTCGAACGGCAGCAGGCACAGCACGAGGTCGAGGAAGCGGCCCATGCGGCCGACGCGGCCCTGGCGCCAGGCCCAGACCTGCGGGCTCACGTACTGCACCGTGGGGATGCCGGCCTCGTGCAGCGCCGGCGCGAGGTTGAGGTTGAACTCCGGGGCGTCGATGCCCACGAACACGTCCGGCCGCTCGGCCAGGATGCGCTCGCGGATCCGCCGCCTCAGCGCGAACAGCCGCGGGAGGTGCGAGAGAACCTCGAACAGGCCCATCACCGCGAGGCTCTCGGCGGGCTCCCAGGCCTCGCAGCCCTCGGCCTGCATCCGCGGGCCGGCGATGCCGAAGAAGCGCGCATCCGGCACCTGCCGCCGCACGGCGCGGATGAACGCCGCCCCGAGGTTGTCCCCCGAAAGCTCGCCGGCGACGAGGGCGATGCGCAGGGGCGGACGGATGGCGGCTACCTCACGATGCTGCGCGTCACCGTCCCCAGGAAGTCCACCATGGGCGCCACCTCCGGCTGGGTTTTCGCCAGCTCGGTGAGCTGCTCGGTCGCTTCGGCGAGCTTGAGCCCGGAGCGATACAGCACCCGGTAGGCGTTCTTCAGGTGGGAGATCTGCTCGGCGCTGAAGCCGCGGCGCTTGAGACCCTCGGAGTTGATGGCCTTGGGCTCGGCAGGGCTGCCGGCGACCATGAGGTAGGGCGGCACGTCGCGGGTCACGGCGGCGTTGTTGGCGAGGAAGGCGTGCGCGCCGATCTTGCAGAACTGGTGCACCGCCGCGTAGCCCGAGAGGATCACCCAGTCGCCGAGCTCGACGTGGCCCGCGAGCGCGGTGCAGTTCGACATCACGCACTTGTTGCCGACGACGCAGTCGTGCGCGACGTGGGAGTACGCCATGAACAGGTTGTCGTCGCCGATGCGCGTGACGCCGTGGCCGCTCACAGTCCCGCGGTTGATGGTGCAGAATTCGCGGAAGATGTTGCGGTCGCCCACCTCGAGGCGCGTGGGCTCGCCACGGTACTTCTTGTCCTGCGGTGCGTCGCCCACGGAGGCGAACTGGAACACCTTGCAGTCGCGGCCGAGCGTCGTCGGGCCGTTGATCACCGCATGCGGGCCGATCCACGTCCCCGCGCCGATGACGACGCCAGGACCGATGACGGTGAAAGGCCCGACCTCGACGCCGGGCGCGACCTCGGCATCGGGGGAGACGATCGCGCGCGGGTCGATCACGGCTTCACCTCCGGCGCCACCATCATCGTGGCGGAGGCGACCTCGCGCCCGTCCACCTCGGCCACCGTCGAGAACTTCCAGATGCCGCGGATCGCGCGCTCGAGCTTCGCCTTGAGGACGAGCTGGTCGCCCGGCTCGACCGGCTTGCGGAAGCGGGCGCCGTCGATGCCCACGAAGTAGAACCGGGTCTGCTCGTCGGGCACGACGCCCGCGGTCTTGAAGGCGAGGATGCCGGCCGCCTGGGCGAGCGCCTCGAGGATCATGACGCCCGGCATGACCGGCCGGTACGGAAAGTGGCCCGGGAAGAACGGCTCGTTGACGGTGACGTTCTTGATGGCCTCGATGGAATCGCCCGGCACGCAGGAAATCACGCGGTCCACCAGCAGGAAGGGATAGCGGTGCGGCAGCTGCTTCAGCACCGCGTTGATGTCCATCGAAAAAGCTTCGGTCATCAGCCCTCCCCTTCGGATTGCCCGCCCTTGCGCCGCCCTTCCAGCCGCGCGACTCGCTGGTCGAGGCGCTCGAGACGGCGCACGTGCGCAACGATGCGCCGCCATTCGTCCGCCGGCACCGCGGGCCATCCGGAGGAATACATCCCGGGCTCCTTCAGGGAGCGCGTCACCATGGTCAGGCCCGAGACAACGACATCGTCAGCGATCTCGATGTGGCCGACGGTGCCGGCCGCGCCGCCGATCATGCAGCGCCGGCCGATGGTCGTGCTGCCGGAGATGCCCGCGCAACCCGCCACCACCGTATGCGCGCCGATCCGCACGTTATGTCCGACCTGCACGAGGTTGTCCAGCTTGACCCCGTCCTCGATCACGGTGTCCTCGATGGCGCCCCGGTCCACGGTCGTATTGGCGCCGATCTCGACGTCGTCGCCGATGCGCACCGAGCCGACCTGGGGCACCTTCACGAAGCCGTCGCGGTCGGGCGCAAAGCCGAAACCGTCGGCGCCGATCACCGCGCCGGCATGCAGCACGCCGCGCATGCCGATCACCACACCGGGGTAGACGGTGACGCGCGCCACGAGGCGCGTGTCCGCGCCGATCCGGGCGCCGGCCATGACGACCGACGCCGGCCCGACCAGGGCGCGGGGGCCGATCTCGGCCCCCGCTTCCACGATGGCCTGCGGACCTATGCAGGCGTCCCCGGACACGCGCGCGGCCGGGTCCACCACCGCGCTCGGGTGGACGCCGGGCGCAACCGGCGGCACCGGGTAGAGTTCGGCGGCGATGCGCGCGTAGGCCGCGTAGGGATTGGCCGCGATGAGCGCCGGGACCGGGCACTCGGCGGCGGCGGCGCGGTCGAGCACCACCGCTCCCGCCCGCGTCTCGGCGAGATAGCGGCGGTAGCGGGGGTTGGCGAGGAAACTGACGGACCCGGGCCCCGCCTCGCGCAGCGAGGCGACCGTCGCGACCTCGGCGTCAGGGTCCCCCTGCAGTTCGAGGCCGAAGCGCACCGCCAGCGCGCCCAGGGAGATGCCCATGGCCGACGCTGGCGGGACCGCTCAGTTGCGCGGGGCGGCCGCCGGGGCGGCGGGACCCTTGGTCTTCAGCACCGCCACGACCTGCGCGGTGATGTCCACGGCTGGCGAGGCGAACAGCACGCCGTCGCTCACCACCAGGTCGAAGCCGTTCGCGCGCGCATAGGTCTGCACTTCCTGCAGCAGGGAGCGCTGGACCTTGCCGAATTCCTCGTTGCGGCGGAGGTTGGCGTCCTCCTGCAGCTCGCTGAAGCGCCGCGCGAGGTCCCGCTGGCCGTCGCGCAGCTCGCGCTCGGCCTTGGCGCGGTCGGCCTCGGACATGACGGCAGAATCGCGCTTCAGCTTCTCTTCCTTGTCCTGCAGCGCCTTCTGCTGGTTGGCCAGCTCGCGCTGGCGCGGCAGGAACTCGCCCTCGAGGGCGGTCTGCGCGGCGCGGGCCTGCGGCGACTCCTCCAGAAGGCGCGCCGTGTTGACGAAGCCGATCTTGGGCTGCGCCAGGGCGACGGCAGGCGCCAGCGCGAACGCGGCGAGCGCCGCCAGGGCGATCAGGGAGTGCTTGTGCGTGCTGTACATTCTGTCAAAACCTCAGAAAGCGGAACCGACGGTGAACTGGAAGCCTTCGGTCTCGTCGCCGTAGCGGACGCCGTCGCTCGCCTGGTCGTTGAGCGCGATGCCGTAGCTGAAGCGGAAGATCCCGAGCGGGGCGAGCCACTGGACGGCGATGCCCACCGATTGCTTGAGCTCATTGTAATCGAACTCGTAGGAAACCGGCGTCCGGCGGTCCACGCCGACGAACTCGATGTCCTGCCCCTGGGAGAACACGTTGCCGATGTCGTAGAAGAGGCTGATGCGCGCGCTGGCCCGCCACTTCTCCGGAACCGGGAAGATGAGTTCGGACTGGCCGACCACCTTCAGGTTGCCGCCGTAGGGGTTGCCGAAGCTGTCCTTGGGCCCGAGGCGGCTCTCCCGGAAGCCGCGGACCGAGCCCGGGCCGCCGGCGAAGAACTGCCGGTACGGCGGGATGGTGGTCGTGTCGCCGAAGCTCTCGCCGTAGGCCAGCTCGGCCGAGAAGGCCAGCGTGAATCCCATGAACATCGGTTGCAGGTGGAGGAAGTCGTAGCTGCCGATGTAGTACTCGACCTCGCTGCCCGGGATGGTCGCGGACAGCGACACCGCGTGGCGGGTGCCGCGGGTCGCGAAGATGGCCCGGTTGCGCGTGTCGTAGGACCAGCCGGCCACCGCCTCGTAGGTCGCGAAGCGCGTCCCGTAGATGTTCGTCACGAACGGCACGAGGCTCCCCGTGAGCGGGTCGAAGACCTCGTCCACGATGACGCGCTGGTAGGGGTTGCCGTTGCTCTGCACCCAGTTCAGCGCCTCGCGAGAGCTCGAGAACTCGCCGGTGATCAGGTCGGAGCGCTGCGCCACGACGCCCCAGCGCACGCCCTGGTACTCCGAGAGCGGGTAGCCGAACTCGAGGCTCGCCGAATAGGTCTCGGTCGAGAAGTCGGACGAGGCCGACACGAACTGCGTGATGTCCCGGTACTGCAGCCCGATCGTGCGCGCCACGCCGTCGATGTTCGTGTACGGATCCGTGTGCGAGATGCTGTAGACCTTGGAGAACTGGCCGCCGGCCGCCTCGACCGCGACGCGCTGGCCGCTTCCCATGAAGTTCGAGTGCACGAAGCTGCCGTTCAGGATGAACGACTGCGACTCGGAGTAGCCGATGCCGCCGCTGAACTGGCCGGGCAGGCCCTCCTTCACGTCGAAGTCGATGTCCACGAGGTCGGGCGTGCCCGGCACCGGCTTCTGCTCGAACTCCACCTTCTCGATGTAGGGCAGGCGCTGCAGGCGCTCCTTGGAGCGCTCCACCAGCGAATTCGAGAGGTACGAGCCCTCTAGCTGGCGCATCTCGCGCCTGAGCACCTCGTCGTCGATCGCGTTCGTGTTGATGAAGTTGACGCGGCGGACGTAGGCGCGGTTGCCCGGGTCGACGAAGAACGTGAGGTCTATGGTCTTCGCCTCCTCGTTCAGGGTCGGCACCGGGTCGATCTTGGCGAAGGCGTAGCCCTCGACGCCGAGGCGCAGGTTCATCAGCTCCTGTGTCTGGGTGATGAGCTTGCGGGAGTAGGTCTGCCCCGTGCCGATCAGCACGAGGTTTCGCAGCTGTTGCTCCGGCACGACCATCTTGCCCGCGACGCGCACCTCGCCCACCGTGTACACGTCGCCCTCGCTGACGTTCACGGTGACGAAGATGTCGTCCTTCTCCGGCGCGATGGCCACCTGCGTGGACTCGATGTCGAAGCTCGCGTAGCCGCGGTCCTGGTAATAGGAGCGCAGCGTCTCGAGGTCGCCCTGCAGGGACTCGCGCGAATAGCGGTCGTCCTGCCGGTACCACGAGAGCCAGTTCGGCTCGCGCAGCTTGAACTGCGCGGTCAGCTCCTCGTCGTCGAAGGCCTCGTTGCCGACGATGCCGATCTGGCGGATGCGCGCGCGCTTGCCCTCGACGATGTCGATGGTGATCCGGACACGGTTGCCCGGGACCTCCTCGACCGTCGTGTCGACCTTCACCGCGTACTTGCCGCGGCTGAAGTACTGGTCGGTGAGGAAACCCGTGACCTCGTCCAGCACGGAGCGGTCGAAGGTCTTGCCCTGTGCGAGGCCCACGTTGCGCAGGGAACGCTGCAGGTCCTCGGTCTTGATGTCCTTGTTGCCCTTGATCTCGAAGCTCTCGATCGAGGGCCGCTCGAACACCGCGACGACGAGCGTGCTGCCGTCCCGCCTCAGCTCGATGTCGCGGAAGAAGCCGGTCGCGAACAGCGCGCGAACCGCCTCCTGGCCGCGGCGGCGGTCCATGCGGTCGCCGATGTTGACGGGCAGGTAGTTGTAGACCGTGCCCTCGGAAATGCGCTGCAGGCCCTCGACGCGGATGTCGCCCACGACGAATTCCTCGCCGGACTGGGCCAGCGCGAAGGGGGCCTGGGCGAGCAGGATGGTGCCGATGAGCCTGCGAAGCATGGGTGGCGCGATTCCTGTGGCGGCTAGCCGATGAGCCGGGCGATGTCGTTGTAGAAGGCGAAGCCCATCAGGGCGACCAGCAGCACGACGCCGGCCTTCTGGCCCGCGACCTGCATCTCCTCGGACAGCGGCCGGCCCTTCACGATCTCGGCCAGCTGGTAGAGGACCTGGCCGCCGTCCAGGATCGGGATCGGCAGCAGGTTCAGCACGCCGAGCGAGATGCTCACCAGTGCGAGGAAACCGAGGAAATACCCGATCCCGCCGAGCGCCGAAAGGCCCGCGTACTGGGCGATGTTGATCGGGCCGGAGATGTTCTTGGTGGACACGTCGCCGGTGACCATCCGCCAGAGAAACTTCACGGTGAGCACGGTCTTCGACCAGGTCTCGCCGGCCGCCGGGGCCACGGCCGCGAACGGACCGTAGCGCTCGAACGTGCGCATGTCGTCGGGGAAGCGCAGGTTGCCGCCGACGGTGACGCCGATCCGCCCCACGAGCACGCCGTCCACGGACTCGGCCGCCACGGCCACGCGCAGATCGCGCTCGCCGCCGTCGCGGCGGACCGTGAGCAGCGCGTCCTGGCCGGGACGCAGGCGGATGCGCTCCACGAAGGCCGGGAAATCGCCCACGGGCTCGCCATCCACCGCGACGACCTCGTCGCCGACCTCGAGCCCGGCCACCGCGGCGGGCCCGCCCTCGGTGAGGGCCTCGACGAGCGCCGGCTGGCGGGGCAGCCAGAAGCCGAAGCCGAGCCCGCCCAGCAGGGCGCCCGGCTCCGTCAGGTCGCGTCGCCGCTCCGGCGGCACGGCCAGCGTGAGGCTACGTTCCCCGCCACCCTCGACGGACACCACCAGCGGCACGTTCCCGCCGTCCACGAGCGCGTCCAGGATGCCGAGCAGCGCGCCCTCGCGGGTCGCCACGGGCCGTCCCGCGACGCTGAGCACGGTGTCCTCGGGCCGAAGCCCCGCCTGCTCCGCGATGGAGCCGACGCGCACCTCGCCGATCACGGGCTTGAGCCCGGGCACGCCGTGCATGAACACGAGCCAGAACGCGACGAGGGCGAACAGGAAGTTGAAGCCGGGCCCGGCGAGGAGCACCGCGATGCGCGCGAGCGGCGGACGGTCCTGGAAGGCGCGGCCCTCGTCCCCGGGCTCGACGGGGCCTTCCCGCGAGTCCAGCATCTTGACGTAGCCGCCGAGGGGGATGGCCGCGATCACGTACTCGGTGCGGTCGGGCGACCTGCCCGTCCACTTCAGGAGCGGGCGACCGAAGCCGATGGAGAAGCGAAGCACCTTGAAGCCGAGGCGGCGGGCGACCCAGAAATGGCCGAACTCGTGCACGGCGACCAGCACGCCGATCGCCACGACGAAAGCCAGCACCGAGGTGAACACCGTGCCCATCATCGCCCGCCCGTTGCGCGAGTCGCGCAGAGTCCACCGGCCGCCGACCGCGCCCAGGCATCGGCCTCGAGCACCGCGGCCAGGTCCGAGACGGGCGCGGCCGCGTGGCGCGCCAGCACGCTCTCAATGACCGCCGGAATCCCGGCAAAGTTCAGCCGGCCGTCCAGAAAAGCCGCCACCGCCACCTCATTCGCCGCGTTTACGACCGCAGGCGCGGTCCCGCCCGTCTCGGCGGCGGCGCGCGCGATCCTGAGGCAGGGAAACCGGTCCAGGTCGGGCGCCTCGAAGCCCAGCTGGCCGATGCGCACCAGGTCGAGCGATTCTACACCGGACTCGATCCGCTCCGGCCACCCGAGGGCGTGGGCGATGGGCGTGCGCATGTCGGGATTGCCGAGCTGGGCCAGCACCGACCCGTCCACGTACTCGACCATCGAGTGGATGACGCTCTGCGGGTGAACGACCACCTCGACCAGCGCCGGCTCCACGCCGAACAGCAGGCAGGCCTCGATCAGCTCGAGGCCC
>JALORP010000071.1 GCA_025458865.1 Steroidobacteraceae bacterium | reverse complement strand
TCTCCTTCCCGATCGAGTCCGGCCACGGCTGCATCGGCTGTTCCGAGGAGGACTTCTGGGACAAGGGCTCGTTCTACGACCGAGTCGTGGACATCCAGCCTGGCATCGAGAGCACGGCGGACCGCGTCGGCGGCACGCTCGCTGCCGTGACGGGCGCCGCGATCGCCGCCCACGCCGCTGCCACTGCCATCAAGAGGGCCCGCGACACCAAGGGTGAGGGCCACAGCAAGAAGGGAGGTGCCTGACCATGGCCGCCTACGCAACCCAGGGTTACGTCCTCGACGACACCGGCAAGCGCGTCGTCGTCGACCCGATCACCCGCATCGAAGGCCACCTCCGCATCGAGGTGAACGTGGATGACCAGAACGTCATCCGCAACGCGGTGTCCACCGGCACCATGTGGCGCGGCCTCGAAGTCATCCTCAAGAACCGCGACCCGCGCGACGCGTGGGCGTTCGTCGAGCGCATCTGCGGCGTGTGCACGGGCGTGCACGCGCTGGCCTCGGTGCGCTGCGTCGAGAACGCCCTCGGGATCGCGATCCCGAAGAACGGCAACACCATCCGCAACCTGATGCACGCCACGTTGTATGCACAGGACCACCTCGTGCACTTCTACCACCTGCACGCGCTGGACTGGGTGGACGTCGTGAGCGCGCTCAGCGCCGACCCGAAGGCGACCTCGGAGCTCGCGCAGAGCATCTCCAAGTGGCCGAAGTCCTCGCCGGGCTACTTCCGCGACGTGCACTCGCGGCTGAAGAAGTTCGTCGAGTCCGGGCAGCTCGGGCCCTTCGCCAACGCCTACTGGGGCAGCAAGGCCTACAAGCTGCCGCCGGAAGCCAACCTGATGGCCGTGGCTCACTACCTCGAGGCGCTCGACTTCCAGAAGGAGATCGTCAAGATCCAGACGATCTTCGGCGGCAAGAACCCGCACCCGAACTGGATGGTCGGCGGCATGCCGTGCTCGATCAACGTGAACGAGACCGGCGCGGTCGGCGCGATCAACATGGAGCGGCTGAACATGGTGTCGAGGATCGTCAACCAGACGATCGACTTCATCGACAACGTGTACATCCCCGACCTGCTCGCGATCGCCTCCTTCTACAAGACCTGGACCTACGGCGGCGGCATCTCCGCGCAGAACCTGCTGTGCTACGGCGAGTTCCCGTCGATCCCGAACGACGACTCGAACAACAGCCTGGCGATGCCGCGCGGCGCGATCCTGGGCGGCGACCTCGGCACCATCCACGAGGTGAACCTCAACGACCTGGAACAGATCCAGGAGTTCGTGGACCACTCGTGGTACGAGTACGACACCGCCGGCAAGGGCCTGCACCCCTACGAGGGCGTCACCAACCCGAAGTTCGACCCGGGCCCGAACATCAAGGGCACGCGGACGGCGATCGACCAGGTGGACGAGAAGGCCAAGTACAGCTGGGTCAAGGCGCCGCGATTCAAGGGCCAGCCGATGGAAGTCGGTCCTCTGGCGCGCTACGTGCTGGGCTACGCGATGGGCAAGCCGGAGTTCAAGGAGCCGGTGGACAAGGTGCTCACCGACCTCGGCCTGCCTCTCACGGCAATCTTCTCGACGCTCGGCCGCACGGCCGCGCGCGGGCTGGAGGCCTCGTGGGCCGCGCACAAGATGCGCGAGTACACGGACGAGCTGATCGCCACCATCGCCTCGGGCGACACGGCCTGCGCGAACGTGGACAAGTGGGAGCCGAGCACCTGGGCGAAGCAGGCCCGCGGCTACGGCTATTGCGAGGCGCCGCGTGGCGCGCTCGGCCACTGGATCAACATCGAGAACGGCCGCATCGCCAACTACCAGTGCATCGTCCCGACGACCTGGAACGCAAGCCCGCGCGGCAAGGACGGGGAGATCGGCGCCTACGAGGCATCGCTGCTCAACACTCCGATGGAGGACCCTGAGCAGCCCCTCGAGATCCTGCGCACGATCCACAGCTTCGATCCCTGCCTGGCCTGCGCGACGCACGTGATGTCGCCGGACGGCCGCGAACTGACCTCGGTCAAGGTGCGCTGACGCACCCGGGAGGCAACATGGCTACTACAGAAAGCGAGGCCCTCCGCCAGGTCCGAGAGCTGGACGGCGCCCCGGAGCTGCACTTCCATGGTCGCGTGGACCACACGATGACCCGGGCGGTGTATGTCTGGGAAGCGCCGGTGCGGCTGTGGCACTGGGTGACGGTGGTGTCGATGCTGTTCCTCGCCGTCACCGGCTACCTGATCGGCAAGCCTTTGCCGTCCGTGGGCGGCGAGGCCAGCGACCACTACCTGATGGGCTACATCCGGATGGTCCACTTCATCGCAGGTCACGTGTTCACGCTCGTGTTCCTGCTGCGCGTCTACTGGACGCTGGTCGGCAACGAGTGGTCGAAACAGCTGTTCCTGCCACCCGTGCACAAAGGCAAGTTCTGGACAGGCCTGCTTCAGCAAGTGAAGTGGTACCTGTTCCTCAGCAACGAGCCGCGCGGCTACGTCGGGCACAACCCGCTGGCGAATCTC
This sequence comes from Steroidobacteraceae bacterium, assembly GCA_025458865.1. Lineage (GTDB taxonomy): Bacteria > Pseudomonadota > Gammaproteobacteria > Steroidobacterales > Steroidobacteraceae > SG8-30. The sequence goes on along the minus strand of JALORP010000071.1, from coordinate 11,739 downwards.
GCGATGTTCTTCATGTTCAGCCTCGTCGGGCTGTTCATGATCTTCACGGGCTACGCGCTCTACAGCGAGGGGCTCGGCATCGACAGCTGGGCCGGCAAACTGTTCGGCTGGGTCATCCCGCTGCTGGGCCAGAGCATGAACGTGCACACGTTCCACCGGCTCGGCATGTGGATCATGATCCTGTTCTCCATCGTGCATATGTACATGGCGTTCCGCGAGGACATCCTGTCCAAGCAGGGCGTCGTGAGCTCGATGGTCAACGGCTACAAGTACATCAAGGGCTGATTCGAGAGTGAGGGGTGGCGGGCCAGGGAAACCGGCCCGCCACCTTTTTTAAATGCCTGAAAGCGAAACGATTCTCGTCCTCGGCATCGGCAACCTGCTCTGGGCCGACGAAGGCTTCGGCATCCGGGCGGCGGAGGAATTCGTCCGCCGCTACGAACCGCACGAGCGCGTGACGGTGCTCGACGGCGGCACGCAGGGGCTCTACCTGCTGCCGCACGTTCAGGCGGCGAGCCACCTGCTCGTGTTCGACGCGATCGACTACGGCCTCGAGCCGGGCACCATGAAGGTCGTGCTGGACGACGAAGTCCCCTCGTTCATGGGCGCCAAGAAGATGAGCCTTCACCAGACCGGCTTCCAGGACGTGCTGGCGGCCGCGCAACTCACCGGCCAGGCGCCGCGGCACCTCGTGCTGATCGGCGTGCAGCCGGTGGAGCTCTCCGATTACGGCGGCAGCCTGCGCGAGCCCGTGCGCGCGCAGATCGGGCCCGCCGTGGACCTCGCCGCCGAGTGGCTTGAGCGCTGGGGCGTGACGCTGTGCGGGCGCGCGAGCGACGAGGAGCCGGCCATGGCCACCCGCGCCCTCGACATGGACGCCTACGAGGCGGGCCGTCCGTCGGAGGCCGAGGCCTCGCGCAAGGGCGACCCGCGTTTCCTGCCCGGGGGATCGACCTGATGTGCATCGGCATACCCATGCAGGTCGCGGAAGCCGCCGGGCCCGGCGTCGCGTGGTGCGAGCGCCGCGGCGAGCGTCTGCTGATCGACATGCGGCTGGTGGGTGACGCCGCCGCGGGCAGCTGGGTGCTGGTATTCCAGCACGCCGCGCGCGAGCTGCTCGACGAGTCCCGCGCGCGCGACATCGCGAGCGCCATCGAGGGACTGGAAGCGGCGCTCGCCGGCGACGGAGATCTCGACCGGCACTTCGCCGACATCATCGGTCGCGAGCCGGAACTGCCCGAACACCTTCGCAAGGAGCTGAACCGTGCCTGAGGCGATTCCCTCCCAGCCCCGCCACCCGCTGCTCGAGCGCCTGGTGCGCGACTGCGGCATCCCCGAGGTGGACGCGGCGACCATTGACGCGTTCCTCGCACGGGACGGCGATGCCGTGCTGTTTTTCTCAGAGGATCCCAAGCAGTACCCCGAGTCGGCCGACGTCGCCGTCGTGCTGCCCGAGCTGCTCACGGCATTCCGCGGCCGCCTGAGGGCTGCCTTCGTCGCCCGCGAGAGCGAGCGCGAGCTGCAGAAGCGCTTCGGCTTCGCCCGCTGGCCGGCGCTCGTTTTCGTGCGCGACGGGGAGTACGTCGGCACGATCACCGGCATCCACGACTGGGACGTGTACATCGAGAAGGTGCAGTCCCTCCTTGCCGCGCCGACGCGGCGCGAGGCGGCCGCCGATGCGGCCCGGGCCAACCGCGCGGCCACGCCCGCGCCCCAGGAGACGCCATGAAGCCGTTCCCCATTCCCGTGGTCGCCATCGGACCGGGCAGCCAGCAGGAGCCCGAGGAGGAACAGCTGTCCTATCTCGAGCTTCCGCGCGAGATGAACACGTTCAGCATGCCTTCCCTGCCGGACCCCGAGCGGGCGCGGGACATGCTGGAGGCGCAGGAGGCGGTTCGCTGGCTCGCGGAGGCGACCGCGGGACTGAAGCCGGGCGAGCCGAATCCCCGTTTCGACGTCGGCGTCCTCGATGCGGCGAACCGCCAGATCCTGAATGAAGTCCTCGGCGAGGGCGAGGTGTCCATCATCATCACGGGTGATGGCGAAGTGCGCGCCCAGGAGTCGGTGTTCGCGGGCGTGTGGCGCGTGCAGGAATTCGGGGCCGACGGCGCCCTGCGCCGCGACCACCTCGAGATCGGGCCCGTGCCGGACGTGGCTGTCGCGGCCGCCCGGGCGGCCAGCCGCGCGGAAGTCCCGCGCCGCGAGGCACCCGCCGACGCCTTCAGCGCTCCGCCGGTCATCGAGGAGGTCGCGCACCGCGCGGCCACCCGAAAGCCGGGCGACGCGGCCCACGTGATCAACCTTTCGCTGCTGCCGATGTCACCGTCGGACGGCGAGTTCCTCGGCAAGGTGCTGGCCGCCGGGCCGGTCCGGATCCTGTCGCGCGGCTACGGCAGCTGCCGCATCACGAGCACCGTCGTGCGCGATACCTGGTGGGTCCAGTACGTGAATGGCTACGGCGTGGCGATGGTGGATTCGATCGAGATCACCGACGTGCCCGAGGTGGCGCTGGCCTCGCCGGACGACATCGCCGAGTCTTCCGGCCGCCTGCGCGAGGCGCTCGAGTGGATCGAGAAAGGCTGAGGTGGCGCGGATGCCGGGCGGACGGTTCGAGGGCTCCTTCGGCGGCGACGCGACGCGCATCGCCGATGACACTCGACTGGAGTGCAAGATCTGCTGGTACGTCTACGACCCGTCCGAGGGCGACCCGGTGTGGCAGGTGCCGCCCGGCACGCCCTTCACCGCCCTGCCCGCGCACTGGAAGTGCCCGGTCTGCGACGGCGCCCGCGAACAGTTCATGGTGCTCGGCGATGGCTGAGGCGCCTCCCGACCTCGCCGCGGTCGCTGCAAGGCTCGAGTCCGCGTTCGAGGCGATTCGCGTCGAGCGTATGCAGGATGTGCCGATCCTGAATGCCGCCCTGCGCGTCGAGGCCGTCGGGCTGCGCTCCTGGAACGGCTGCGTGCTCGGCGCGCTGGTCACGCCCTGGTTCATCAACCTCGTGGTCCTGCCGGGCGAGGGGCCGTGGCGCTCGGTCCGCCAGACCGAGTCCGTGTGGTACGGCTTTCCCTCTGGCCGCTTCCAGTTCATCGCCGGCGACGAGCCGGGCCTCGGCGAGTACCACGCCTGCTCACTTCTCTCCCCCGTGCTGGAGTTTGCCGATCACGAGACGGCGCTCGAGACGGCCCGCGTCGCCGTCGAGTCGCTGTTCGATCCGACGCTGCTGGGCGAGTCGCCGCCACCGCCGGCGGAGGACGAGCCGGAGTCGGTCAGCCGGCGTAACTTCCTGCGTGGGGCCTCCGGCAGCTCGCAATGAACCTCGAGGGTCGGGTCCGCGTGTCCGCGCGCTACGGCGCGGGCCGCCTCGCGCACGTGTCGGTCGTCAACGACCGGCCGCTGGTCGCGAACCGCCTGCTTGCGGGGCGGACGCCCGAGGAGGCGCTCAGGCTGCTGCCGAATGTTTTCTCAGTCTGCGGCCGCGCCCAGTCGATCGTTGCCGCGGCGGCCCTGGAGGCGGCTGCTGGCCAGGCCGCCGGCCGCGCGGTGCTCGACCGCCGACGCCGCGAACTCTGCGGGGAGACGGCTGCGGAGCATGCGTTCCGGCTGCTGCTCGACTGGCCGACGGCGACCGGCGGCAAGGGCGAGCCGGAACTGCTGTCGCGGCTGCGCTCGCTGCTGCTGTCGGCGCCCGAGTCCAGCGCGGCCTGGGGCGCGGCGCGCGACGCGGTCATCAACGTGATCGAGACCCGCATGCTCGGGCACGCGCTCGATCCCTGGCTCGAGCAGTTCTCCGCAACGGAGTGGCTGCAATGGGCCACCGCCGGCGGCACCGGGACGGCCGCCATGCTGTCCGCCTTCGCCTCGCTTCCCGCGTGGGCCAGCCCCGAGACGCGGCCGCTCACGCAGCCGACCGAGCCGCGTTTCCTCGAGGACCTGGGCCGGCACGCGCTCACCGACCCTGCTTTCTGCGCCGCGCCGCTGCTCGATGGCCTGCCGGCCGAGTGCGGCCCGCTCGCGCGCTGCCAGATGCACCCGGCCGTGCGCGACCTCGCCTGGCACGATCGCATCGCGGCCCGCGCCTTCGCACGCCTGGCGGAGTTCGCGCTGCTGCTGCGCGACGACTCGCCGGCGGGCTGGCTCGACTCCGCCTCCCTGGGTCCCGGCGCCGGCGTGGCCGCGGCGGAGATGGCCCGCGGCGTGCTCGTGCACGCGGTGGCGCTGGAGAACGGCCGGATCGCCCGCTACGCGATCGTGGCGCCGACGGAGTGGAACTTCCATCCCGCCGGTGCGTTGCCCGCGGAGCTCGAGGGCCGGCCGGTGCGCTCGGCCGACGAGGCCCGCCGGGCGATGCACTACGCCGCCACGACGCTCGATCCCTGCGTCGCCCTCGAAGTGGAACTCGCCGATGCATGAAATGTCCCTGGCGGAGAGCATCGTGCAGATCGTCGAGGATACGGCCCGCCAGCACGGCGGGACTCGCGTGGCGAGCGTGCGGCTCGAAATCGGGCAGCTGGCCGGCGTCGAGCTCGACGCGCTGCGCTTCTGCTTCGAGGCGGCGAGCCGCGAAACCGTCGCCGCGGGCGCCACGCTGGCGATCGACCAGCCGCCGGGCCAGGCCTGGTGCATGCCCTGCGGCGGAAGTGTTACGGTGGGAAGCCTCGCCGACCCCTGCCCGGACTGCGGCAGCCACCAGCTGCAGGTGACGGGCGGCACCGAGCTTCGGGTCCGCGACATCGAACTAGGCTGAGGACACCCGCCATGTGCACCACCTGCGGCTGCGGAACGGATCACGTCCACATCGACGGCGTCGGCCTCGCGCTGTCCCGGGGCGCGCATGCGCCGCTGACTGGCACGGAACAGTTCGTGCCGGCCGCACCGCTCCCGGTCACCGCAGAGGAGGCCGGCATCGGCGCCGCGGGGGTCCATGCCCACGGCACCTCGGCCGCGCGCATCGTGCAGGTCGAGCGCGACCTGCTTGCCGCCAACGACTCCTGGGCCGCCAAGAACCGCCAGCGTTTCGCCGCGTCCCGCACGCTGTGCCTCAACCTCGTCTCGAGTCCCGGCTCGGGCAAGACCTCGCTGCTGGTGCGCACGGTGAGCGCGCTTGCCGCCAGCCGCCCGGTCGCCGTGGTCGAGGGCGACCAGCAGACCTCGAACGACGCCGACCGCATCCGCGCGACGGGCGTGGCCGCGGTGCAGGTGAACACCGGCAAGGGCTGCCACCTCGAGGCACCGATGGTCTCGCGCGCGCTCGACCGCCTGCCGGCGATGGCCGGCGGCGTGCTGTTCATCGAGAACGTGGGCAACCTCGTCTGCCCGGCGCTGTTCGACCTCGGCGAAGCAGCCAAGGTCGCGATCCTTTCGGTCACCGAGGGCGAGGACAAGCCGCTCAAGTACCCAGACATGTTCCGCGCCGCGAAGCTGATGCTCGTCAACAAGGTTGACCTGCTGCCCTACCTCGACTTCGACGTGGCGCTGTGCGAGGCGAACGCGCGCAAGGTGAACCCGGACCTCGAGGTCATCCGCGTGTCGGCCCGCACCGGCGAGGGTTTCGACGACTGGCTGGCGTGGATCGCGCGCGCCGCCGCCTGAGGGTCCGCGGCCAGGTGCAGGGCGTCGGGTTCCGCCCGTTCGTCTACCGCATCGCCACGGACCTCGGCCTCGCGGGCTTCGTCAGGAACGACGGCGAGGGCGTGTTCCTCGAGATCGAGGGCGCGCCGTCGGCGCTCGATGAGTTCTCGCGCCGGCTTGGGAGCGAGGCGCCGCGCCTCGCTCGCATCGTCTCCGTCGAACCGGAAGACCTTGCATCCGCGGGCGACGAAGAGCCCTTCGCGATCGTCGCGAGCGAGGCCGGCGGCCGTGGCGCGCACGTCACGCCCGACACCGCCGTCTGCCCCGACTGCCTCGCGGAGCTGTTCGATCCCGCCGACCGGCGCTGGCGCTACCCGTTCATCAACTGCACCAACTGCGGGCCGCGCTACACCATCACCCGCGCCCTGCCCTACGACCGGCCGAACACGAGCATGGCCGCGTTCGAGCAGTGCCCCGCCTGTCTCTCGGAGTACCGCGATCCCCTGCACCGGCGCTTCCACGCCCAGCCGAACGCCTGTCCCGCGTGCGGGCCCTCGCTCGCGCTCTGCGCGACCGACGGCTCGCGCCTCGCCGTCGAGGATCCCGTCGCCGGGACGCTGGCGCTGATCCAGAGCGGCCACATCGTCGCGATCAAGGGCCTCGGCGGCTTCCACCTCGTCTGCGACGCGGCCCGCCCCGATGCCGTGCGCCGCCTGCGCGAGCGCAAGGCGCGCGAGGAGAAGCCCTTCGCGCTGATGGTGGCGAACGCCGCCTCCGTGCTGCGCCATGCGCGGCTCGAGCCGGCGGAGCGCGAGGCGATGGAATCGCCCGAGCGGCCCATCGTGCTGCTCGCGAAGCCCGACCCCGCGGCGGACGCGCCCGAGGGCGTTGCGCCGGGTCTCGCGCTGCTCGGGGCCATGCTGCCCTACACGCCGCTGCACTACCTGCTGTTCCACGAGGCCGCGGGCAGGCCGAACGGCATGGCCTGGCTCGACGAGCCGCAGGAACTCACGCTCGTGTGCACCTCGGCCAATCCCGGCGGCGAGCCGCTGGTGATCGGCAACGAAGAGGCCTTCCGGCGCCTCGGCGGCATCGCCGATGCGCTGCTGACCCACGACCGCGACATCCTCGTGCGTTGCGACGACACGGTCGCGCACGTGCGGGCGGGAAAGCTACGCTTCATCCGCCGCGCCCGCGGCCAGACGCCGCGCGCGATCCAGCTTGGACGGTCCGGACCGCCGGTGCTGGCGCTCGGCGGCTACTTGAAGAATACCGTCTGCGTGACGCGCGGCGACGAAGCCTTCGTGTCACAGCACATCGGCGACCTCGACAACCGGCCGACCTGTCGCGCGCTCGAGGAGACCGCCCTGCACCTTCTGAACGTGCTCGACGTGCAGCCGTCCGTGATCGCCTGCGACCTGCACCCGGACTTCGAGAGCACGCGCCTCGCCGCGGCGCTCGCCGCCGAGCGCGGGCTGCCGCTGGTGCGCGTTCAGCACCACCATGCCCACGTTGCCGCTGTGATGGCGGAGCACCGTCTCGCCAGGCCCGTGCTCGGCCTCGCGCTCGACGGCGTGGGCCTCGGCGAGGACGGCGAGGCCTGGGGCGGCGAGCTGCTGCGCGTGGATGCCGCGGGCTACGCCCGCATCGGCCACCTGAGGCCGATCGCGCTGCCCGGCGGCGACCGCGCCGCGCGCGAGCCCTGGCGCATGGCCGCGGCGGCGCTGCACGACCTAGGCCGCGCCGACGAGATCGAGCGGCGGTTCTCGCACGGCGCCGCCGGCGCGGTGCGCACGATGCTCGCGCGCGACCTGCGCTGCCCGCGCACCACCAGCATGGGCCGCTGGTTCGACGCCGCCGCTGGCCTGCTCGGCCTCAAGGAAGTGATGCGCTTCGAGGGCCAGGCCGCGATGCTGCTCGAAGGTCTCGCCACGACCTACGGGCCTGTCCCGCCCATGCCGGACGGCTGGCGCACGGATGACACCACGCTCGACCTCCTGCCGCTCGTGGGCCGCCTGGCCGATGAGCGCGACGCCGCCGCTGGTGCGGCGCTGTTTCACTGCACCCTGTCCGCCGCGCTCGCCGACTGGGTCGTCGCCGCCGCTTCACGCGACGGCATCCGCGACGTAGTGCTTTCCGGCGGCTGCTTCATGAACCGCCTCCTCGCCGCCGGCGTCGAGTCGCGGCTCCTGGCCGCGGGCCTCGCGGTGCGCGAAGCCTGCGAGTTGCCGCCCAACGACGGCGGCATCGCGGCGGGCCAGGCGTGGGTGGCGCTCCTTCAGGACGCTCGCTGACCAGGGGCCAGTCCCCGGCCGTCGGGGTCCGGGCGCGGCATCACCAGCGAAGGTCGTCGGGGACCACGAAGTCCTTGTACGGATCGTCCTCGGCCACCGGCTCCGGCTCGGCCTTGAAGGTGATGACGGCACGCTCGTCGCGCTCGCGGATGCGGGCGGCGATCTCGGCGGGCACGAGCGCCGAGCGGCCTTCGTGGCGGACGATGGCGATGTCGCCGCGGCCCAGGCGCTCGAGCAGGTCGGCATTGACGGCGACGCGGCGGATCTTCCTGCCGGCGACGAAGTTGTAGTAATCGTCCCCCTCCGGCCTCGGCAGGGCGTGCTGGTCGATCAGCTGCTTGATCTCGGCGGCCACGGCGCGCGCCCGGGCCCTGGCCTCGCGTTCCTTGTTCAGCTCCCGGTCGCGGGCAGCCTTCGCGGCCTGCGCCGCATCGGCCGGGCGCGGAGGCTCAGCGGTCGCAGGGCGCTTTCCACCCGGCTTCGGCTGGTGCCGCTGCCGGTGCTGCTGGCGCTCCGCCTGGGCGGCCTGCTGCCGGCTGACGAGGCCGGCCTTGAGCAGCTGTTCGCGGAGGGAGTCGCTCATGGGACGGTGCCGGCCGGACGAGGTCGCGCATTCTACCGGACGGGCGCAGACGGCGCCGGCTCAGCGCCCGCGCAGCGCCGACCACCACGCCTGCACGGCGATCGGGTACTTCGCCAGTCGAACATCTCGAAGAGCTCCGGCAGGTAGGTCTCGTGGTACTCGCTCGACTGGTGCACGTAGAACGCGTGCGTGTCGGTGAAGGACAGCAGGCAGTAATAGGCATTCGGCTCGGCGCCGCGCCAGTACTCGTAGCGCAGGCAGCCCGGTTCGTTGGCCTTCGTGTCCTTGACGAGTTCGCGGAGGATTTCCTCGTAGCGGGCGGCCTTGCCGGCCTTGACCTGCATGCGGACGAGCAGCGTGGGCATTGCGAATGCTCCCGGAACGAATGGCGCGTGAGTGTACCAATGCCCTCGCGGCCGCGCTTGCGGCGGGGCATCAGCGCAGCACGCCCCCTGCCGCCTGCCGCTGCGAGTACACGAAGAGCGCAATGCCCACGACGACGATCAGCACGGTGAACGCGACGATCGTGTCGCCCATGACGGACATGACGTCGGACGCACCGAACTGGTAGCCGAACGAGACCGCCATGCGGCTGCGCAGCAGGAGCAGGATCGAGCCTGCCAGCGCGCCCCAGACGCCGAAGGCCCAGGCCGCCGTCGCCAAGGCCGGAAACGTGGTGAAGTACGCCAGCTGCTCGGGCGTGAACTGGCTGAGGTACGCCTCGTTGCCGATGTTGGTCAGGACGTAGTCCGTAGCGCCGAAGGCGTTCCACAGCAGCGACAGCCCGCCTACGATCCACAGGTGCCGGGGCGCGCGCGCGCCAGCATCACTCGTATTCATGCCCCCCTCGCGTGCCTGATCGTTGTCGCCACGGGCAGTCTACGCCGCCGGCCATCCAGGGTGCAGCATCGCTATACTGATGCGGCCCCGCCATTTCCCGCGTCTTCGGCGCCGCCAGCGCCGGCTTCGAGGTGGTCATGACCCTCAAGCGCAAGATCCTGGTCGGCACGCTCGCCGTGTTCGTCGCCGCATGCGCCGCGTTCGCCGTCGCGATCAGCTACAACGCCGGCTGCGACGCATCCAAGCTGGTCCCGGGGGGAACGCCCGTCATGAAGGCGATCGTGTATCGCTGCTACGGGCCTCCTTCGGTGCTGCAACTCGAGGACGTGGCCAGGCCCGAGCCGGGAGACGACCAGCTTCTGGTCAGGGTCCACGCAGCGGCCGCCAACCCTCTCGACTGGCACTACATGCGGGGCGAACCCTACGTCATGCGGCTTTCGTCCGGCCTCGGCCGGCCCAACGAGACGCAGCTCGGCGTCGATTTCGCGGGGACGGTCGAGGCGGTCGGCAGGAATGTCACCCGCTTCAAGCCCGGTGATGCGGTGTTCGGGAGCAGGACCGGCGCCTTTGCGGAGTACGTGGTGGTGCGCGAGGATCGCGCCGTCATCCACAAGCCGTCCAACCTGGGCTTCGAAGAGGCGGCCGCCGTGCCGATCGCCGCCGTCACCGCGCTGCAGGCCGTGCGCGACAAGGGTCGGGTGCAGGCCGGACAACGCGTGCTGGTCAACGGCGCCTCGGGTGGCGTGGGCACCTATGCCGTGCAGATCGCCAAGGCGCTGGGCGCCGAGGTCACTGGCGTTTCGAGCACCCGGAACCTGGCGCTCGTGCGGTCGCTCGGCGCCGACCACGTCATCGACTACACGCGGGAGAACTTCACCGAGGGCGCTCAGCGGTACGACGTCATCATCGACAACGTCGGCAGTCATTCGCTCCTCGCCTACCGGAAGGTGCTCGAACCAAACGGCATCGTCGTGATGGTGGGCAGCACCAGCAAGGGCGCGTGGATCGGACCGCTGGCACGGCCGATGTCGGCGCTCCTGCTGTCGCCGTTCGTGAGCCAGAAGTTCGAAATGCTGCTCGCGGAGTTCAATCCCGCCGACATGGAGACGCTGGGCCAGCTGCTCGCGTCCGGGCAGGTTCGGTCCGTGATCGATCGGCGCTACGCGCTGGCCGAGGTGCCGGCCGCCATCGCCTACCTCGAGGAGGGCCGGGCACGGGGGAAGGTCGTCATCCAGGTTCTCGAGGATCAGGAGGCGCCACCGGCGCAGTGAGATCGGAGCCCTGACCGCCAGGCGGACAGCCTAAGGCCTACAATACCCTCTGCGTGCGGCCACCTTGCGGATACTCGCAATAGCCGTTTCTGCGCCGCCCTGCTTCACTTCAGGCCGTTGGCGCTGGAGGTGTGGCCATGTGTCTCGCGCTGCCCGTGCGGGTGGTGGAATTGAAGCCCGGCGAAGTCGCGCTGGTGGATGCCGGCGGCGTGCGCAAGGAAGTCTCGGTCGCGCTGCTCGACGGCGTGCAGCCGGGCGACTACGTGATCGTGCACGTCGGCCATGCCCTGACGCGCCTCGACCCCGAGGAGGCCGAGCGCACGCTCGCCACCTTCGCCGAGGCCGGCCTGGCGCCCGCCAGCGCCGCCTGAGCACTGCCCGATGAAGTACGTCGACGAGTTCCGCGACGGCAAGCTCGCCCGCACGCTCGCCGCGGCCATCAGCCGCGAGGCGCGGCCCGATCGCCAATACAGCTTCATGGAGTTCTGCGGCGGCCACACGCACGCGATCGCGCGCTACGGCGTCACCGACCTGCTGCCGGCCAACGTGCGCATGATCCACGGCCCCGGCTGCCCGGTCTGCGTGCTGCCCGTCGGCCGCGTGGACATGGCGATCGACATCGCGCGCCGGCCCGGCGTGATCCTCGCCACCTACGGCGACACGATGCGCGTGCCGGCCTCGGGGCGGCTGTCGCTCCTGAAGGCCAAGGCGCAGGGCGCGGACATCCGCATGGTCTACTCGACGCAGGATGCGCTGCGCATCGCCGGGGAGAACCCGGACAAGACGGTGGTGATGTTCGCGATCGGCTTCGAGACCACGACGCCGCCGACCGCGCTCGCGATCAAGGACGCCGCGGCCCGGGGGCTCACGAACTTCCTGGTCTTCTGCAACCACGTGCTGACGCCGTCGGCGATCTCGCACATCCTCGAGTCGCCCGAGGTGCGTGAGCTCGGTACGGTGCCGATCGACGGCTTCGTCGGCCCCGCGCACGTCTCCACCATCATCGGCAGCCGGCCCTACGAGTTCTTCGCCGAGGAGTACCAGAAGCCGGTGGTGATCGCGGGCTTCGAGCCCCTCGACGTGATGCAGGCGATCCTGATGCTGGTGCGGCAGGTGAACGACGGCCGCTGCGAGGTCGAGAACGAGTTCAGCCGCGCGGTGAACCGCGACGGCAACCTCAAG
>JALORP010000031.1 GCA_025458865.1 Steroidobacteraceae bacterium | reverse complement strand
GAGGGGGCCCCACAGCCGAGCATAAAGCGGCGCGAGGCTCGGCGAGCGCCGCAGCGAGGCGAGGAGTGCCCCCCGCCGGATCCCGGTCGCGGCGCAGGCACAGGTCACGAATCCCGCCCGCGCGCGAGGTAAAGGTCCTCTTAAGGTCACGGCGCATGCCCATCTCGCCGATCCCGCCTGCGCCCGGGGCACAGCACCGGCCACGGCCCGTGCGATCCGACGGTTCGCTATCCCCGGCCCTCCACGACCAGCGGGGGCAATTCCTCGTCCTCGATCAGGATCTCGCCGCGAACGTGCCCGCCGTGCAGGCGGTTGAGCGTCACCGGCTTGATGCGGCTGCCACCCGCCCGGTGGGTCAGCAGGTAGGCGTGCACGCGCCCGGCGCGCCCGATGGCGAAGCCGAAGAGCACGTTGACCACGCCGCGATCGCGCTCCCCGGCGCGATTGATGCGCTCGTCGCAGACGACGAACCAGCGACCCTCCGCCGGGGCCCCGTCGAAGGCCCGTTCCTCGTCCAGTGAGGCGAAGAAGGACGACAGCTGCGCCTCGGCCTTGCGCCACAGCGAGAGGCCGCTCGGCTCGAACAGCATCCAGCGCGTGCCGCGCTCGACGCTGCCGAGGATCATCAGTGTAAGCCGGCGCGCGCCGAGAAGCCGCTGCTCCGGCGCCGCGCCCGCGCCCGCGAGCGTGCACGCCGGCGGGACGTTTGCGGCCGGGGGCCTCAGGGCCTGGAGGACGTTGACTCCCGCCGCGGCGAGGCGCTGGCGCTCGGCGTCGGTCACGGCGCACAGCGGCCGCAGCCCGGGCCGCAGCAGCCCCTCGTCCATGGCGGCGGACCACAAGGGGCTCTGCCCGGCCGCGCGCGACAGCATGCCGGCGACGGCGCCGCAGGGCGCGAAGGATTCGAAGCGGCCGCGCAGCTTGTCGTAGGCCAGGAGCCGCGGGAAATACATGAAGGCGCTGTCGCTGGCCAGCGGCCATTCGCGCATGGCGGCGAGCGCATCGGCGGCCGACTGCCAGGCCGACGGCGGGTCCACCACCAGCAGCGCGCGCCGGTCGCGGCAGTAGCGGTGGGCCACGAGCAGCGCGCTCGGACCGAGGTCGACGTCCCTCGACGGCGGCGGGATGCAAAGCAAATTGAAGGACTCGGCCCCGCCCAGCGCGAACAGGCCCGTGGCCTCCGCGGCCGAGCCGATGATGTCGTAGTCGGAGAGCGGCCCGCCGTCGTCACCGTCGGCGTTGGACAGGATGTAACCCGCAAGCCCCGCCCGCCCGGGCGCGGTCACGACGTCGGGCCGGACCGGCGGCACCGGCCCGGCCACCCGGACCAGCTGGGAAGCCGCGAGCGCCGCGGCCACGTGCCGCGAGGAGGCCGGATCCACCGACAGGCGGCGATAGATTTCCTGGTCCTCGATGTGCTCGGAGCCGGGCGTCCGCACGCGCTGCACCACGAGGTTGAATCGGTCGGTCTCGTTCTCGCCGATGCCGTCGTAATCGACGGCCGCACGCAGGTACTCGCGCGTGCCCGGCTGCAGCGCCTGCACCCGCAGCCGGTGGGTGCCGGCCGGCAGGTCCAGCGTGCAGGGCCTCGCGTCGTTCGCCACCCGTAGCACGATGGCGGTCGTGCCGCCGCTGTCGAAGAACTGCTCGACGGCGTAGGACAGCGTGCTCGGCTGCCAGAGGCCGCCGAAGATCCGCTGGTAATCGGCGAAGCTGTGCAGCGTGACGGGGCGGTTGACGGGGCCGCGAAGCGCACGGCCGACGAAGGCCGTCACCGCGACGGGTGCGCGCGCGATCGACTCGCCCGCGACCACTTCTTCGTGGACTTGTATTCCGGTGATTCTTTCCGCCACCGGTCACTCCCCTAGGCTCGTCGAAGGGTAGCACATCGACGCCCCGCGTTGCCGCGGGCCGAAGATGCACGGGAGCGAAGGTCGGGCGGGATCGAGGCGCGTCAGCGGGACGTCTTGCGTCCCGAGCGGCCCCGGCCAGCGGGCGCGCCGGCGGCGCCCTTCGGAGCGTCGGCCCCGGGGCCGCGTTCGGCGGCGCGGAGATCCTGCTCGCGACGCGCGCGCGCGGCTTCGTCGCGCTTGCGCTCGACTTCCTCGACCATGACCTTGAGCCATTCCGAGGCGGCGGGGTTCTGGGGCGTTGTTGGCATGGGCGGAGTCTAGCGCGGCCGGGTCCCGGAGTCAGGCTCGTGCCGGGCCAACCCGCCGTCGACGACGCGCTCGTAGAGCCCTGCAAGCCGATCGGCCAGCGCCTCGGCCGACCAACGCGCGGCGAACACGAAGGCGTCGGCGGCCTGATAGCAGTCGGGCAGCGCCCGCTCACGCTCGAGGTAGCCGACCCAGCGGATGGAGCCAGCCACCCCGAGGGGCTCCGCCAGCGCGCGCCGGTGTCGCTCCGCCGGGCCCTCCCCCGCGAGCAGCAGAAGCGCATCCGGTCGCGCCGCCCGCACGCGAACGTTCGCAGGACGAACTCGATGTTCTTCTCGAACGCGACCCGGCTGATGTGCGCGAGGACCGGGCGGCCGGGCTCGATGCCGTGCGCCTGCCGGCCGGAAGGCACCGGCCTTGGGGACGCCGAGCCAGCGGGGCAGCATTACGCGCAGATGACGGGCGCGGCCGCAGGATGCGTCAGGGCGCGGCGCCCTGCCCGCCCCGCTCGGGCTCGCGCTCGGCGAGCATCTCGCGGAAGCGCTCCTCGCCGGCGTACTGGTCCTCGTTGCCGTCCCAGGTGGCGCCCGCGGGCAACGCGTTGCGCACGCGCGGCGCGGCGGCGAGCAGCGCCTCGCTGCGTTGCTCGCGACCCTTCATGACGGGGACCGGGATGCCGAGTGGATTGCGCGCGACTTCGTGTGCCAGCTCCCAGTTGACCGCGCCGTCCGCGGCGGCGATGCGCTTCCACAGCGACGACTTCGAGCGCAGGCCCTTCTTGCGGAGCGCCTTCGGGCCCTGCGACCAGTCGCGCTCGTCGTCTTCCATCACGTCGTAGGCCTGGACGTGCAGCTGGTCGCCCGCCCACCCAAGCAGGAACGGCTGGTTGACGATCAGCACCGGCGTGCCGACGCCGACGAGGTCGAAGACCTCGGCGATGTCCTCCGGATACAGCCGGATGCAGCCTGCGCTCGCGCGCATGCCGACGCCGTAGGGCTTGTTGGTGCCGTGAATGAGGTAGGTCGGCCAGCCGAGCCGCATCGCGTGGCGGCCCAGCGGGTTGTCCGGGCCCGGCGGAACCTTGGCCGGCAGCGGGTCGCCGTTCTTCTCGTGCTCGCGGCGCACCGACAGCGGCGGCGTCCACGTCGGGTCCTTGGTCTTCTGGGTCACCTTCGTGCGACCCTCTGGCGTCTTCCAGCCAACCTTGCCGATGCCGATGGGGTGCGTGATCACCTCGAGCGGCGCGTCCTTCGATTTGCGCGGGAGGTAGTAGAAAAGCCGCATGGCCGGCAGGTTGATCACGACGCCCTCCCTGGGGGCGTCGGGCAGAACGAAACGCGTCGGCAGGGCAATCTCGGTGCCCTCGCCGGGCAGCCACGGGTCTACGCCCGGGTTGGCGCGCACGATCTCCTCGTAGCCCACGTTGAAGCGCCGCGCGATGTCGGGCAGCGTGTCCTCCCGGGTCGCCACCGTGACCTGCAGCCGGCCGACCACGTCTGTGCCGGGCTCGACGATGAAGCGGTGGGTCGCCTGGGCGAGCGGCAGCTCGGGCTTCGCCGGCGGCGCCGACGGAGCCGCCGCCGGCGGCTCCTTGCGCCACAGCGACTCGAACGGGGTGCAGGCCGTGACCAGCAGGGCCGCGGCCACGATGGCAGCAATCCTCGCAGGTTTCAGGATCGGGCTCAGCTCGCGCATCGTTCGATTATGACACCCCACACCCTCTCCTGCCGCCCCGGGCCGTCCCGGGCCGTCCCCGGATGGCGACAGCCGGGCTCACAGGATCTCGGGACGGTCGGGAAGCCCGCCGGCGCGCGGCCCGGACGCGGGCAGGTACTCCCGCAGCAGCGCGTGGACCGACGCGATGCCCTCGAGCGACCCCGCCTCGAATGCGCCCGCCGCATAGCGCTGGCGCATGCGTTCGCAGATGGCTGCCCAGGCGGCCTCAGGCACGCGCCGCCCGATCCCGCGGTCCGCGAGGATCTCGACCGCGTGGTCCGCGAGCAGCACGTAGATCAGCACGCCGCCATTCGACTCCGTGTCCCACACGCCGAGCGCCGCGAACACCTCGACGGCGCGTTCGCGCGGCGACTGGCCGCGCAGCAGCCGCGGCCAGTCCAGCTCCGCCTCGATGGCGAAACGAATCTCGCCCGCGTGGGCCTGCTCGCCGTCGTGCACCGCCCGCTCGATGGCGTCGAGCGTCGCCGCCGTGAACGCGCGCCCGAGCGCGCGGCGCGTCTGCAGGATGTGGCGGATAACCCGCCTTGCGTCCATCACCACCGCCCCGAGGCGCCGCCGCCCCCGAAGCCGCCGCCGCCGCCGCGGAATCCGCCACCGCCACCGCCCCCGAACCCGCCTCCGCCGACGGAGCCCCAGCCGCCGCCGCGCCCGCCCCGCCCGTGGGTGGACCAGCCGCCTCGCGGCAGGCCGCCGGCAAGGGCGATCACGGCGGTGACGATACCCGCGAAGACTGCCACCGCGAGCACGTGCGAGAGCAGCCAGACGACGAACCCGGCGATGCCGCCGGCCGCCGCGGCGCCGGCAGGGCGGCCGAGCAGAGCGCGCAGGAGGCCGCCGCCCACCACGGCGAAGATCAGCAGCAGCGGCAGGAACTGTTCGAGCCCTCCGGCCGGCGAGCGCCAGCCCGGATCCGGCTCCGGCAGCGGCTCGCCGTCGATCACGCGGATGATGGCGTCCACGCCGGCCGACAGCCCGCCGGCATAGTCGCCCCGGCGGAAATGAGGCGTGATCACGTCCGCGACGATGCGCTTGGCGATGGCGTCCGGCAGCGCACCCTCGAGGCCGTAGCCGACCTCGATGCGAAGCGACCGGTCCTCGGTGGCGACGACGAGCAGCACGCCGTCGTCCACGCCCTTGCGCCCGAGCTTCCACGCCTCGGCGACACGGATGGAAAAGGGGGCAATGTCCTCGGGTGCGGTCGTCGGCAATATCAGGACCGCGATCTGGCTTCCCTTGGCGGCCTCGAAGTCCGCCAGCCGCCGTTCCATCGCATCGCGCTGCTCGGCGGTGAGCAGCGAGGCGAGGTCGGTGACGCGCCGCTCGAGGGGCGGAACGGACACGAGCGCCTGTGCCGGGAGAGGCCATGCCCAGGCGGCGATCAAGAGCCACGCCGCGAAGGCGAGCCCGCGCGGGCCGGCGAGGAGACGCATCACGGGCGAGGCCGGCGGGCGGCCCACCTCACGGCGCCGGCGATTCCGCCGGCCTGCTGAAGTCCACGGCCGGCGGCGCGGCGATCGCGGCCTCGTTCTCGACCGTGAAGTTCGGCTTCACGTCGTGGCCGAAGACCATGGCGGTGAGGTTGCTCGGGAACTGGCGCACCGTGCCGTTGTATTCCTGCACCGCCTGGATGTAGCGGTTGCGCGCGACGGTGATGCGGTTCTCCGTGCCCTCGAGCTGCGCCTGCAGGTCGCGGAAGTTCTGGTCGGACTTCAGGTCCGGGTAGGCCTCCACGGTGACCAGCAGGCGCGACAGCGCGCCGCTGATCTCGCCCTGCGCGGCCTGGAAGGCGGCGAGCGAGGCCGGGTCGCCGGCATCCACCTGGATCTGCGAGGCCTTCGCGCGCGCCTCGGTGACGCGCGTGAGCACCTCCTGCTCCTGCGCCGCGAAGCCCTTCACCGTCGCCACGAGGTTCGGGATCAGGTCGGCGCGGCGCTGGTACTGGTTCAGTACCTCGGACCACGCGGCCTTCACCTGCTCGTCCTGTGTCTGCAGCGTGTTGTAGCCGCAGCCGCTCAGCGCGGCGGCGAAGATCATCACGGCCATCGTCTTCCATGCACGCACGGCATTGCCCTCCGGCAGGCCGGGATCACGCCCGGCAGTCACCAGATCTTGACGCGCTCCGGCCCGGGGCGCCAGAGCCCGTCGCCCTCCTTCACCTCGAAGGCCTCGTAGAACGGGCCGAAGTTCATCAGCACCCCGCGCGCGCGGAACTCGCCCGGGGCATGCGGCCCGGTCACCAGCTGCTGGCGCAGCGCCGCCTCCCGGTAGTTGACGCGCCAGATCTGCGCGAAGCCCAGGAAGAAGCGCTGTGCGCCCGTGTAGCCGTCGACCACCGGCGCCTCGCGGCCGCCGAGCGACAGCTGCCAGGCGCGCCACGCGATCGCGAGGCCCGACAGGTCGCCGATGTTCTCGCCGAGCGACAGCCGCCCGTTGATGCCCGCATCCGGCAGCGGCCGGTAGGCCTCGTACTGCGCCACGAGGCGCTCGGTGCGTTCACGGAAAGCCGCGTCGTCCTCGGCCGTCCACCAGTCGCGCAGGCGCCCGTCGCCGTCGTAGCGGCGGCCCTGGTCGTCGAAGCCGTGGCTGATCTCGTGCCCGATCACCGCGCCGATGGCCCCGTAGTTGACCGCGTCCTCGGCGTCGAGGTTGAAGAACGGAGGCTGCAGGATCGCCGCCGGGAAGACGATCTCGTTGGCCGTCGGCATGTAGTACGCATTGACCGTCTGCGGCGTCATCAGCCATTCGTCGCGGGCCGCCGAGGCGCAACAGCTGGCGGCGCCACTCGAAGGCGGTCGCGCGCATCGCGTTGCCCACGAGGTCGTCGGCGCGGATCTCGAGGCCGGAATAGTCGCGCCACTTGTCCGGGTAGCCGATCTTCACCCGCACCTTGGCCAGCTTCCCGCGCGCCTCCACCCGGGTCGCCGGGCTCATCCACTCGAGTTCCCCGATCCCCGCCTCCATGGCGACGAGCAGGTTCCTGACGAGTTCGTCCATGCGGTCCTTGGCCGCGGGCGGGAAGTGGCGGGCGACGTATTCCCGGCCCACCGCGAAGCCCATGCCGCGATTCACCTCGGATACGGCGCGCTTCCAGCGCGGGCGGTTTTCCAGCGTCCCGCTCACCGTGCGGGAATTGAAATCGAAGTGCGCCTCGACGAATGGGCGCGAAAGGTAGGGCGCGTAGGCGTTCAGCAGGCGCGCGGCAAGGTAGTCGCGCCACTCGTCCATCGGGCGCGCGGCGAGCAGGCCGCCCAGCGCCGCGGCGTAGCTCGGCTGGGCGATCACGACGTGGCCATCGCCGGGCAGCGCCGCGGCCTCGAGCAGCGCTTCCCAGTCCAGCGCGGGCGCAAGCTTCGCCGCCTCCGCCGCGGTCACGCGGTTGTAGGTCTTGACGGCGTCACGGCTCTCCACGCGCGACCACTGCGCCTCGGCGAGCGCGTGCTCGAGCGCATACACCCGCGCGGCGCGCTCCTCGGGCTCGTCCAGCCCGGCCAGCGCGAACAGGCGCTCGAGGTAGGCGAGGTAGCGGTCCTGCACGTCCGCGAACTGCGCTGCCTGCAGGTAGTAGTCGCGATCCGGCATGCCCAGGCCCGACTGCCAGAGATAGGGTATGTACGCATCGGGATCGCCGCGGTCGATGCTGATGGACAGGGACAGCGGCACCGGGACGCCGCGCGCCCGCGCGGCGCCGACATAGCGCAGGAGGTCTCCCGCGTCTTCGAGCCCCGCGATGCGCGCGAGCTCGGGCGCGAGCGGCTCGACGCCGAGCGCCTCGGCACGCGCCTCGTCCATGAAGCTCGAGTAGTAGGCGCGGACGGCCGCCGCCTCGGTGTCGCCGGCCGGCGCGGGCGACGCCAGCAGAGCGCGAACGTTGTCCTGTGCGTCATCCGCCAGCCGGTCGAAGCTGCCCCAGCGCGAGCGGTCGGCCGGGATCGGGTTGGCTGCGAGCCACGCGCCGTTGGCGTAGCGGAACAGGTCGTCCTGGGGCCGCACGCTGCGATCGTAACTCGGCAGGTCGAGGCCGGAGGACTGGGCGGGTGCCGCGGTCTCCGCGGCGGTGGCCGCGCCGGGCAGGGCCAGGCACAGGGCCAGCAGGACGGTCGGACGCATCGGGACTCCTCGCGCTGGGGGCGCGGATTATAGATGCGTCGGCGCCGGATGGGTTCCGGCGGGAAGGCGTCCGTGGGAGGCGGCCCCGCACCCCGGACGGGCGTCAGCGCCGGCCGGCGCGCAGGTGAATTGGCCAAACGAGCCGCCGCAGCCCGCTTCCCCAGGCTTCGCGCAACAGCGGCTCGAGCAGCGCCAGCGGGTCGCCACCGCGCAGGCGACGGTAGCGCTGCACCGCGGACCACGTGCCGAGGTAGGCGAGCGCCGTGTCCACGTCCCAGTCGGTCGCCAGTTCGAAGGATGGCGCCGCGACCGGCTCGAGCGGCATCGGCATCGTCGCGTAGCGCTCCTCGACGTGGCGCCTCTCGGGCGGCCAGTAGGGACCGACCATATCCCGGTAGAAGTCGTCCACCAGCCGGTCCACCTCGCCGCCCGCCCGGAACTTCTCGTACGTCCAGAGGGCGAGCAGGCCGCCGGGACGCAGCAGCCGGCGCACCTCGGCTGCGAACGGGCCGGGGGCGAACCAGTGGGCGGCCTGCGCCGCGGTCAGCAGGTCCACGCTGGCGTCGGGTAGCTGGCTGCGCTCGGCGGGCTCGACCGTGTAGCGCACGCGCGGGTGGGGCCGGGCGCGCTCGAGCTGCGCGCGGCTAGGCTCGGTGGCGACGACCTCGGCGAAGAACCCGGCGAGGCCCACGGCCGCCTGGCCGTTGCCCGTCCCCACGTCGAGCGCCCGCTCCCGGGCCGGCGCCGCGTCGGCCAGCCACTCGAACAGCGCCTGCGGATAGCCGGGCCGGTAGCGCTCGTACTCGGTCGCCTGGGTGGAGAAGTGGTCCTTGAAGGGCGCCACGGTCATGCGCCATTGTAGGCGGGACTGGACGCGGCCAAAAAAGAGGCCCCGCGCCATGGGCCGGGGCCTTCGAAAGCGGACTTGCGGTGAAGGGAAGCAATGTCCGCTAGGGGATACCGTGATCGGGAATCTAGCCGAGTCCGGGTCCCCGCTTCCGTGAGGTTTCTCACGGTTCGCGCGCCCCGGCGGCCCGTTCGTGCGACGCTCGTGCCATGACCCGATACCGACCGCCGGCCCGGTCCGGCTCGAAGTACATCACGCCCGCCGGCCTGCGGCGGCTGCGAGATGAGCTCGACCAGCTGTGGCGCGTCGAGCGCCCGGAGGTGACCCGCGCGGTCGCCGAGGCGGCCGCGCAGGGCGACCGCTCCGAGAATGCCGAGTACACCTACGGCAAGCGCCGCCTGCGCGAGATCGACCGGCGCGTGCGCTTCCTGCGCAAGCGGCTCGAGGGCATGGTGGTCGTGAACGCGCCGCCGGCGGACCCGCGGCGGGTCTATTTCGGCGCCTGGGTCACGCTCGAGGACGAAGACGGCAACGAGCGCCGGCACCGCATCACGGGTCCCGACGAGTTCGACCTCGCCCCGGCCTGGATCAGCGTCGACTCGCCGCTCGCGCGCGCCCTGCTCGGCAAGCGCGTGGACGACGAGATCAGCGTGGAGCTCGCGGGCGGGACGCAGCGCTGGGTGATCACGGCGATCGAGTACGAGGCGGCGGAAGCGGACGGCGGCTAGCGACGTGCCTGCGCCGCGACCGGGACCGTGACTGCGACAGTGCCCCGCGCGGGCGGGATCCGGAATTGGTGCCTGCGCCGCAGCCGGGATCCGGCGGGGGGCACTCCTCGCCTCGCTGCGGCGCTCGCAAAGCCTCGCGCCGCCTTACGCTCGGCTGTGGGGCCCCCTCGCCACCTCGGCTGCGGCGCGAACGGTTCGCGCCGAGTTGGGCAGTGCCGAATCGGGCGTTACGCCTCGCGCGCGCGGGCGAGGTGGCCGGTGGCCCCCCAGAGCGAGCGCGTTTGTCCGCGCGAGCGACGTGGGGGCCCGGCCGGATCCCGCCCGCGCGCGAGGCGCCAACTTGGCCGCAGCGCCGGCACGATACTGCGGCTGCTCTCGCTATCCGCCAGCCACCAGCCTCGGTCCGCTCCCTTCAAATCACCCGCACGTTGCGGAACTGCCAGGGATCCGCCTCGTCCAGGTCCTCGGGGAACAGCCGGCCGCGGTCCGTGACCGGCGTCCAGTCCGTGTACTTGCCGACCACCGGCCCGAGGTACGGCATGCAGATCTCGAGGTTGCGGCGGAAGTCGATGTCGTCCGGCTCGACCAGGCCCGCCGACGGGTTCTCGATCGCCCAGATCATCCCCGACAGCGCCGCCACGGTGACCTGCAGCGAGGTCGCGCTGTTGTAAGGCGCAAGGTCCCGCGCCTCGTGGATGGAGAGCTGCGAGCCGTACCAGTACGCGTTCTTCCGGTGGCCGGCGAGCAGCACGCCGAGCTCGTCGATGCCGTCCGTGATGTCGCGCATCATGATCCGCTTGCGCGGCTGCATCTCGTAGTTCTTGCCGACAAACTCGTGCACCGACAGCACCGCGTTGTCGGACGGGTGGTAGGCGTAGTGCACCGTCGGCCGGTACACCACGCGCTCGCCGTCGCGGACGGTGAGGTAATCGGAGATCGAGATGGACTCCCCGTGCGTGATCAGGAAACCGTGGACGTTGCCCGCCCTCGGCGTCCAGGTCCGCACGCGCGTCGCGCAGCCCGGCTGCGTCAGGTAGATCGCGCTGCGCCGCCCGAAGTCGTGCTGGCGCCCGTCCCGAGGGAAGTGCCGCTCGTGCGTGCCCCAGCCCAGTTCGGCCGGCTGGCAGCCCTCGCTGACGAAGCCGTCCACCGACCAGGTGTTCACGAACTCGCCGGGCACCTTGGGAATGCTCGAGATCTGGGTGTCGCGCTCGGCGATGTGGATCACCTTGATCCCGAGCTGCTGCGCGAGCGCCGCCCAGCCGTCGCGGTCCTTGGGCTCGGAGACGTCCACGTCGGTGTCGGCGGCGATGTCGAGCAGCGCCTGCTTGACGAAGTGCGACACGAGGCCCGGGTTCGCGCCGTGGGTGATGACGGCCGTCGGGCCGTTCGGGTGGCTCTTCCTGAGCTCGAGGGCCTCCTCGCGCAGCGCGTAGTTCGTGCGCCGGCTCGCCGGGATGTTCGGGTCGGTGTAGCCGCCCGGCCAGGGCTCGATGCAGGTGTCGAGGTACAGCGCGCCCTTCTCGTGGCACAGCTTGATCAGCGCGATGCTGGAGACGTCCACCGAGAGGTTCAGCACGAAATCGCCCCGTCCGACGAGCGGATCCAGCACGTGGCGGAAGTTTTCCCTCGTCAGCGGGTGGTTGATGAAGCGGATCCCGAATTCCTCGGCCTCCGCCCGGCCCGCGTCGTCGGCCGTGATGATCGTGATCCGCTCGGGCGCGAGGCCGCCGATGTGCCTCATGATCAGCGGCAGGACGCCCTGGCCGATGCTGCCGAAGCCGATGAAGAGGAGCCGCCCGGGAAAAGTGACGTGTACCTTGTGCGTGGTCATGATCTCGCAGTCGTCTGGCTGGGTGAGCCCCGGACTTTACCGCAACCGGTCCCGCCACCCAACCGCGCGGCCGCGCTAGACTCGCGCCAATATCCGCCGACGCGCCCGCCATGAGCTTCACCACGCTGATCCAGCCCGCGGACCTGATGGGGCACCTCGACGACCCGCGCTATCTCGTCGTGGATTGCCGCTTCGACCTCGCGGACCCGTCCGCCGGCGAACGTGCCTGGCGCGCGGGCCACATCCCCGGCGCAGCCTACCTGCACCTCGATCGTGACCTGTCCGGTCCCGTGAGCGCCGCCACCGGGCGCCACCCGCTGCCGGATCCCGCCTCGTTCGCCGCCACCCTCGGGCGCCTCGGCGTGACGCCGGCGACACAGGTCGTCGCCTATGACGCGGGGCCCGGGTTCTTCGCGGCGCGGCTCTGGTGGATGCTGCGCTGGGTCGGCCACGATGCCGCCGCCCTGCTCGATGGCGGGCTCGCCGCCTGGACCGCGGCCGGTGGCGCGACCGACGGCTCGGTGCGCCAGCGCGGGCACACGGTGTTCGAGCCACGGCTTCGCGAGGGACTCGCGCTGTCCGCGGCGGCGCTGCATCAGGAGCTCACCGCCGGCCGCCTCTCGCTTCTGGATGCCCGCGCGACCGAGCGTTTCGCCGGGCGGGTGGAGCCGATCGACCCGGTGGCCGGGCACGTGCCGGGCGCGATCAACCATCCCTGCAACGCCAACGTCGGCCCGGACGGCCGCTTCCTGCCGCCCGCGGAGCTGGCGCGGCGCTACGCCGCCACGCTGGGCAGCCAGAGCGGCGGCGCGATCGCCTGCATGTGCGGCTCCGGCGTGACCGCCTGCCACAACCTCCTCGCACTCGAGGTCGCCGGCATCGCCGGCGCCCGGCTCTATCCGGGTTCGTGGAGCGAGTGGATCCGCGACCCGTCGCGGCCGGTCGCGCGCGGCTGACGAGAGGCAGGGTTCAGCGCCGGGGCACGTTCTGGTATTGTCCGCGCCCTCGGCGGGGGCGCGGCCCGGGTCCCGCGCTTTGCATGGAGAGGCTGCCGCTTTGAACACCGTGACCAAGCCCGCGGTCTCGCCGGGCTACAGCGTGGATGACTCGCTCGACCTGTACTCGGTGCCTGCCTGGGGTGGCGGCTACTTCGGCATCAACGAGGCGGGCCACGTCGTGGTGCGTCCCGACCGCAACTCGGAGCGCCAGATCGACCTCTACGAGGTGGTCGAGCAGCTCAAGGCGCGCGACCTGACGGCGCCCGTCGTCGTGCGATTCTCGGACATCCTTCGCCACCGCCTGCACGCGCTGCACGAGGCGTTCGCGGCCGCGATCGGCGAGAACGAGTACCGCGGCCGCTACGCCGCCGTGTACCCGATCAAGGTGAACCAGCAGCGGCTGGTCGTGGAGGAGGTCTACCGCGGCAGCGCCGACCTCGGCTTCGGCCTCGAGGCGGGGTCGAAGCCCGAGCTGCTCGCCGTGATGGCGATGACCGAGGATGCGCCGGGCCGCCTCATCATCTGCAACGGCTTCAAGGACGACAGCTACATCGAGGCCGTCATCCTCGCCACCAAGCTCGGCCGCTCGATCATCCCCGTGATCGAGAACTTCGCCGAGCTCGGCTACATCCTGAAGCACGCGGACCGCTACGGCGTGCGGCCGCAGATCGGCGTGCGCGTGAAGCTCGCCGCCGAGGGCGCCGGCCGCTGGCGCGAATCGGCCGGCGACCGCTCCAAGTTCGGCCTGTTCACGACCGAGATCCTCGAGCTCGTGGAAGTCCTGCGGGGCCGGGGCATGCTCGACTGCCTCAAGCTCGTGCACTGCCACCCCGGCTCGCAGCTGCACGACATCCGCCGCGTCAAGGCGGCCGTCAACGAGCTCGCGCACGTCTACGCCGAGCTGAAGCGCCTCGGCGCCGGCCTCGAGTACATCGACATCGGCGGCGGCCTGGGCGTGGACTACGACGGCTCGCGCACGAACTTCGAGTCCTCGATGAACTATTCGCTGCGCGAGTACGCGAGCGACGTGGTCTACCGCATCGGCAGCGTCTGCGACGCGCGCGGCATCGACCACCCGACCATCATCAGCGAGTCCGGCCGCGCCATCGCGGCGCACCACAGCGTGCTCGTCTTCAACGTGCTCGGCGCATCCCACCTGGACCGCTTCCGCGTGGACGGGGAGGACGAGGCCGCGGCGGCGGGCGGCGAGCTGCCCGCGCCGGTGCAGGACCTGCTCGACGCCCACCGTTCGATCAGCGAGCGGCGACTGGTGGAGTGCTGGCACGACGCCCAGCAGGCCCGCGAGCAGGCCCTGCAGATGTTCAGCCTCGGCTACCTCAGCCTCGAGATGCGCGGCCTGGTCGAGCGGCTCTACTGGGCCACCTGCGCGAAGGTGCGCGACGTCGCCCGGCGCATGGACAGCCCGCCCGAGGAGCTCGAGGGCATCGAGGAGATCCTCTCGGACACCTATTTCTGCAACATGTCCGTGTTCCAGTCGCTTCCGGACAGCTGGGCCATCGACCAGCTGTTCCCGATCATGCCGATCCACCGGCTCGGCGAGCGGCCGACCCGCAAGGCCGTGCTGGCCGACATCACCTGCGACTCGGACGGGAAGATCGACCGCTTCGTGTCGCAGCGCGAGACCAAGCGCTCGCTCGAGGTCCACGAGCTGCGCCCCGGCGAGGACTACTACCTCGCCGCCTTCCTCGTCGGCGCCTACCAGGAGACGCTCGGCGACCTGCACAACCTCTTCGGCGATACGCACGTGGTCCACATCCGCCTCGACCCGTCCCACGGCTGGTGGATCGAGGAGGTGGTGAAGGGCGACACCGCCAACCGCGTGCTCGGCTACATGCAGTACGACACCGACGAGCTCTATCCGCGCTTCGCCCGCGACTGCGAGCGCGCCATACGCGACGGCCGCCTGACCGTGGCCGAGGGCCAGGCATTGAAGCGCTTCTACGAGTCCGAGCTCGCCGGCTACACCTACCTCGAGCCCGAGTCCTGACGGCCGGCCGCGGGGGTGCGCCGGGCGGCGCCCCGGGTTAGGATCGCCCGGCCGGCCAGGCAGGCCTGCCCGCCGGCCCCGGGGGACTCCAAGGAGAACGAAAGTAATGAACCGCATGCTCGCGCCCGTCCTGCTCGCCGCCTGCGCCGCCCTCGCCTCGCCGGCCGCGCTCGCCGCGAAGCCGCGCCCCGCGCCGATCGACCTCGACGAGCCGCAGGGCGTGATGGCCGCGAACCGCAAGATCCAGTGCTCGACCCAGGACAACGTGCCGGTCACCTACTGGTGGCACGGCGACATGTACAGCCGCGTCCAGGGCGAACGCGACCGCCTGCTCTTCAAGGTGCAGGGCATGAACACGCGCCAGTGCACGACCGTTACCGACCCCGAGAAGGGCACCGGGTACAAGATGGTCTCGCGCGAGATCCTGCTCTACGTCGACCCGAAGACGGGCGAGGTGGCACGCAGGTGGAAGAACCCGTGGACCGGCGAGGAGGTCTCGGTGATGCACGTCGCCAACGACCCCGTGAACTTCACGGCCTGGCCCGTCGGCCGGGACGGCAAGCCGGTGACCTGGACGGCCACGGTGCACGGCAAGCGCTGGTGGAACACCAACACATTCCCGCTCTTCTACCAGAACCCGCTCGCGGGCGATTACCAGAAGTACGTCGGCGGCTTCTACCACGCCACCGAAATGTTCAACTTCATGGGCGACATGGACAGCCTGCTCGATCCGAAGCGGCACACGGCGGAGGTGCAGGTCGGCTGGGTGCGCGTGTCCAGCTGGCTGCCGTGGATGGAGATGAGCGGCCGCGCCGGCGAAGTGTACTTCCACACGGCCGGCGTGAAGCTCGCCAGCTTCGACGACCTGCCGGCCATCATGAAGGACGAGATCGCCGCCAACTATCCGGAATACATGACGCCGCCGCCGACGGACGA
This sequence comes from Steroidobacteraceae bacterium, assembly GCA_025458865.1. Classification (GTDB taxonomy): domain Bacteria; phylum Pseudomonadota; class Gammaproteobacteria; order Steroidobacterales; family Steroidobacteraceae; genus SG8-30. The sequence continues at coordinate 36,939 of JALORP010000031.1, read as the reverse complement.
CGACCGGCCCAATGAGACGAGCTGGACCTACTTCAAGAAGAAGGTCAAGCCCCAGGGCGGCGGCAGCGGCCACTGACCCGCGCTCCGGGCGTCGGGAGGGGCGGCATGGCGCGCTGGGAGCAGGTCATCCGTGTGAACCGCGAGATCGAGGAGCGGTTCAACCTGAGTGCCGCCGTGCGCTCGAACGGAATGCTGCATCTCTCGGGCCTCACGTCGATCGACCCCGCCATGAACGTCGTGGGTGCCGGCGACATGGAGGCGCAGATCCGGCAGATCTACTCGCGCCTGGAGCGTGCGCTCGCCGCCGCGGGTTGCACGCTCCAGCACGTCGTCAGCGAGACCGCCTATACGACCGACATCGAGGCGCTCGCGCGCGCCGCCCATGTCCGTGACGGCTTCTACGCGCGCGCCGGCGCCGCCCCGCCAGCGGCCACGGCGGTCGAGGTGCGCCGCCTGTTCTTCCCCGAGACGATGCTGGAGCTCGCCGCGATCGCCGAGCTGCCGCGCCAGGAATCCTGAACCGAGGAGACAATCCATGAAGTCCGCCGCCCCGCTTGCCGCCCTCGCCGCCTGCGCCCTGCTGGCCGGCTGCGCCGCCGCGCCGCCCGGAACGGAAGGCCCGCCGCGCGCGACGGCCGAGCAAACCGCCGCGCTGCTGGACGCCGCCATCGCGGGCGAGCACCGCTCGGAGGCCAACCGCGCCCGCGACGCCTGGCGGCATCCGAAGGAGACGCTGCTGTTCTTCGGCCTGCGGGCCGACATGGCGGTGATGGAGATCTGGCCGGGCGCGGGCGGCTGGTACATGGAGATCCTCGCTCCGGCGCTTCGCGAGCGCGGCCGCTACTTCGCGGCTCAGTGGGATCCGGCCTCAGACAGCCAGTTCGTCCAGGATGCGCTCAAGGCCTTCCGCGCGAAGCTGGCGTCCCGCCCGGACCTCTACGACAAGGTCGAGGTCGTGGCCCTGCAGCACCCGGGCGCGATGACGCCGGTCCCGGCGGGCAGCCTCGACATGGTGCTGACCTTCCGCAACATCCACAACTGGATGCCGCGCGACGCCGCGAAGCCGATGTTCGAGGCCATGTACGCGGCGCTCAAGCCAGGCGGGATCCTGGGCGTGGTCGAGCATCGTGCCGCCGCGGACGACGCGCCGCAGGACCCGAAGGCCCGCTCCGGCTACGTGCGCGAGGACTACGCGATCGAGCTCATCACGAGCGTCGGTTTCGAGCTCGAGGGCACGAGCGAGATCAACGCCAACCCGAGGGACACCAAGGACTACGACCAGGGCGTGTGGACGCTGCCGCCCACGCTGCGCCTCGGCGACCGCGACCGGGAGAAGTACGTCGCGATCGGCGAGAGCGATCGCTTCACGCTGCGCTTCCGCAAGCCGGCCGCGGCGCAGTAATCCTCACCACATCCCGCGCAGGCGCGCGCCCACGTCCACGCTGACGCCGGCGGCTGGCGCCGGCGCCCCGGCGGCGGGCGGCGTCGCGCCGAAGCTGTCGCGCTCGAGCGTACCGAGCACCGCGTCGGTCAGGAACCGGCTGCGCGCGCCGTAGACGTGCCCGTCGCCGCGGCGGGACTGCTGCGTCACGTAGTAGCGCTGCGGCTCGACGAGGTGCAGCTGGTCGCGCGCGCGCGTCATCGCCACGTACAGCAGCCGCCGTTCCTCCTCCAGCAGGTCTTCGCGCCCGGCGGCGAACTCGGACGGAAAGTTGCCGTCGGCGACGTTCAGCACGAAGACGGCGTCCCACTCCTGGCCCTTTGCGGAGTGCACCGTGGACAGCACCAGGTAGTCCTCGTCGAGCAGCGGCGGGCCCGACAGGTCGCCGGTCGCCTGCGGCGGGTCGAGCGTGAGCTCCGTCAGGAACCGCTCCCGCGACGGGAACTGCCCCGAGACCTGCTCCAGCATGTCGAGGTCGCCGGCGCGCACGCCGGCCGAGTCGTAGCGCTGCTCCATCAGCGGCTGGTACCAGCGGCGCACCTGTTCCACCTGCCCGGGCCAGCGCGCGCCGGGCGAGCCGAGCCCCGCCATCAAAGCGGCGAAGGCCGGCCAGGCCTCGCGAGAGGCCTGCGGCGGACGGAACTCCACAAGCGCGGCGAGCGAGTGACCGGCCGCCGCCACCTGCGCCACGCAGCGCTCGGCGTTGGCAGGCCCCATGCCCGGCAGCAGCTGCAGCACGCGAAACGCAGCGATCCCGTTCCTCGGGTTGTCTGCCCAGCGCAGCACCGCGAGCAGGTCCTTGACGTGGGCGGCCTCGAGGAACTTGAGGCCGCCGTACTTCACGTAGGGAATGTTCCGGCGGATCAGCTCCAGCTCGAGGCCGTCGCTGTGGTGCGAGCTGCGGAACAGCACCGCCTGGCGCCGCAGGGCCACGCCGGTCTCGCGGGTTTCCAGCACCCGCTCGACGACGTACTGCGCCTGCGCACGATCGTCGAGGACCGTCACCAGGCGCGGTCGCGCCCCGCCGCCGCGCTGCGCGCGCAGTTGCTTGCCGAACTGCCGGCCCGCATCGGCCATGAGGGCGTTGGCGGTGTCGAGCACCGGCTGCACGGAGCGGTAGTTCTGCTCGAGCGTCACCACCTCGGCCTGCGGGGAGAAGTGCCGCGGGAAGTCGAGGATGTTGTCCACCGTCGCGGCGCGGAACGAGTAGATCGCCTGCGCGTCGTCCCCGACCACGGTGACGCCGCGGCCGTCCGGCTTCAGGGCGAGCAGGATCTGCGCCTGCAGGGCATTCGTATCCTGGTATTCGTCCACGAGCACGTGGTCGAAGGCCGCGCCGATCCGGGCCGCGAGGGCGGGCGCCTCCATCATCGCGTGCCACCACAACAGCAGGTCGTCGTAGTCGAGCACGCCGTTCGCCTGCTTGCGCTCGACGTAGGCGCGAAAGAGCGCGCGCAGCTCCGGCTCCCACTCGGCGCACCACGGGAACGCATCGCGCAGCACGTCGTCGAGGCCGCGACCCGTGTTCACCCGGTATGAGTAGATCGCGAGGCAGGTGTCCTTGCGCGGGAAACGGCGCTCGAGGCGCGAGTAACCGAGCTGGTGACGGAGCAGGTCGAGCACGTCGGCCGCGTCGCCGCGGTCCATCACGCTGAAACCGGCGTCGAGGCCGACCGCCGGGGCATGCTGGCGCAGGAGCCGGTTCGCGACCGAGTGAAAGGTGCCGGACCAGGGCAGCCGCACCGCGGCACGGCCGCCCGGCGCACGCGGGCGGGCCAGCGCCTCGGCGACGATGCGCTCGGCGCGGCGCGTCATCTCCTCCGCGGCGCGGCGGGTGAACGTGAGCAGCAGGATGCGCGCCGGGTCGGCACCCTCGAGCACGAGGTGCGCCACGCGGTGCGCGAGCGTGCTGGTCTTGCCAGTGCCTGCCCCCGCGATGACGAGCAGCGGCCCGGCCACGAAGCGGCCGTCCGCGCCGCGCGACCCGTGGGTGGCCGCGGCGAGCTGCGCGGGGTTCAGGGTCGCGTGGGCTGGGGCCGTCGCCATGGCGCCAGTCTAGCGCCTGCCTGTATATCCATCCAGTTTCGTCCGCGTGCGGCTTCGGCCACTGTGAGCGCCGCAAGGGGCCTGCCGACCGGGAGAAGCCATGCCGAGGAAGAAGTCCGCACAGCCCGACCACGTCACCGCGCTCAGGGTCCGCACCCCGCCGCGCCGGCGACTCGATCCCGACATGCAGAAGTACTTCGCCGTGTGCGAGGAGAAGATCCAGCACGTGCCGAACGTGCTGCTCGCCTACAGCGCCCACGGCCCGAAGCTGCGCAACATGGTGAACTTCTACAACGAGCTCATGTTCGGCGAGTCGCCGCTGACGAAGCTCGAGCGGGAGATGATCGCCGTCGTCGTCTCCTGCGCGAACCACTGCTATTACTGCCTCGTGGCGCACGGCGCCGCCGTCCGCGAGCTCTCCGGTGACCCCGTGCTCGGCGAACTGCTGGCGCTGAACTACCGGGCTGCCGACCTCCCCCCGCGCCACCGCGCCATGCTCGACTTCGCGCACAAGCTGACGGTCGCGCAGCGCGATGTCGGCGAGGCCGACCGGCAGTCCCTCCGGGACGCGGGCTTCTCCGAGGAAGCGATCTGGGACATCGCCGAGACCGCCGCGTTCTTCAACTTCACGAACCGGCTCGCGACGGCCACCGACATGATGCCGAACCGGCTCTATCACGGTCAGGCGCGTTGAGCAGCAGCAGGCCGGGTGCGACGGAAGGACCGCCCGCGGCCGCCCGCTGCGGCGCCCGGCCGCCATCATCGTTGCCCCGGCAGCCGCCCTCGCCTCCATGATCCAGAGGCCCTACTCCGGCAAGGTGATCTCGCTGACCCTCGAGCAGGTCACGCTCCCGAACGGCGAGGAGATCGAGCTCGAGATCGTCCGTCACCCGGGGGGCGCCGCCATCGTCGCGCTCGATGACACGGGCCGGGTCTGCCTGCTGCGGCAGTACCGGCACGCGGCCGGCGGCTGGCTCTGGGAACTGCCGGCCGGCAAGCTGGACGCGGGCGAGCCGCCGGGCGAGACGGCGCGGCGCGAACTGGCCGAGGAGGCGGGGGTCGCCGCCGCCGAATGGCGAAGCCTCGGCACGGTCGTCAGTTCGCCAGGCGTGTTCACGGAAGTCGTGCACCTCTACCTCGCGCGCGGGCTCGTGCCGGCCGTGGCCGCGCGCGAGCATGGCGAGGTGTTCGAGGCGCATTGGGTTCCGCTCGAGGAGGCAGTCGCGCGCGCGCTGTCGGGGGACATCACGGACGGCAAGACGGTGATCGGCCTGCTGCGGGCCGCCGCTGCGGCCGCCGGCGCAGTGTGACGCAGTTCACGGTTCGCCGGATCCCCGCCTTGTAGTGTTCGGCGATCGAGGAGACCAGCGGGCCTCATACGGGCGGCGATGGGCGACAAGGGCAAATTCAGAGGCGTGGACGTCGCGATGGAAAGCGGCGACCTCGATGAATTGACGGTCGACACCGGTCCTGGCCCGGCTCGCCGCGAGCTCGATCTGCACGGCAATCCCGTGCACACCCCGCACCGCAACCTCGGCAGCCGCGAGGTGCTCTCGAGGCTGCTCGACGACGATCAGCTGGAAGTCGAGGAGACCCCGTCTGCGGGCCCGGGCCGGGCGGTGGCACGCAATCCCGCAGGCCTGAAGAAGGGCTACGATCCCTACGAAAGCGGCCTGCTCGAGAAGAAGGAACGCCGGAAGAAGAAGGACCTTCGCGCGCTCTCCGAATGGATCAAGGCGAAGAAGCGGGCGCAGCCCGGCGAGAAGTGACGCGTCAGGCCGCCGCGCAGGCCAGCTTGGCGCCGTGCCCCAGCCGGTAGAAGGCGCGCAACTCCCTGAACAACCCCGTATGCCCGGCGGCGCCGCCGCCGAGCCACCGCCGTGCCAGCCGCTGGCAGTAGCGCGCGGCGAGCCGGTTCGCGTCGGCGTAGCGCAAGAGGCGCTCGTGGTCGAGGCCGTCGGCATAACGCACCTGCTCGAACAGCCTCGCGTGCAGCCGCGCGGGGCTCTCCCGGCCGCGGTCGCCCCCGAGCACCAGCAGCGCGACGAACTTGTCCACCTCCGCCTGCGTCTCGAGCTCGAGCAGGGACACGCGGCGCCCGCGCATCGCCGACCACGCAACGTACAGCAGGTGGCTGACGCCCTCGAGCGCGGTGCAGCAGTCCTGCAGGTTGGCGTCGGTCACCTGCTCGAATGGGTCGTGGTCCTCGAGCCGCGAAAGCACCGCGCCATCCACGTACAGCGAGACTTCGAGATCGCCCTCGTGCTCGCGCATGAACAACGCCTCGTCGGTCGCGCCCTCGCCGTGCCAGTCACGAACCACCGAGGGGTCCGTGACCAGGAAGGTCGCGGGATCGAGCGGCGGCTCGACGTCGTAGATGCGTCCGAGCAGCGCCTGCAGCCGGGACAGGACCACGATCGGGCTCGCCGGCGGGCTAGTGGTCCGAACGCGTGCCGGCCGCGACCGGCTGCACCCCGAGCCGCAGGAGCAGCTCCCGCGCCCGCGGGCTGCCGGTCCTGAGCCAGGTCTCGTACAGGCGCATGACGTCCTGGTCGGTGTGCACGTGCGCCGAGTCGGCGATATCGTTCAGCGCGTCGACGAGCCGCTGGAACTTCGCCGCGAGCTCCCGGAACACGCCCGAGAGCGCGCGTCCGCGGGCGGTGCCGCGAAGCATGTCGGCAAGCGAGCCGTAGGCGCGCCCGCCCATGGCGATGTGGTAGTCCACGTCAACCAGCCGGCGCGCGAAGCCACGTGCGAAGAACCCCGCGGTGAAGAGCGACACGTCGCCGAGCCGCTGCGTCAGGTGCAGGCGCTCGGGGCCGCTCGCCGCCGCCGCGGCGTCGGCCAGCATCAGCGCCAGCGGCTTGAGCCGCTGGCCCTCGGGACCCTGCTCGTACAGCGCTTCGGAGCGCGAGAACAGCGTCAGCACGCCGACCACGTAGTGCTCGGTGTGATCGTCGATCTGGATCTGCTGGCGCGTGATGGCTTCGCGCACCGCGGTGCGGAAGAACTCCGCCAGGCTGGGAACCTCGACGACCTGCTCTGCGCGTTCCTCGTGCATACCGGCCTCCGCGTACCGCTCCCCCTCCAGTGGTGGAATTAGCACGAGGCCCGCGGGAATGCAAAGTGCGAAAGACACGCAGCGTGATGCGCGCCACGATCAGCAGCCGGCGCCGGCGGCTGCTGATCGCCGCATCAGCTGCAGAGCAATGCCGCGAGTTCCGCGAGGTCGCGCACGCGATGCGAAGGCGGCGCGAGCGTCGCGGGCCATTCGCGGCCGAGCCGGTCCACCCATACGGCATGCAGGCCGGCGCGCCGCGCGCCCTCGATGTCGGCCAGCGGATCATCGCCGACGTAGACGACTTCCCCCGGCGCGAGCGAGGCGCGCCGCAGCATCAGCTCGAAGATTCCCGGATGGGGCTTGGCCGCGCCGGCGTCGCGCGCCGACACGGCGAGCTCGAAGCGCTGCGCGATGCCGATGACCGCGAGGTCGGCGTTGCCATTCGACAGCGCGAGCAGGCGATAGCGCGACGCCAGCTTCTCGAGCGCGGGCAGCACGTCGCCGAACAGCTCGACGCGATTGCGCGCCTCGAAGAATGCGGCGAAAGCCTCGTCGGCCAGGGCGGCGGCGTAGCCCGACCCGGCGATCGCCCGCTCGAGGGCGGCGCGGCGCAGGAAGGTCAGGTCGTGCACCCGGCCGGGGTTCTCGGCGGCGACCTCGGCGCGCAGCCGCCGGATGCTGTCCGCATCGTGGCGCTCGAGCACGCGCGGGCAGTGGCGTGAGAGCCAGTCCATCATCGCCGCCTCGGCGCGCGAGATGGCCGGCGCCACGGGCCACAGCGTGTCGTCGAGGTCGAGGCAAACGGCGCGCACACCCAGCATGCTGACAGGGCCCTCGCGAAAGCGTCATGATACCCCCGTACGCTCGCGGTTCCCGCCGAGACACCCGCGAGGTTTCCATGCCCCACGAGGCTTCATGCCTGCCGACCACCGCCCTCGCCGCTTCGCTCCTACTGGCCGCGTGGCCCGCCGTGGCTGACGAACCGGTGGTCATCGCGCACCGCGGCGCGTCGGGTTACCTGCCGGAGCACACGCTGGAGGCCAAGGCGCTCGCGCACGGCCTCGGCGCCGACTACCTCGAGCAGGACGTCGTCCTGACGCGCGACGGCGTGCCGATCGTCCTGCACGACCTCTGGCTCGAGGAGCTCACCGACGTCGCGACCGTCTACCCCGGCCGCGCAAGGGCCGACGGCCGCTGGTACGCGATCGACTTCACCCTGGAGGAGATCCGCCGGCTGCGCCAGCACGAGCGGCGCGCGCCGGGCGGCGCGGCGTTGCGCTGGCCGGGACGCTTCGACGCAGCTGGCGTGGGTTTTCGGATCCACACGCTGGCCGAGGAACTCGCCTTCATCGCCGGCCTCAACCGCAGCACCGGCCGGCACGCGGGCGTCTACCCGGAGATCAAGGAGCCGGCCTGGCACCACGCCGAGGGCAAGGACATCACGCTCGCCGTGCTCGAAGTCCTCGCAGCCGCCGGCTACTCGCGCCGGGGCGACGACATCTACCTGCAGTGCTTCGACCCGCGCGAACTCGAGCGCATCCGCTTCGAGTTGAAATCGGAACTCCGGCTCGTACAGCTCATCGGCGATGCCGGCGAAGTCGAGGGCGTGGCTTTCGCGGCGATGCGGACGGACGAGGGCCTCGATCGCGTGGCCGCCTATGCCGACGGCATCGGCCCGCACCTGTCTCATCTCGCGACGCTGGCGCCCGGCGCGCCGCCACAGTCCACGGGCCTCGTAGAGCGCGCGCATCGCCGCGGGCTGAGGGTGCACCCGTACACGTTTCGCGTCGAGCAGCTGGCTGGCTGGGGACTGACGGCCGGGCAGCTCAATCACTGGCTGTTCGCGGTCGAGCGCGCCGACGGGCTCTTCACCGACCAGCCGGACGTCACCCGCGCCTGGCTCGACCGCAGGCCCGCCGCCGCACCGCCATGAAGTGGGCGAGCGCCGTCTCGACCGCGTCGTCGCTCGACCGCGCCGCCGAGGAACTGGCCGAGGCGCTCGGCCGCGAGCTCGGGCAGGTCGAGCCCGACGTCGTCTTCGCGTTCGCCGCGGACCACTCGCCGGAAGACGCAGCGCGGCTGCCGTCCGCCCTTCAGCCGTGGCTCGGTGACGCGCTGCTCCTCGGCGCGACTGCGAGCGGCGTGGCAGGCGGGAGTCGCGAGGCGGAGGAAGGCCCGGCGATCGCCCTGCTGGCGGGGGTCGCGGGCGACGCGGAGTTCACGCTCACCCACCTCGAGCAGGACCAGCTGCCGCCAGTGGCCGGACCCCGGCAGGCGTGGTGGGACCTTGCCGGCGCCCTCCCCGAGCAGCAGCCATCCTTCGTGCTGCTCGGCGATCCCTTCACTTTCGACGCCGAGCACTGCGTGCGCGGCCTCGACCGGGCCTTTCCGGGAGCGACCGTCGTCGGCGGGCTCGCGAGCGGCGCCGAACAGCCAGGGCAGGTGCGCCTGCTCGCCGGCGGGGATGCGCACCGGGCCGGCGCCCTTCTGCTCGCCTGCACCGGCAACCTCGCGATCGAGGCCGTCGTGTCGCAGGGCTGCAGGCCGGTGGGAGAGCCGCTGTTCGTGACCGACTGCGCCGACCAGCGCATCCGGACGCTGGACGGCCGCCGCCCACGCGAGGTCCTCGGCGACCTGTTCGCCGCGCTGGATGCGCGCGATCGCGAGCTGTTCAACGCTCGGGAGCTGTTCATCGGCCTCGCGCTGCCGGGACCGCGGCAGGTGGTCCAGCCCGGCGACTTCCTCGTACGCAACGTGCTCGGGCTCGACGCCGACAGCGGCGAGCTCTACATCGGCGCGCGCGTCCCCCCGAACGGCGTGGTCCAGTTCCACCTGCGCGACGGGCAGGCCGCGGCCGAGGATCTCGCGCGACGGCTCGCGGCCCGGGCGACGGCGGCGCCCTCGGCGGCGCTGATGTTCTCCTGCGTCGGTCGCGGCCACGGCCTCTACGGCCACGCCGGGCACGACTCTGCGCAGCTGGCGCGGGCCTGCGGGCCGTTGCCCGTGGGCGGCTTCTTCTGCGCCGGCGAGATCGGCCCGGTGCAGGGCGCGACCTTCCTGCACGGCTACACGACGGTGTTCGCGCTGCTGAGCCCGCGCCGCTGAGAGAAGGCTCTTGCCTCGCGCGCAGGCGGATCCGGTTCCGGTTCCGGTTCCAATTCCGGCTCCCGCCCGCGATCAAAGCGCAGCTCCCTACTCGCGCCACTCCGCGCGATAGCGCATGCCGAGCGACACGATGCGCGCCAGCAGCGACTCGTAGGCAAGCCCCGCGTGCGCCGCGGCGCGGCCGAAGTCCTCGAACTCCTCGAGGTTCGGGTTCGCGTTCGCCTCCAGGACGTAGGGCCATCCATCCGCCGAGAGCCGGAAGTCCATCCGCGCATAGCCCGACATATGCAGGGCGCGATAGATGCGCCGCGCAAGCCGGTCCAGGAGGCTCGCCACGCCCGGCGGCAGGTCCTGCGCCGGGTCCGTCACGATGCCGTGCTTTGCCTGATAGGCGCGGTCCCACTTCACCTTGCGCGTGGCGATGCCGATCGCGCTCGTCGAGAGCGAACCGAAGGAGATCTCCCAGGCCGGGAAGGTCGTCACGCGCTCATTGCCGAGCACGCCGACGTACAGCTCGCGACCGTCGATGAACTCCTCGACCAGCGCGTCGGAGGCCGTCTGCTCGTGGATGAACTCGATGCGCTCGCGCAGCCGCTCGCGGTCGTCCACCACCGAGGCCTGCGAGATCCCGAGAGATGCATCCTCGGTGGCCGACTTCACGAACAGCGGGAACCGCAGCCGGCGCGGGATCTGCGGCTTGCGGCCCCGCCGGAACACGCCGAACTTGGGCGTCGGGATGCGGTGGTAGGTCAGGAGCTGCTTGGACAGGACCTTGTCGCGCGAAAGCATCATGCCGCGCGGGTTGCAGCCCGTGTACGGCTGGCGCATGAGCTCGAGGTAGGCCACGACGTGCTGGTCGTAGGTGACGACGCCACCGAACTCCTCGAGCAGGTTGAAGCACACGTGCGGCTGCCAGTCCACGATCGCGGCGCGCAGCTCCGTCAGGCTGTCGCCGATGCCGAGAGGGCGGACCTCGTGGCCCTGCTCCCGCAGCGTATTGATCACGTCGAACTCGGTGCGGAACTCGTCCGCTTTCTGGTCGGTGAGGCCGTCCAGCGTTTCCGGCGGGACCAGCGTCTCGTGGACGATGACCAGGATGCGCAGCGGCTTCACAGGGCGATCCAGGGGCCCACGCCCGACTTCGCCTTGGCCACGAGGACGGTCAGCAGCCGCTCCGCCCGCCGCGCCGCCCGGCGCTTCTCGCCGCGCACCAGCAGCCGCAGCGCGCGGCAGCGCTCGATCAGGTGGTCGAGCAGTTCCTGCACCAGGTACTCGCTCGCGTCGAGCCGCCGCGCAACGCCCCGGCGCAGCGCCGGGGCGCGCTCGCGCAGGAACGCGCTGGCGAGGGCCTGGTTGGACCGCGACCGCGTCGCCGTGAAAACGCGCTTCAGGATCTTGTCGATGCGCTCGGCGTCGTCGCTGCGGTAGTGGCGAACCATCGCGGTGTAGTGCTGGCGCAGCGTGCGCCGGGCGAGCTTCACCGGCTCGATGTGGTTGCGGGCGCGCACGGCCGGCTTCGTGCCGCGCAGGCCGCGCATGGTCGCGTCCACGAACTCCAGCTTGCGCAGGGCCGGCCAGTCGGCATAGTCGCGCCGCCAGCGCGAGCCGGGCTTGAGCCACACCGCGAAGGTCTCGGCGAAGTCCTCGGTCGGGTGGCTCTGCGCGTACCAGCTGTCGAGGTGCTGCACGAAGCGGCGGCTGCCGGGCCGTGGCCGGTAGTGGCGCGGGTAGCGGCGCGACGCAGGACCGAAGGTCTCGCGCCAGGCCTTGCGGCGGCGAAGGCGCCAGGCCGTGTCGACGGCGTGACCGGCCTCGTGCCGCAGGATCCGCATCAGCGCCGTCTCGTTGCCGCCCTCGACCTCGCCCATGAAGCGGCGTTCCAGGCGCTTGAGCCGCGGGTGCAGGAGGTAGAACGGGATCGCGATGCCCGGCACGCCGTCCGGCGAGAACCATTCCTGGGCGATCCAGCAGTGCGGCCGGAAGTTCACGCCGCGCGCCTCGAGCTCCCGATGCAGGCGCGCCACCATCGGCTCGACCGGGGAACCCGCGATGCGCAGGTCGAGGTCGCACAGCCGCAGGTCGAGCAGCTCCTCGTCCGGCAGGCGCGCCCACCACGCGCGCGGGGCGCGGCGGTTGCGCGGGGTCTTGCGGGTCTTGCTGCGTAAGGCTGGCATGGCGGGACCTGCTGTCGATTATCGCCACATCGCCGGCGCCGGGATAGGCGCCGGTTCAGCGCGGCGGCCCGCGCTGCAGCGCAGCGGCCAGCAGCGCGTCGGCCAGCGACACGATCCGCTCGCGCCCGGCGAGCGCAGCCTGCCACGCCGCCGGCAGGGCCTCGGCGCCGTGGCAGGCCCCGGCCAGCTGTCCCGTGATCGCGCCGGTCGTGTCGGCATCGCCGCCGAGGTTGACCGCCGCCAGGAGCGATTCGCGCAGCGACGAACCGCGTTCGAAAGCCCACAACGTGGCCTCGAGCGCGGCAGGCGCCTGGCCGCCGCCGAAGATGCGCGGCGGCGCCTTGTCGCGCCAGCTGCCCTTCGCGACGGCCAGCACTTCGGGCTTGAGCGGCCGTGCGTCCCACAGGCCGCCGACGGGACTGAACAGAGGCCGCAGCAGCTCGGCCCGCGACGCGCCCTGCAGGGCACCCGCCAGCAACGCGGCGAAGTAGCGCACGGCGTCGAGCGTGACGGGAGCCTGGTGGGTCACCCGCGCGCACTCGACGGCGGCCTCGATCGCCTCGCGCGGATCCTGCGCGTGGAAGGCCACGGCCGGGCCGATCCGCGCCAGCGGCTCCTTGTCCGCGCGCGCCGGATCGTGCGAGCCGGCGCGAGGCTGCCCGGTCCACTGCGCCTGCGCCAGCGCGCGCGCCGTCGCCGCGCTGATGCCGATGCACTGCCCGGTGCTGGAGCCCAGGCCATCGCGCTGCCAGAGCGCATACCGCGCGACCTGGTCGGAGAGGTCCACGCCCCCGCGTGCGACGAGGCTCTCGGCGAGGCACAGCGCCATGGCCGTCTCGTCGGTCCACGCGCCGCGCGGCAGATCGAAGGGCCCGCCGCCGAGCAGGTCGCCGACCGGGGTGAAGCTGCCCGGCGGACGGCGCGCGAGCGACTGTCCAGCGGCGTCGCCCGCCGCGAGCCCGAGCAGCATGCCGCGGAGCCGGCCACGCAGTCCGCCGGGCTCCGCGCCCGGCACGCCACGAAGCTCCCCGGGCGCCTCCTCGCGCCAGCCGCGCACGTAGTCCTCCTGCTCAGCGGTCTCCGGCACGCAAGGCCAGGCGCCGGCGCGGGAACTCGCCTGCCATAGCGCGTTCAGGCGTTCGAGCGCCGCTTCGCCCAGGTAGCCGCGTCGCGCCAGCCAGCAGCCCGCCACCAGGTTCGTGCGGCCGATGCCCGCGCGGCAGTGCAGGTAGACGCGCCGGCCCTCCCCGAGCGCCGCATCGAGCTCGTCGAGGATCTCGAGCATCTGCCCGGGATCCCGCGGCAATCCGTGGTCACGGATGGGCTTGCGGACGTAGAGGACCGCGTCGCGGCCGTAGGGGCCCGGCAGGAACTGCTCGTAGGGCGCGAGCTCGCCGGGCTCCGTGAGGTCGATGAAGCAGTCGATCCCCGCCTCCAGCAGGCGCGAGACGCGCTCGCGGGTGGCGTCCTCGTCGCGCCTCCCGGGATACTCCCCGGCCAGGAGCCGCGTGGGCTCGACCCAGTAGGCGTTGTCGATGGGCGCCGGCGGCGCGGCCTTGGGCTCCATGGCGGCAGTTCAACCCGCTGCGCGTCGCTCGCCGGGCCTGTCCTCCTGCTCCGGGACCGGAGTCGCGGGGGACAGGCCCGGCGAGCCGCGCACCGCCCTGGATTCCGCCGTTCCGCTGAGCGAGCGGAAATCGAAGGCGTCCGGATCCACGAGATGCGAGGCCTCGATGTTGCGCAGCGCCGTGAAGATCGAGTCCACGCGGCCAGGGTGGGCGCGGTCCCACTCCGCCAGCATGCGCGCCACGGCCTCGCGCTGCAGGTTGGGCTGCGAGCCGCAGAGCTTGCAGGGAATGATCGGGAAGCGCCGCGCGCGCGCGTAGCGGGCGATGTCCCGCTCCGGAACGTAGGCCAGCGGGCGTATCACCACGTTGTGGCCGTCCTCGGACAGCAGCTTGGGCGGCATGGCCTTGAGCCGCCCACCGTGAAACATGTTGAGGAACAGCGTCTCCACGATGTCGTCGCGGTGATGGCCGAGGGCGATCCGCGTGACGCCGTTCTCCCGCGCATAGCGGTAGAGCGCGCCGCGGCGCAGGCGGCTGCAGAGGCCGCACTGCGTCCTGCCCTCGGGAATCACGCGCCGCACCACGCTGTAGGTGTCCTGCTCGATGACGTGGAAGTCCACGCCCAGGGAGCGCAGGTAATCAGGCAGCACGTACGCGGGGAAGCCGGGCTGCTTCTGGTCGAGGTTGACCGCCACGAGCTCGAAGCGCACCGGGGCCGAGCGCTGCAGCGACAGCAGCATGTCGAGCAGCGTGTAGGAATCCTTGCCGCCCGACAGGCAGACCATGACGCGGTCGCCCTCCCCGATCATGCCGAAGTCCGCGATCGCCTTGCCGACGAGGCCGCGGATACGCGCCGCGAGGCGCTTGAAGTTGCTGGTTTCCGTGGGCGCGAGCGAGGACATCGGACCTGACCGTCAGCCTGGGGTCGGCGGCAGGATAGCGCGGCGGCTACCAGTCGGTCAGGTACTTGCGCTCGAGGTAGCGCAGGTGCGGCGCCACCGACAGCGGCCGGCCGGTTGCGTGCTTCACGAGGTCCGGCACCGTCATCTTGGCACCGAGGGCATGCACGTTCGAACGCAGCCACCCCGTCAGGCGCGCGAACTCGCCGCGACGGATGTCGCCGTCGAGCTCCGGAAGGTCCTCGCGCAGGCTCTCCCACAGCTGCGAGGCGATCACGGCGCCGATGGCGTACGAGGGGAAGTAGCCGAAGGAGCCGAGCGCCCAGTGCACGTCCTGCAGGCAGCCCTCGGTGTCGTTGGCCGGGCAGAGCCCCAGCCGCCGTTCCATCAGCTCGTTCCAGGCCCCCGGCAGGTCCTGGACCGGAAGGTCGCCCGACAGCAGGCGCCGCTCCAGCTCATAGCGAACCACGATGTGCGCCTGGTAGGTCAACTCGTCGGCGTCCATGCGGCTCGGTCCCCGCTGCACCCGCGTCAGCCGGCGGTACACGTTGTCCGCGGACCACTCCGGGCCCGACAGGCCGAAGTGCCTCGCCAGCAGCGGAAGCAGGTAGTCGACGAAGGCGCGGCTGCGGCCCACGACCATCTCGAGCAGCAGCGACTGGCTCTCGTCGAGCGCCATGCCGCGGTCCTGGCCGACGGGCTGGTCGAGCCACTCCGACGGCAGGCCCAGGTCATAGAGGGCCTGGCCGGTCTCGTGCAGCGCGCCGAGCAGGCCGGTGAAGGGTTCTGCGGGATCGAAGCGCGTGGTGACGCGGATGTCGCCCGGGACGCCCTCCGTGAACGTCCGCTCGCTTCCGTCGAAGCGCCCGCGGTCGAAGGGAAAGCCCAGGGCCTTCATGACGTCGACACACAGCGCGCGCTGCTTCGAGGCGGGAAAGCGGCCGGCGATGGGCGCCACCGGGCGCGCCTCCTGGGCCTCCACCACCTCCGAGACGAGGGTCGGCAGCCGCTGCGCCAGCGTCGCGAACCACCCGTCGATGTCGGCCGACAGCAGCCCGGGCGTGTACTCGTCGAGCAGCGCGTCGTAGGGATCGAGGCCCATGTGCTGGCCCAGCATCGCCGCGCGGTTGCGCGTCAGCCTCAGAACCTCGTCGAGCGCCGGCGCGAGGATCGCGAAGTCGTTGCGCTCACGGGCCTCGCGCCAGAGCGCCTCGGCCCGGGCGGTCGCGCGCGCGAGCCGCGCCACCAGGGAGGGCGGCGTCGCGATGGCATGGTCCCGCTCGCGGCGCATCTCGCGCAGGTTCGCGCGCTGCCAGTCGCGCAGGCCCGCGGCCGACGCCTCGGCACGCTCGAGCAGCCGCGTCAGGCGCGGCGAGGTCAGCACGGAATGGCATTCCGTCTCTATCGCGGCGAGTTGCTCGCCCCTGACGTCCGAGCTGCCGCGGGGCATGGTGACGGCGGCGTCCCAGCGCAGCACCGCGAGCGCGCCGCGGAAGGCGTGGAGCCGACGGAACTCCTGCTCGAGCTGCTCGTAGGGCGTCAGCACCGCCATCGCCGCCTGCCTCCCCGTGTGCGCTCAGCCCTGTTTCGCCGCGGACGCGACCGTCGCGTCCTCAGGCCCGACCTCGGGCGAATCCTCGCGCATCCGCTCGATCATCCGGCGCAGGTGGCTGGGCGAGGCGTGGGTCCTGGCGAGCAGCGTGTACACCGCCGGCACGACGAACAGCGTCAGCAGCACGGAAATGATCGTTCCGTAGAACACGACGACGCCGATCGGCTGGCGCTGCTCGGCGCCCGCGCCGGTGGCGATCAGGAACGGCAGCGCGCCGAAGGCCGTGCACAGGCTCGTCATGAGCACCGGGCGAAGGCGGATCGAGGCGGCGCGCACCACCGCCTCGACGCGCTCGAGGCCGCGGTCGCGCAGCTGGTTCGCGAACTCGACGATCAGCACGCCGTTCTTCGCCGCGATGCCGATGAGCAGCACCAGCGCGATCTGGCTGAAGATGTTGAGCGACATGCCGTAGAGCCAGAGGCCCGCGAAGGCGCCGATCACCGCGAGCGGCACCGTGGTCATGATGACCACCGGGTGGCGGAAGCTCTCGAACTGCGCGGCCAGAACGAGGAAGACGATGGCGATCGCGAAGCCGAAGGTCGTCCACAGCTGCCCCCGCGAGCGCAGGTACTCGCGCGCCTCGCCGTCGAAGGAGAGACGCGCGCTCGGCGGCAGCTCGGCAGCCACGAGACCCTGGAAGTACTTCACGGCCTCGCCCATCGAGTACCCGGGCGCGAGGCCGCCGCTGATCGTTATCGCCCGCAGCCGGTCGAACCGGTTGAGCTGGACGGCGCCCGCGACCTCCTCCATCTGCACGAGGTTGGCAAGCGGAACCAGGCCACCGCGCGACGAGCGGACGTAGAGATTGGCCAGGTCCGACGGCTGCGCCCGGTCCTCGGCGCGCCCCTGCAGGATCACGTTGTACTCGCGACCGCGGTCCACGTACGTGGTCACGATGCGCGAGCCGAGCACCGTCTCGAGCGTGCGGCCGACGGTCTGCAGCGAGACCCCGAGTTCCGCGGCGCGGTTGCGGTCCACGGAGATCCGGATCTGGGGCTTGCGCTCGCGGTAGTTGGTGTCCACGTTGAGCAGGCCCGGGTTCTGGCTGGCCTTCTCGATGAGGACGTCGCTCCACTGGGCGAGCGTCTCGTAGTCAGGGCCGCCGATCACGACCTGCACGGGCTGGCCGAAGCCGCGGAAGGAGAGTCCCTGGGGCTCGAACACGAAGGCGCGCACGCCAGGCAGCTGGTTCAGCTCGCTGCGGATCGACTGCGCGATCTCCGAGGAGCTGCGCTCGCGCTCGCTCCAGTGCTCGAGCGGCACCCAGCCGCGCACGGCGTTCACCTCCGCGCCGCCGCCACCTCCGCCGCCGCCGCCGATGCGGGTGTTGAAGCGACGGATGTCGCCCTTCGCCTTCTCGCGCGCCAGGATCTCCTCGACCGCGAGCAGCTGCCGCTCGGTGTACTCGAGGCTCGCCCCCTCCGGCGCATCCAGCCCGAAGAACAGCACGCCCCGGTCCTCGGCCGGGGCGAACTCCATCGGCAGGGCCCGGAAGGCGAGCGCAGCGATGAACATGAAGCCGAAGGTCGCGCCGACGATCAGCCAGGGCCGGCGGATGAGGCTCTGGAGCTTGCGCTCGTAGAACGCGGAGAGCCGATCGAAGAAGCGCTCCACGCGAAGGGTGAAGCCGCCCTTGGGCTGGTGCTCGCGGAACATCCGCGAGCACATCGCCGGCGTGAGCGACAGCGCGACCAGCGACGAGAGCAGCACGGCGGCGGCCAGCGTGAGGCCGAACTCGCGGAACAGCCTCCCGATCGCGCCAGGCAGGAAGGATATCGGCACGAAAACCGCCGCGAGCACCAGCGTGGTCGCGATCACCGCGAAGCCGATCTCGCGGCTGCCGTCGAGCGCGGCGAGCATCGCGTCAGCACGTTGATGGAGTAGCCCATCATGAACATGAAGGTCAGCGTGCCGACGATGCAGACCGGGATCGTCACCGCCGGGACCAGCGTCGCGCGGAGGTTGCCGAGGAAGAGGTAGATCACGGCGAGCACGAGGGCCATGGAGATGCCGAGCGCGATCGCCACCTCCCGCAGGGAAGCCTTGATGAACTCGCCGCGGTCCACGTTCACGCCGATGCTCATGCCCTGCGGCAGGTCCTGGCGCAGCCGGTCGATGACCTCGTGCACCCCGTCGACCACCTGCAGCGTGTTCGCCCGGGACACCTGGATGATGCCCATGCTGACGCCGGCAACGCCGTCGGTGCGGGCGAGCGTCCGCTCGTTCTCGGCGCCGAGGCGCACGTCGGCGACCTCGCCGAGCCTGACGAGGTAGCCCTCCGGCCCGCGCCCGATGACGAGTGCCCTGAAGTCGTCGACCGTCCTGAGGCCCGTGTCGGTGCGCAGTGAGAACTCGCGCTCGGTGGACTCCAGGCGGCCCGCGGGCAGCTCGACGTTCTCGGTCCGCAGGGCGTTCTCGATGTCGGTCACGGTGAGCTGGCGGGCCGCGAGCGCCTGCCGATCGATCCAGACACGGACCGCCGGGCGGCGCGCGCCGCCGACCTGGACGCGCGCAACGCCCGGCGCCGCCGCGACCTGGTCCACGAGCACGCGCTCGACGTAGTCGGTGAGCTCCAGCACCGACATGCGATCGCTGGAGACGGACATCCACATGACCGGCTCGGAGTCGGCATCGGCCTTGGCGATCTCCGGCGGATCGGCCTCGGGCGGCAGGTCCTCGAGGACGCGGGAGATGCGGTCGCGGATGTCGTTCGTGGCCGCGTCGATGTCCCGGTCGGCGGTGAACTCGACCGTGATGTTGGAACGCTCGTCGCGCGAGCTGGAGCGGAGCTTGTCGATGCCTTCGAGGCCGGCGATGCGATCCTCGATGACCTGGGTGATCTTCTCCTCGACGATGTTGGCGCCCGCGCCGCGGTAGTCGGTCGAGATGGACACGATCGGCGAGTCCACGTCCGGGTACTCGCGCACCGGGAGCCGGTCGAGCGAAACGAGGCCGAGGATCACCAGCAGCAGGCTAATGACGGTCGCGAAGACCGGTCGGTGGACCGAGATGTCGGAGATCTTCACGAGCGCTTCTCCGGGGCAGCGCCCGCCGCCGGCCGCACGGACCCGGCGCCGGCCTCGGTCACGCTGCTGCCCTCGCGGACCTTCTGCGTGCCCTCGACGATCACCCGCTCGCCGGCGACCGCGCCCGCCAGCAGTTCGACGCGGCCCGGCTCGCGCCGGCCGGTCGCGACCTCGCGGCGCTCGACCACGCCGTCCTCGACCACGAACACGAACACCTTGCCGCGCTCGGGGACGATCGCCGATTCAGGGACGACCAGCGCTGGCGCCGCCTCGCGCTTGAGCCGCACGGTCATGAACATCCCCGGCTTTAGAAGCCCGTCGGCATTCTCCAGCCCGGCCCGCACCGTGACCGTGCGGGACACCGGGTCCACGCGCGAGTCCACGGTCTGCACCCGGCCCTCGAAGCGCCGGTTGGGAAAGGCGGCCGACAGGGCGCCGACCGAGAGGCCCGGCTCGAGCAGGGCCAGGAAGGTCTCCGGCACGTCGAAGTCGAGCTTCATGACGCTCGTGTCGTCGAGCGTCGTGATGACTTCGCCCGGGCTCACCAGCGTCCTCCGGCGAAGGGCGCGCGGATCACGGTATCGGCGACGCGCGCCCGCGCGGACTCGACCCGCGCCTCGTTGCCCTTGAGCGTCGCCTCGATCTGCTCGAGCTGCGACTGCGACAGCGCCTGGCGCGTGAAGAGGTCCTTGCTGCGGCTGTAGGCCGAGCGGCTCTCGGTGAGCGCCGCCTCCGCCGCGGCGAGGTCCGCGCGAGCCTGTGCGCCGTCGAGTTCCACCAGCACCTGGCCGGCGGCGACGCGCTGCCCCTCGGTGAAGCGCACGACCGTCACCTGGTTGCCGACCTTGGCGGTGATCTCCACGGCCTCGTTCGCGCGCAGCGTCCCGAGGGCGTCGATCGTGACCGCGAGCGGCACGGACTCGACCGGCACCGTCACGACCGCCACGGCGGGCATCTGCCCGCCCGGCCCGCCGCCTGGCGCGCCGCCACGCCCGCCCGCCGCGGCCATGACCGGCGGCCCGCCGGCACCGGCCTGCGTCGCCGGCTCGCGGCCCTTGTAGAACCACGCCAGCGCGGCGACGGCCGCGAGTGCGACCACCGCGGTCAGTATTTGTCGTGCGGAAAACTGCATGCGGTCGGGTCCGTCGCTCAGAAGTAGAGCCGCATCAACAGTTCGGCGACACAGGCCGGTTTGGCTTCATTTTCGATCTCCAACGCCACGTTCTCGGTGATCTGCAGCCCACCGGGGACGTCCTCCACCGCCGCGAGCGTGCAGCGGGCGCGCACCCGCGCACCCACCTTGACGGCGTTCGGGAAGCGAAGCTTGTTGATGCCGTAGTTGATAACGCGCTTCACGCCCGGCAGCACCGGCCGCGCCTCGTCCACGAGTCCGCGCAGGAGCGGGTACAGCGACAGCGTCAGGTAGCCGTGCGCGATCGGGCCGCCATAGGGCGACTCGGCCGCCGCGCGGGCCGGGTCCACGTGGATCCACTGGTGGTCGCCGGTCGCGGCCGCGAAGTCGTTCACGCGCGCCTGGCTGATCTCGACCCAGTCACTGACGTGAATTTCCTTTCCGATCAGAGCGTTGAGTTGGCTCTTGGCCTGTTCCAGGGACATGTTCGGCTCGCTTCTGGGTCGCGCGGGGGGCGCAATGTTACTCGTTCGGGCCGGGCCCTGCGCGGGCGGCCAGCCAGTCGGCGATGGCTTGCGGCACCTGCCGGGCCTTGCCGCTGACGTAGATTCCGATGTGACCGCCGGGGAAAGCGAAGGTGCTGTAGTCCTGCGTCCCCACCAGGCCGCCCAGCGCCAGCGAGGCCGAGGGCGGCACGAGGTGGTCCTGCGTGGCGTACACGTTGAGCACCGGGCAGGTGATTGCCCGCAGGTCCACCCGCCGGCCGCCCAGCTCGAGCGTCCCGCGCAGCAGGCGGTTCTCCCGGAACAACCAGCCGACGAACTGCCGGAAGGCCTCGCCGGCCTGGTCGGGGCTGTCGAAGATCCATTGCTCCATGCGCAGGAAGTTCCCGAGCTGGCGCGGGTCGTCCACGATGTCCGCCAGCGCGACGTATTTCTGGCTCGTCAGGCGGAACGGCATCAGCGCCAGGAACGTGGCGTTCAGCAGCTCGCCCGGCACGTTGCCGAGCGTGTCCACGAGACGGTCCACGTCGAGGTCCCGGGCCCACTTCGCGAGCAGGTTCTCGGGCGTCTGGAAATCCACGGGAGTGACCATGGTGACGAGGTTCGCGACCTTCTCAGGGTGCAGGGCCGTGTAGCAGAGGCTCATGGTCCCGCCCTGGCACACGCCGAGCAGGTTCACGCGGTCGCGACTCGCCGCGCGCCGGGTGGCATCCACGCAGCGGTCGAGGTAACCGTTGACGTAATCGTCGAGTTCCAGGAACCGGTCCGCGCCGTCCGGGTAGCCCCAGTCGATGAGGAAGACATCGAGGCCGCGCTCCAGCAGGCTGCGAACGAGCGACCGGTCCTCCTGGAGATCAACCATGTACGGCCGGTTCACCAGCGCGTAGCAGATGAGCACGGGCGGCAGGCCGGCGGGCGCGGCGCGCGGCCGATACCGGTACAGGACCAGCTTGTCCTCGGCGTAGACCGCCTCCTTTTCGGAGCAGCCGACCTCTACCTCGCCCAGCGCCGCGAGGGTGGACAGCCCCCGGGCGAGCCTCTCGCCGAAGGCCCGGGCCTCGTCCTCGGCGCGGCGGTCAGCCTCGCCGGCCATGGTCAGCGGGACCGACGCAGCTGCTCGAGCTCCTCCTCGAGCTCGCGCATCCGGCGCCTGAGCGTATTCACGCGCTTGATCAAGGTGTTCACCTCGGCCCGCGTCGGCAGGTCGAGCGCACGCGCCCAGTCCTCGACCTGCTTCTGCTGCTCGCGCCGCAGGTCCAGCAGCGCCTCGTTGAGATCGGCCTGCGCCTTCGAGAACTCGGGCGAGTGGGCCGCGGCGGCGTAGGCCTGCTCGCCGCAGTCCACCCACAGGTCGTAGACGGCGCGCAGGCTGTCGGGCGCCTTGTCGGCGCCGGCCCCCTCGGACAGGCGCTGCGCCAGCCTCTCCACGGCCCCGCTCGACACGCGCCCGAGCAGCGCCGTGAAGGCCGCGAAGGCCTGCTGGTAGCGCGCGGCCGCCCGCGCGAGCCGCTCAGCGGCCTGGTGGCGTTCCCTCGCGGGGCCGAGGGCGGGCAGCGAGCCCGGCGCCCCGGGACTCGTCATTCCCGGGAAAGCCTGCGCGAACCCCTGGGCGAACTGCGCCTTGAGCGAGTCGAGCTGCCGGGCCAGGTCGGCCTGGGCCACGGTAGCGCCTTGCGCAGCCTCGAGCGCCTTCCACGCCTGGCGCGTCACCCCAAGATAGCTCTCGCCGAAGTCCAGCATGCGCGCGGCCACATCGCGGGAGGACTCCGGCAGCGCGCCGCCGAATGCCTGCAGGAAGGGGTTCGCGGGCGACGGGGGCGCGGCGGAAGGCTGCCCGTTGAGCATCGAACCCCAGAGCTGCCGCTGGGCGGCGAGCCACTGGTCCATCCAGTCCGAGGAGCCAGCAGGGTTCGTCATCAGGGACCTCCGGTAGCGCGGAAATGGATCCCGCAGCGCACCAAAAAATGCCGACACGGTCGGCGACAGGCTCGTCCGGGTTCGAGCTAAACTTGGCTCTGAACCCTTTATAAACAGCTAGTTACTTAAACGTCCGCACCCTGAAAGCAGGCGGTCTTGTGCAACGCAAAATTCTTGTTGCAACGCAACAAAACCGCCGCTAAGCTATCCGTCATGAAGCGTCGAGTGCCGCCCACGCGCCGAGCAGCAGAGGATTCCACGATGACCAACCCGACTTTCGATTTCAACGCTTTCGTCGAGGCCTCCAAGAAGGCCTTCGAGCCCGCGACTCAGTTCAACAGCCTGGCCATGCAGGGCTTCGAGCGCGTCGCCCGCCAGCAGTATGCCTTTGCCGGCGAGCTGCTCGAGATCGCGATCAGGCAGATGCAGCTGCCGACGCAGGTGAAGGACGTGAACGAGCTGACTGCGAAGCAGGTGGAGCTGACCACCGCGCTGGTCGAGAAGACCACGCAGCGCTCGCAGGACCTGGTGAAGCTCGCCACCGAGCAGCAGGCAGAGCTGACCAAGTTGTTTGACAAGGCCGCGGCCGACTACGCCGCGGCGGCGAAGAAGGCGGCCTGAAGCCCGCCTTCTGACCGGCCCCCCTCGGGACGGCGCGCCTCCGGGCCGCCGTCCTTTTTTGCGCCCCCCGTTTTTACCGCACTGCGGCAGACATCCGGTAGACTCCGGCCATGAGCACGGAACGCCTCATCAAGAAGTACGCCAACCGGCGGCTCTACGACGCGTCCATCAGCCGGCACGTGACGCTCGAGGACATCCGCGACCTGATCGTCAAGGGCGAGCGCATCAAGGTGGTCGAGGACAAGAGCGGCGAGGACATCACGCGGCTCATCCTCCTGCAGGTCATCGCCGAACAGGAGCAGTTCGGCAAGCCCATCCTCTCGTCCCAGCTGCTCGAGTCGATCATCCGGTACTACGGTGGCCCGATGCAGGAATTCATGGGCCGCTACCTCGAGAAGAGCGTAGAGACCTTCATGCGCCAGCAGGAGGTCATGCAGAAGCAGGTCGCGCAGGCGCTGAGCGCTGCGCCGCCGCCGATGAACGCGATGGCCGAGCTGGCCCGGCAGAACATGGAGCTGTGGGCGCGCATGCAGGAGAGCATGTTCGGGATGTTCGCGCCGCCCAAGCCCGACGCGCGCCCGTCCAGGCCCGCCGCTCCCGCAGCCGAGGAGCCAGCGGAGTCTCCGCCCGAGGCGCGCGAGCCTTGACCGGCGCCGCCGGCACGGCCTGGGACTGCCGCGGGGGCTGATCCGGGCCGCCGTCGTGACCGGGACCCTCGACCAGGCCTGGAACTTTTTTTCGGCCGGGCGCCTGCCCGAAACGCGCCGTCTTCTCGAGGTACGCCTGCGGGAATCGCCCGGGGATGCGCGCTCCCATTTGCTGCTCGGACTCGTCGAGATCGGCGAGGGCTCGACCGCCAGCGGCCTGCGGCGTATCGAGGAAGTCGCGGCGGCCTGCAGCCCGCCCGCTCCCCTCTGCTGCCATTTAGGCCAGTTGCGCTTCGGCCAGGGCGAGTACGCGCGGGCCGAGGCCTGGCTGCGGCGCGCCCTGTCCCAGGATCCAGCGCACGCCGAGGCCTGGACGGCGCTCGGCAACACATTGCGCATGCTGCAGAGGCCCGGCGAGGCGGAGCAGGCCTTCCGCCGCAGCATTGCCCTCGCGCCCGGCACCGAGGATGGCTACGTCGGCCTGGCATTCCTCCTCCGCGAGGCCCATCGCCCAGTCGAAGCCGCCGCAGCGATGTTGCAGCTCGCGCGGGCCGCGGGTGATCGGACCGAGGTGCTCGAGAAGACGCTGGGCTTCCTGGAGGACCTCGCGCAGCTCGAGCTGGCCGCCGAGATCGCGGAGCGTCTCGTCGAGCGCGCGCCCACCGATGCGCGCCTTCAGGCGCGGGCGGGGCGGCTACTCGCCAAGCTGGGCCGGTTCGAGAACGCCGCCCGCTGCTACCGGCGTGCGGTGGCGCTGGACGCCACCTCCGATGCGGCCTACCTGGGCCTCGCCGTGGTGCGACGGTTCAGCTCGCCGCACGACCCGGACGCAGTCCTGATCCGGGATGCGCTGGCCGGTGGCGGCCTCGGCGAGAGCGGCACGATCTGCGCACATTTTGCGATGGGCAAGATCCTCGACGACTGCGGCCAGTACGACGCGGCCTTCGACCAGTTCCGCGAGGCCAACGAACGGCGCTACCGCTCGCGACCCTTCAACCTGCCGGCCTACCTCGGGCGCATGCGGCGCATCCGCGAAGCGTTTGGCACGAGCACGGCGTCAACGGTGGCGGCCGGCACGCCTGCGAGTCCGAAGCCGGTCTTCATCGTCGGCATGATGCGGTCCGGCACGACCCTGGTCGAGCGGATTCTCGACAGTCACCCGCATGTCCACGGGGCCGGCGAACTGCCCCTGGTCGAGTCGATCGCGGCCTCGCTGGGCCTCGCGGCCACCGACGCCGAACCGCCGGCGCAGCCGCCCGCGGCACTCGACCCGGACCGCCTTGCCGAGTTCGCACGGGAGTACCTCGCGACCGTCGCCGGCCTGTCCCGCGGCGAGCCCGTGGTCATCGACAAGAACCCAGGCAACTTCGCCTACCTCGGCCTGCTGGCACGGCTGTTTCCCAACGCAAGGTTCATCCACTGCAGCCGGGACCCTCTCGACACCTGCCTGTCGATCTACTTCCAGCATTTCGCACACGAGGCGCATGCCTGGACCTACGACCTCGGCGTGATCGGCGAGGTCTATGCCGACTATCGGCTGACCATGTCCCACTGGAGCTCGGTGCTGCCCGGAAGGTTGATCGAGCTGGACTACGGCGCGCTGGTCAGGGATCCCGACGCGCAGACGCGGGTGCTGCTCGATTTCCTGAAGCTGCCCTTCGATCCCGCCTGCCTCGCATCCCACCGCAACCAGCGACCG
Source organism: Steroidobacteraceae bacterium (assembly GCA_025458865.1). Classification (GTDB taxonomy): domain Bacteria; phylum Pseudomonadota; class Gammaproteobacteria; order Steroidobacterales; family Steroidobacteraceae; genus SG8-30. Next base: position 11,488 of record JALORP010000031.1, on the reverse strand, counting down.
GTCGGCACCGCGAGCGTCTGGCAGGCCAGGCAGCCGGTCTATACCGGCTCCGTGGGCCGGTGGCGCCACTACGCGACGCAACTGGCACCGCTGCGCCGGCAGCTGCGCGAAGCCGGCGTGCCCATTGGCGAGGATCCTCCCGAGGGCTGAGCGTGGGAATTCGACCGCCTGCTTCCGGCGGCAGTGGACGCGCAGCCATGCCGTCGCTATCCGCCGAGCCCTGCACGCTCCAGCGCCGCCGCAAGCTTTCGCGTCGCTAGGGGAAAATCGCCGGCGGCGTTCACCCTGCGCGCGTGGATGGGTTCGCGGACCTGCGCATAGCTGATGGTGTTAACGGCACGCCGCGAGAGATGCGGCTCGCGCGTCGCAGGGTTGTCATCGAGGCCGCAGGCCCGCAGCAGGCGCGGAATGGTCTCCTCGGGTGCGCGCACGAGATTCTCGTACGCCACCTCGACGATCCGGCCCGGATGCAGCTCTCCCCACACCCGCATCGCCTGCGCAAAGCATTGCAGGTAGCCCGCGATGCCCTCCTGGGAACTGCTCCAGGCCGAGTCCGCGTCGAACTGCGCGCGCCAGCAGGACCAGGCCACGTCCAGCGGGTCGCGCGTGATGTGGACGATGACCGCCTGCGGCAGAGCGCGAACGATCGTGCCGACGCGGTGGACGTTCGACAGCAGCTTGTCCGTGAAGCAGGCGCCCTCGCCGAACCGCTCCTCGGCGAGGCCGAGGTAACGCCGGCCGATCTCGTGCCACGGGTCGACGCTCTCGCGCGACGCGCGGGCCAGCCAGGACCCGACCTCGGGGGCGGTGAAGCCGCCGAGCTCCCGCGACGCCAGCAGGAAGCAGCGCAGTTCCCCGCCGCCGCGGATCAGCGGGTGGCGCGAGAACACCTGGTCGAGCAGCGAAGTCCCGGAGCGCGGCGGCCCGATGATGAAGATGGGGCGCGCCGCGCCGATCGCGCCGGCGGCAGGCCGAGGCGGCTCCAGCGCCTCGAATGCCGTGAGGATCGACCGGGCGCCGCGCTGCCACGCCTCGAGGTCGAACGGAAATCTCGCCCGGTTCGCCGCCGCGTGGGCCTCGAGCGCGACGTCCGCGGCAGCATCGTCGCCGACATCCACGTACGCCTTGGCGAGCGCCACGGCAATCGCCGAACGCGCCGCGGGCCGGGTTTCCGGCGTGCGTTCGAACAACCGGCGCATCGTGTCGATGTCGGCATCGCCGGGACGGAAGCTCTTCGTCTGGGCGATGCGCTCCCACAGCGTCTGGCTGCCCGGATTAGCCGGCAGCAGCTCGCGCGCCCGGCGCTGCGCCTCGGCGACCTGCCCGGCGAACATGAGCATCCGCGTCAACTTGAATTGCTGGTTGGACGTGAGCACGCCGGCATCGGCCAGCGGCACCAGGAGTGCGGCGCCCTCGTCGGCGAGCCCCGCCTCGGTCAGCGCCGAGGCGAGCAGGAACGCCGCCTGAGCATCGCCCGGCAGTTCGTCGTGCAGCCGCCGGGCAACGGCGACCGCAGCCCAGTCGTCGCCGACGCGCTCCGCCAGCTGCACGGCGGCGAGCCAGCCTTGACCGAGCCGGCCCGGAGCCGACGCCAGCGCACGCAGTTCCTGAATGGCTCTCCAGGTGTCGCCCGCGTCTGCCGCGCGCCCGGCGCGTCGCAGGAATTCCGAAAGGTCTTGGCTGGTCAAGCGTGGACCCGCAGCGCTGCCCCAGGGGACCGGTAGCAGACACCAGATCTGTGCAGCCCCACAAGCGCCTTTGAGGCATCGACCAGAAGACTCCCGCGAGCGGCCCCCGGCGTGCCCTTGACACGTCCAAGGTTGGCGGCTCCGCCGGATGCCCACATACTCGCGCCAGCCAGATGCCCCGGAGGCTGAACCTTGGCGAATCCCACCGGCCGGAAATCGATATCCGCGGCCACCGCACTCAACGACGCCGCCGCCGCCGCCGACCGCGGCGATGCCTTCGCCGCACTCGACCTCGTCCGCCTTGCCGTGGCCTCGCCCGAACGGCTTGGCGAGCACTGGGCGCCGGCCGTGAAGCTGTGTTCGCGGGTGGGCGACGATGACGCGGCGCTGCTCGCGGCCCGGCGACTTTATGAGGAAACGCCGCACTCGACCCAGACCGCCTACATCCTCGCCCGGACGCTCGAGGCGACCGGGCGAGTGCACGAGGCCATCGCGGTGCTGGTCCCGGTCGCGCGGGCTGGGCAGATGACGCTCCACGAGCTGCTGCGACTGGCGCGCCTGCACCTCTTCGCGGGCCAGTTCGACCTCGCCGAGGCCTTGTGTCGCCGTCTGCTGCGCGACGATCCCTGGAACCCCGGAGTCTGGCAGCAGCTCGCGCAGGGCAGGCGATTCGCGCCCGGCGATGCCGACCTCGGCCCGCTGTCGGAGCTGCAGCGGCGACTCGCCTCGGCGCCGCCGGGGCCGCGCGCACGCGCGGCCTGGGCCTGGGCCAAGGCCATGGTGGACGTCGGCGATGACCAGGCCGCGGCGCTCGCACTGGAAGCGGCCGCTGCGCTTCGCACCAAGCTCGCCGTGATCGACATCGAGTCCCTCGAAGGCTCCTGGCGGTCGTCGGTCGATGCACTTCCGTTTGGCCTGCTCGATGCCGCGACAGGAAGCGCGGGTGAGCGGGCAACCTTCATCCTCGGTCCGCAGCGCTCCGGCACCACGCTGGTCGACCAGATCCTGACCAACCATCCGTCGGTGGCCGGCGGCGGCGAGCTCGGCTTGCTGCCCCTCATGCGACATGTGCTGGGCGACTTCAGCGGACCACCGCTCTCGGCCTGGCTGGAGCGCCAGCGCGCGGCCGGCACAGCGGATCCCTGGGCGCCGATACGCGAGCGGTACTTCGCGCTGGCCGACGAGCGCTTCGGGCCAGGCTCGCGATTCGACGACAAGCTGCTCAGCAATCACTACCGGCTGGCGGTGATCCGCTGCGCTTTCCCGGGCGCAAAGGTGATCCGCCTCAGGCGCGACCCGCTGGACGTCGCCTGGTCGTGCTGGCGCGCGAATTTTCCGCTGGAGTCGGCGTGGACTTCATCGCCGCAGTGGCTCGCCGCCTACCTCGCGAGCTACGAACGCATCATGGACACGTGGTGCGCGCGCCACCCGCGCTGGATACTCGAAGTGGACTACGCGCGCCTGGTCAGCGAGCCCGACCGCGAGATTCCGCGAATCCTCGAGTTCTGCGGCCTGCCGGATCACCCCGCGACGCGCAGCCCTCACCTCAACCCGAGAGTCGTTTCGACCTCCTCGTTCGCCCAGGTACGCGAGCCGATCCACAGCGGACGCGTGGGCTCGACGCGGGATTTCCCCCGGGCCACCGCCCCGCTGCGCGCGGCGCTGGCGGCGGAGGGGCTTCAATTCGCCGATCCGTCGTGAGGCACCGGGACGCCCGCGCCGCGCCGCCAGCCAGGACACGAGGCCCTTCCTAGCGCAGGCGACTGCCGGGCACCCGCGACCCCGTCCGCGCGGCGAACGCCGACCCGGTCGGCAGCAGCCTGAGTTCCTCGCGCCGGTAGTCGATCATGAGTGCATCCGCCGCACCGACCACGTCCATGCCGAGCAACAGCGCCGGCTGGTCCTCGAGGCTCCACAGCCCGAACACGTCGAACTCACCGAAGGTAACCTGCGTGCGCGTGACCGCGATGCCGGCGATGCGGATTTCCGGCGCTGGAATCATGCTGCCGGGCTGCGACCGTGACGTCGCCCCCATGACCTGGGCCCGATTTGCCGGATCCTCGGCATGCTGCTGCAGGTCCAGCGCCTCGAGCAGGGCGCGATTACCGAGCGTCCTCTCGGCGCCCGTGTCCACGATGATCGTCACCCGGGTGCGACCGATGCGCCCCTGCACGGTGAACAGCTGTCCGAAGCGTAGCTCGGCCGGCACGCGCAGCCAGCCGGGCTTCGCGCGCGGGCATTTGCCGCGGTCGATGGATATCGTCTGGCGCAGGAAGTCAGCATGGAGGCAGCTGCCCTCGAGACCCTCGACGCCGAGGATCCCGTCGGCATTCGCGAAGATGCCGGGACGAACCACGGGCAGCAGCTGGTCATCGAGCGCGACGTGGCCATACTCGAGGCGTCGGACGCGGATCGACGGAACCTGCTCCGTGCCGGTGATGCCGCGCAGCGTGACGGTCGCGCCGGGCTCGTCCTCGAGCGCGAGCGCGGTCACCAGCCGGGGCGCAATGGCGGAGCGCGAAGCGCCGGTGTCCACCACGAACGCGTAGGGCCCACTGCCGTTCACATACACCGGCGCCAGGATGCGGCCGACCCGGTCGATCCGCGTCGGCGCGACCCAGGAAGGCGGCGACTCGGTCGTCGTCGCCTGAGTTTCGTGGGACCCGTCGGTCGCGGGCGCCCTCGGTTCAGCGGGGGCCGGTGCCGTCTGAGCCGTGCCGGGTAGCGCGACCAGGGCCACGAGCAGACGCAGGACGCGGCGAAATGCATGTCCCGGCATGGGGCCAGCATAGCGCCGTTCGGCGAAGCCAGCGGCCCCGCCCGTCGCAGTGCGGCGTCGTTTCATCGCCGACGAGGCGGATTTCTGTCAGCGCAGTAGAATTCCCCCATGGTGATACGTTGCTGCTTCGTGACCGCCGAACTCGCGCCGCTCGTCAAGGCGGGCGGGCTTGCCGACGCCGCGGGCGCGCTCGCCGGCGCACTGCATTCCCGGGGCGTGGACCTGCGGGTCTTCGTGCCGATGTACGCCGAGCTCGACCGCAGCACGCTGTCGCTCGAGCCGGAGCCGGGGCTCGCCGACCTCGAACTCAGCCTCGGGCGGCACCGCTACCGCTACTCCTTCGTGCGGGCGCGCCGCGCAGCCGGCCCGGACCTGCTGCTCGTCGACTGCCCCGAGCTGTACGGCCGCCCCGGCGTGTACGGCGACGCCGAGGACGAGCACCACCGCTTCGCGCTGCTGTGCCACGCCGCCCTCGAGGCCTGCGTGCGCACCGGGTTCGCGCCTCAGGTCGTCCACTGCCACGACTGGCACACCGCGCTGCTGCCGACGCTGCTGCGCCAACGGTACGGCCGCGCGCCGGAGCTGGCCGGCGCGCGCAGCCTCCTGACCGTCCACAACCTCGGCTACCAGGGCTGGCTGCCCGCCTCGGTCGCTTCGGAGCTCGGCCTGCCGGAGGGCGCCGTGGAGACAGCGGGCCTCGCGGCCGACCGCATCAACCTGCTCCGCCAGGGCCTGCGCGACGCCGACGCGGTCAGCACGGTCAGCCCCACCTACGCGAAGGAGATCTGCTCGCCGGAGCTCGGCATGGGTCTCGACGAGGTGCTGCGCGCCCGGGGCGACGAGGTGGCCGGCATCCTGAACGGCGTCGACTACTCGACCTGGGATCCCGCCACCGATCCTCACCTGCCTCACCGGTTCTCGGCGGCTGACCTCTCGGGCAAGGCGCGCATGCGCGCGGCGCTGTGCGATCTGCTCGGGCTCCAGGACGCGCCCGGCCGGCTGCTCATCGGCATCGTCTCGAGGCTGGTGTGGCAGAAGGGCGTGGATCTGCTCGAAGGCGCGCTCGAAGAGCCGCTGGCGGACGGCCGGATCGCGTTCGCGGCCCTCGGCGCCGGCGAACCCGCCAACGAGGCGCTGCTCGAGTCGCTGGCACGCCGGTTCCCGGGCCGCGCGGCTTTCCGCCGCGGCTACAACGAGCGCCTCGCGCACTGGATCGAGGCCGGCGCGGACGCCTTCCTGATGCCCTCGCGCTACGAGCCCTGCGGGCTCAACCAGATGTACAGCCTGCGCTACGGCACCGTGCCGCTGGTGCGCCGCACGGGCGGCCTCGCCGACTCGGTGCGGCACTTCGACCCGGCGACCGGCGAAGGCACCGGCATCGTCTTCAACGACGCCGACCCGGCCGCGGTGCGCTGGGCGGTCGAGACCGCCGCGGCCTGGCACCAGGATCACAGCCTCTGGAGCCGCATCGTCGCAAACGGCATGCGGGAGGATTTCTCCTGGGACCGGGCGGTGGAGGAATACCTGCAGCTATACCGGCAGATCGCCGAGCGGGCGTAGGCCGCAGGAGGCCACAGCGCAACAGCGCCGCGGCCGAGGTGGCGAGGGGGGCCCCACAGCCGAGCGTAAAGCGGCGCGAGGCTCGGCGAGCGCCGCAGCGAGGCGAGGAGTGCCCCCCGCCGGATCCCGGCCGCGGCGACGGCACTGCCCGGCCTGCGGGCGGGATCCGGCCGGGCCCCCACTTCGCTCGCGCGGACAAACGCGCTCGCTGCGGGGGGCCACCGGCCACCTCGCCCGCAGGCCCGAGGCGCCGGTGCGTCGGGCGCGGCACGGGAACGGGAACGGGTGTGCCTGCGCGCTATATCTGCGTGTCTTCGCGCCCGCCCATGATGCCGCGCAGCGGCAGCGTGCCCTTCTCCTCGAAGGGCACCGTCCGCAGCAGGCCGAGCTTCGTGCGCAGCTTGCCGCTGATGCGGTAGTCGATGCTCTCGCGCCGGCCCTCGCCGGCTCGCATCAGGTTCAGGAGCGCGGTCGCGGCGTTCGAGGTCACGAGCATGTCGAACTCCGCCTCGCCGAGCGCCGGGACGGTGAACTCCCGTGCGCTGACGCCGGTGGCGAACTTCTCGCCGCCGAGCTCGAACTCGAGGTCGAGGCCGCGCACCGGCAGGTCGAGGTCGTTCGGGTTCTGCACCCGCAGGCGAACCTCGAAGCGCTGCTCGAACAGGCTCGCCTCCTGCATCCTGATGCCCTTGAGCGATAGTCGCGGCGTCTCCAGCTTCGGCGCCAGCGAGGCGCAACCGGCGACGAGCACCGCGAGGACTACCGCGGCGCCGAGCTGCCGCAGGGCGCCCGGGCTCAAGTCCCCCCCTTGCGCAGCATCTCTGAGGTCACCAGCACGACGCCGCGCTTCGTGACGTAGAAACGCCGAGCGTCGGCTTCCGGGTCGTACCCGATGACGGTGCCTTCGGGCACGTCGCTGTCCTCGTCGATCACCGCGCGCCGGATGCGGCAGTCCGGACCGATGTGGACATTGGGCAGCACCACCGATCGCTCCACCACCGAGCGCTCCTCGACGTGCACCCGCGAGAACAGCAGGGATTCGCGCACCTCCGCCCCGGAAATGATGCAGCCGCCCGACACCATGGAGTTGACCGCTATGCCGCGCCGCTCACCGTCGTCGAGCACGAACTTGGCCGGCGGCTGCTGCACCTGGTAGGTCCAGATGGGCCAGATCTCGTCATAGAGGTTCAACTCGGGCGATACGTACACGAGTTCGAGGTTGGCGTCGTAGAAGGCGTCCACGTTGCCAACGTCGCGCCAGTAGCTCTGCGCACGCGTGCGCACGTCCTGGAAGGGATAGGCGAACACGGCGCGGCTATGTATGCAGGCCGGGATGATGTTGCGCCCGAAGTCGTGCGCCGACTCGGGGTTGAACGCGTCCTCCTCGAGCAGCCGCTCGAGCAGCTTGGGGCGAAAGATGTAGATGCCCATCGAGGCGAGCGCGATGTCGTCGCGGCCCGGCATCGGCTGCGGGTTGGACGGCTTCTCGTCGAAGCGGATGACGCGCTTGTCGGCGTCCACCGTCATCACGCCGAAGTCGCGCGCCTCGTCCAGCGACACCTCGACCACGCCCACGGTGACGTCCGCCCCCTTCTCCATGTGGTAGGCGATCATCGGGCCGTAGTCCATCTTGTAGACGTGGTCGCCGGCGAGGACCAGCACGTGCGTCGGCCGGCGCTCGCGGATGTAGTCCAGGTTCTGGAACACGGCGTCGGCCGTGCCGCGGTACCAGTGCTCGCCCATCTGCTGCTGGGCGGGGATCACGTCCACGAACTCGCCGAACTCGCCGCGCAGGTAGCCCCAGCCGCGATTCACGTGCTCGATCAGTGACTGCGCCTTGTACTGCGTCAACACGCAGATCTGTCGGATGCCCGAGTTGACGCAGTTCGACAGCACGAAGTCGATGATCCGGAACTTGCCGCCGAAGGGCGTGGCCGGTTTGCACCGCTTGGCGGTCAGCGCCTTCAGGCGCTCCCCGCGCCCGCCGGCCATGACGATGGCAAGGGTGCCGCTGGTGAGCCGGCTGACGAACCGTCCGGAATTGCGCCGCGACGACGGGGACTGCTGCATGCCGGACTCCGGTGAGAGATTTTCCTAATCCTACCGGGCGCCGGCGTCCGCGTAACCGCCATCCGGCGATGAAGTGTCGCAGCGCATACCTATTAGCAACTCTTGACTATTACTAACTTAGCTATATAGTTTACTACGTAGTGCGGGTAATCTAATCATGGAACGCAATCCGGAAACGTTCGAAGCAGGCGCCGACGCCAGCGAGGCCGGCGGCCTCGCCCGCAAGTTCCAGAAGGAACTCAACGCCGGCCTGGTCGCGCTGGTGCTGCTCGGCATCCTCGACCGTGCCGAGGAAGACCTGTACGGCTACCAGATCGCCAAGCAACTGCAGCATCGCGGCGGCCCGGCGAGCCTCGTCAAGCAGGGCGCGCTCTATCCGGTGCTGCGCACCCTCTCGGCCTCGGGGCTGCTCGCCAGCCGGGTCGTGCCGTCCTATTCCGGCCCGCCGCGCCGCTATTACCGGATTACGCCGGCCGGCCGGGCCGCGCTCGTGCAGTGGCGCGAGATCTGGCGCCAGACCCGCGACCTCGTCAACGAATTCACGGAACCAGGGGGATCCCAGCCATGACCACGGCCCATGCGCCTCGCTCCATCGAGCAGTACCTCAAGGCGCTGCGCGAGGCCCTCGCCGGGGAAGATCCGGCGCTGATCCAGGATGCGCTGTACGACGCCGAGGAATACCTGCGCGCCGAGGTCGCTTCGCACCACGACAAGACCGAAGCCGACGTGCTGGAGATCATCGCCAGCACCTACGGCGCCCCGGACGAGGTCGCGGACGCCTACCGCAATACCGAGAAGCAGGTGAAGGAAGCGCTCGCGCCCCCGAAGCGGACGGAGCACAAGACCGCCCTCGGCCGCTTCTTCGGCGTGTTCGGCGACAGCCGCGCCTGGACCTCCCTCTTCTACGCACTGCTCGCGCTCGGTACCGGCATCGTCTACTTCACCGTGACGGTCGCCGGGCTATCAATGTCGGCGGGCCTTGCGGTGCTGATCATCGGCATCCCGTTCTTCCTGCTGTTCGTCGGCTTTACCCGGGTGCTCGCGCTCGCCGAAGGCCGCCTCGTCGAAGCGCTGCTCGGCCAGCGCATGCCGCGCCGCCCGCCCTACCCCAGCAAGGACCTGCCGGTCATGGCCCGCATCAAGGAAATGCTGGTGGACCGGCGCACCTGGACGACGATGCTCTACTTCGTCCTGATGCTGCCGCTCGGCATCACGTATTTCGTGGTGACCGTGATCGGGCTCGCGGTGAGCCTCCTGCTCGTGCTCATGCCTTTCGCCTCGTGGTTCGTCGAGACCGGCGGCATCCACATGGACGGCGTCTACACGGTCCCGGAACCCTGGGCCGCGCTCGTCACGGTCCCGCTCGGCCTGCTGCTGCTGACGCTGCTGATGCACCTGGTGCGCGGGATCGGCATCATGCACGGCGGGCTCGCCAAGCACCTGCTGGTGGCCCAGTCCCGCAACGACTAGGCCCGAGGCCCGATGCCGCGATTCCTCCTGCCGCTGGCCGCGGCGCTGCTGTCCCTCGGCGCCGCGGCGGGCGAGCCCCCGCTGCCCGCACCCGCCTGCCTGCCCGGGGACCAGGGCTGGCTCGAGGCGCGCCTCGGCGGCGCCGTCGAGGCCGACCTGCAGTGGCGCGGCGCGGACCTCGGTTGCACGGGGATGCTGCGCCCCGACGGCGAGGGGCTGCGGTTGCGCTTCGCCGGCCGGCTGCCGTCGGGCGAAGGGCTCGCGCTGGTCTTCGCCGCGCCGTCGCTCGCGGAGGGCCAGCGCGCGCGCGGAGTACCGGTGAACGTCACCGTGCTCCATGAGTCCGAGGGCCGCATCTACGGCACGATGGGCCCGGATCGCTGCGTGCTCGACGAGGTCGAGCAGCGGCCCATCCGCGGCGCGGCGCCGCCCGGCCGCAGCTGGAGCGTGCAGGCGCGAGGCTTCTGCACCGAGCCGGCGCGCGCGGTCGGCGGCCGCGGCAGCGTGTTCCTGTCACGGTTCGACTTCGTCGGCCGGCTCGACGTCACCGCGGAGGAGGTCCGCGCGGCGCTCGTGCCGCCGCCAGGCATCGAGCCGCTCTCGAGCTTCCCGCAGGCGGAAGTCGTGGTCGAGAGCGGCCGCAAGCGGCATGTTTTCAAGGCCTGGGTCGCGGATACGCTGGAGCGGCGCACGCAGGGGCTGATGTACGTGCCCGCGCTCGCGCCTGGCCGGGCGATGCTGTTTCCCAACGCACCCGCGCGCCACGTCGCCTTCTGGATGCGCAACACCTACATCCCGCTCGACCTGATCTTCATCGCGCCCGGCGGGCGGATCACCAACATCATCGAGAACGCCGAGCCGCTGTCGGAGCGGCCGCTCGAGTCATCGGAGCCGGTGATCGCGGTGCTCGAGGTCGCCGGCGGCACCACGAGCCGGCTGGGCATCGCGCCGGGGCACCGGGTCCGGCTTCCCAGGGGCGCTCTTTCGCAGCCCTGAGCGGCGCCGGACCTCGTGGTTTCGCCTATGGCGCGCCGTCGGCCATGGGCTATCATCTTCCAGCCGCGCGGGCGAAGAATCCGCGCCCTGTCGCCTGCCGGTCTCCGGCCGGCGGCCGGAACCCAAACAGGAGAGTTCCATGAGCAAGGCCCTCGCCCTCGGCATCGCAGCCGCCGTCGCTCTCGCCAGCCTGCCGGCGGCCGCCGGCGACAACGCCGGCATGAAGTACCTCATCTTCCCGCGCGCCGAAGCGGTGTGGCCGGATCGCGACCGCGACCTCGACGACGGCTTCCAGGTCGGCCTCGGCGCCGGCGTCGGCGTGAACGAGCGCTGGAATTTCGAGTTCGTGCTGTCGCAGGGCTTCCACGACGGCCCCGACACCGGCGAGGGCGACGCGGAATTCACGGCTTTCACCCTGAACGCGCTGCGGATCTTCTACCCCGAATCGAAGGCCTCGCCCTACTTCCTGCTTGGCGCCGGCCTGCTGTCGAAGACCTGGGACAACAGCGACCGCGTCGAAGACCCGATCGTGGAAGTCGGCCTGGGGCTCCTGATCGACGCGTTCGAGCGCGCCGACGGCGCCCGCAAGCTGCAGATCCGCCCCGAGATCCGCTCGCGCTGGGACGTCGCCGAGACGCGTCCCGGCGACAGCACGTTCAACGACTTCATCGCGGGCGTGAGCCTGCAGTACGCCTTCGGCCCGCCGCGCGTCGAGCCGGCACCGATGGCAGCACCGGAACCCCCGCCGCCGCCCCCGCCGCCGCCCCCGCCGCCGCCCCCGGCGCCGAAGGATACCGACGGTGACGGCGTGACCGACGACAAGGACCGCTGCCCGAACACCGCCCGCGGCGTGAAGGTCGACGAGATCGGCTGCTTCGTCGAGGTGACCCTCAACCTCGGCTTCGAGTTCGACTCCGCCGAGCTC
>JALORP010000099.1 GCA_025458865.1 Steroidobacteraceae bacterium | reverse complement strand
ATGCAGGCGATCCTGATGCTGGTGCGGCAGGTGAACGACGGCCGCTGCGAGGTCGAGAACGAGTTCAGCCGCGCGGTGAACCGCGACGGCAACCTCAAGGCGCAGGCGATGGTCGCCGAGGTCTTCGAGCTGCGGCGCGCCTTCGAGTGGCGGGGCCTCGGCGAGGTGCCCTACAGCGCGCTCGCCATCAAGGAGGCCTTCGCGACCGCCTGCACGCCGGAGAACCCGCTCGGCTCCTGCATGGTGTCCTCCGAGGGCGCCTGCGCGGCGCACTACACCTACGGCCGGTTCAGGACAGCGGCGCGGCCCGCCGCGGCGGGCGCCGCGTCGTGAGGCGCGGCTACACCCGCGCACTGGACTTCCGCCACGGCCAGGTCGAGATGACCCACGGCAGCGGCGGGCGCGCGATGGCGCAGCTCGTCGAGGAGTTGTTCGTCGCCGCCTTCGACAACGAGGCGCTGTCGCGCATGGACGACCAGGCGCAGGTCGAGATGCCGCCGGGCCGCATGGTCATGGCCACCGACTCGCACGTGGTCTCGCCGCTGTTCTTCCCGGGCGGCGACATCGGCTGCCTGTCGGTGCACGGCACGATCAACGACGTCGCCATGGCCGGCGCGCGGCCGCTGTACCTCGCCTCGAGCTTCATCCTCGAGGAGGGACTGCCGCTTTCCGACCTGCGGCGCATCGTGGAGTCCATGGCCGCCGCCTCGCGCGAGGCCGGCGTGCCCATCGTCACGGGCGACACCAAGGTGGTCGAGCGCGGCAAGGGCGACGGCGTGTTCATCACGACCACCGGCGTCGGCGTCGTGCCGCCGGGAATCAACGTGTCGGGCAGCCGCGCGAAGCCGGGCGACGCGGTGCTGGTGAGCGGCTACATGGGCGATCATGGTGTGGCGATCATGTCGCTGCGCGAGAACCTCGAGTTCGGCACCTCGATCCGCTCGGACACCGCCGCGCTGCACGGCCTGGTCGCCGCCATGCTCGAGGCGGTGCCGGACGTGCACGTGCTGCGCGACCCGACCCGCGGCGGCCTCGCCACGACGCTGAACGAGATCGCGCGCCAGTCCGGCGCGGGCATCGTCATCGACGAGGCGCGCATCCCGGTGCGCGGCGAGGTCCACGCCGCCTGCGAATTCCTGGGCCTCGATCCGCTGTACGTGGCGAACGAGGGCAAGCTCATCGCGATGTGCGCGGGCGCCGACGCGCCGCGGCTGCTGGCGGCGATGCAGGCCCACCCGCTCGGGGCCGACGCCGCGATCATCGGCGAGGTGATCGAGGACGAGCACGCCTTCGTGCAGATGGACACCGCCTTCGGCGGACGGCGCGTGGTGGACTGGCTGACGGGCGACCAGCTGCCGCGGATCTGCTGAGGGCGCGGCGTGCGCATCCTGTTCCTCACGCACGCCTTCAACGGCCTGGCGCAGCGCCTCTACGTCGAGCTCGCCGAGCGCGGCCACGCGCTCTCGGTCGAGTTCGACATCAACGACGAGGTGACCCGCGAGGCGGTGGCGATGTTCCGCCCCGACGCGGTGCTCGCGCCGTTCCTGAAGCGCGCCATTCCGGAGGACGTGTGGCGTCGCGTGCCCTGCCTCGTCCTGCACCCCGGCATCGTGGGTGACCGCGGCCCGTCGTCGCTCGACTGGGCGATCCTCCGCGGCGAGCGCGAGTGGGGCGTGACCCTGCTGCAGGCGAACGCCGAGCTGGATGCCGGCGACATCTGGGCCAGCGCGACCTTCCCGATGCGCCCCGCCGCGAAGAGCAGCCTGTACCGTGGCGAGGTCACCGAGGCGGCGGTCCGCTGCGTGCTCGAGGCGCTGCCGCGCATGGGCGACCCCTCCTTCAGGCCGCGCCCGCTCGATCCCTCCGATCCCGGCATCCGAGGCCAGCGGCGCCCGCTTGCCCGGCAGGCCGACCGCGCGCCCGACTGGCAGTCGCACTCGACGGACGAGATCCTCGCCCGCATTCACTCGGCGGACGGCTCGCCCGGGGTGCTGGACGAGGTCTCAGGCCTGCCCTGCCGGCTGTTCGGCGCCTGGACCGAACCCGCGCCGCCTGACGGCCCCGCCGGGCCTGGGTCGGTGCTGGCGACCCGAGACGGCGCCATCCTGCGGCGGACGCGGGACGGGGCGGTCTGGATCAGCCACCTCCGGGCCGCGGAGGGCGAGGCCCCGCTCAAGCTGCCCGCCGCAGCCGTGCTGGGCGACCGGCTGGCCGGCGTGCCCGACTGGCCGGCGGCGCTCGAGGCGGGTCCCGAGGCCGGCGGTTTCCGGGAACTCCGCTACTTCGAGCGTGGCCCGGTCGGGTTCCTCGAGTTCGACTTCCTCAATGGCGCCATGTCCACGGCCCAGTGCGAGCGCCTGCGCGATGCCCTGCGGACGATCCGCCGCCGGCCCGGCCGGGTGCTCGTGCTGCTCGGGGGGCGGGAGTTCTGGTCGAACGGCATCCACCTCGGCACTATCGAGGGAGCCCCGCACCCCGCCGACGAGTCCTGGCGAAATATCAACGCGATCGACGACGTTTGCCTAGAAATACTGTCTTTTGAGGACCGCTTGGTCGTCTCGGCCCTGCGCGGCAACGGCGGCGCGGGCGGTGCCTTCCTGGCGCTCGCTGCGGATGAGGTCTGGGCCCGCGAGGGGGTGATCCTGAACCCCCACTACAAGAACATGGGCAACCTGTACGGCTCGGAGTACTGGACCTACCTGCTCCCGCGCAGGGTCGGCGCCAGCGGCGTGGCCGCCGTGATGGACAACCGCCTGCCGATTGGCACGGCGGCGGCCTCCCGCCTCGGCCTGGTGGATGCGGTGCTCACCGCCCCGCGCGCCGAGCTCCTCGCGGAGATCGAGGCCCGCGCGCTCGCGCGTGCGACCGCGGACGACTTTGCCGCGCGGCTCGCCGCCCGCAATGCCGCCCGCGAGCGGGACTTCGCCGCCAAGCCGCTCGCCCAGTACAGGACCGAGGAGCTCGAGCGCATGCGCTTCAACTTCTACGGCTTCGATCCGAGCTACCACGTCGCGCGGCACCGCTTCATCCACCGTACGCCGAATTCCTGGACACCGCGCCACCTCGCCACCCACCGCCGGATCGCAGCCCCCCGGAACTGAGCGCGAGCCAGCCAATCCGCGCGTGGCCCGGCGCGGCGAAGCAGGCCGTGCATCGGCCCAGCCACGCGGCGCGAATCCACCTGCATGGTCCACAGCGCGAGGCGGGTTCATCTCCCTGCCGCAAAAGGATTTTCCGCGTGTTGCGGGGCGCGGGCCCGTCCCGTAGGATGCGCGGGCCTTCGATGGGTCGGGATCGTTCGATGGTGACCGACGCGCCACCTGGTTCGGCGGCAGGCGAGATAGCCTTCCACGTCGCTCCGAACTGCTCGCTGACGCCCCGCCAGGCGGGGATGTTCTTCGGGTTCGTGTGCGCTGGATCGTTCGCGATCGCGGGGGTGTTCGCGGCCAACGGACTCTGGCCCGTGCTGCCGTTCGCCGGGCTCGAGATGGCGGTGCTGGCCTACGCGCTGCGCGCATCGCTCCGGCGGGGCCGCTGCACGCAGACGATCACCCTGACCGACAGCGAAGTGCGCATCGTCACGCGCGACCCGGCCGGCGACCGGCAGGCCGCTTTTCCGCGGCACTGGGCGAGGGCGCGGCTGGTGAGGTCGCACGGCTGGCACCCGAGCCGGCTCTTGATCGAGTCGCACGGCCGGGCCTGCGAGGTCGGGCGCCTGCTGACGGAGGAGGAGCGCCACGGGCTGCACCGGCGCCTGGCGGGCCTCGTCGGCCGGCCGAGCGAGACGCCGCCGCTCGCCGCGGAGACGAGCAGCTTTACTTGAAGAGGTAATGGGGTCGATGGTCAAGACGAAGAAGTTCCTGCCGGCGCTCGCCGGCGCGCTGGCGACCGGCGCCGCGCTTCCGGCCCACGCGGGCTGGAACCTGCTC
>JALORP010000098.1 GCA_025458865.1 Steroidobacteraceae bacterium | reverse complement strand
ATGACCAAGGAGCGCTACACCATCGGGCGGTTGCCGGACAACGACGTCCGGATCGACAACCCGGCCGTGAGCGGCCATCACGCGCTCATCATCAACATCCTCAACGACTCGTTCCTCGAGGACCTGAACAGCACCAACGGCACCTACGCCAACGGCAAGCTGATCAAGAAGCACGCGCTCAAGCACGGCGACGTGATCACCGTGGGACACCACCACCTGCGCTTCGTGGACAGCCAGGTCGAGGAGCCGGAGGCGGACGAGTTCGAGAAGACCATGGTGATCGGCCCCGGGCAGGTCAACGAGGAGCGCCTGCGCGCCGCCATCGAGGCCCGCCCCGCCGCTCCCTCGGGCAACGGCAGCGCGGCCCGCGCGCCGAGCGCCGCGGCGGCCGCGGCGAGGGCCGGCCAGGCGCCCCTGCGCCCCGCCCGCCTGCAGGTCCTGTCGGGCCAGTTCGCAGGCCGCGAGCTGGAACTCGCCAAGACGCTGACGACCCTCGGCCGGCCGGGAGTCCAGGTCGCCGCGATCGCGCGGCGCGCCGAGGGCTACTCGATCGTGCATGTGGAGAGCGCCCGGGCCGGCGACTACCCGCTGGTGAACGGCGAGCCCATCGGACCGCAGGCCCGCAAGCTGCAGGACAACGACGTCATCACGCTGGCCGGCGTGAAGATGGGTTTCTTCGAGAACTGAACGTGACGCGGGGCGCCGCTCCCGGGCGGCGCCCTCGCGCGGCTAGCGAACGTCCAGGTGGACGCGCTGGCTGACCCCGCAGATGAGCTCGTAGGGGATCGTCCCAGCCGCGCGGGCGACCTGCTCCACGGGCACTCCGCCCCCCCACAGCACCACCACGTCGCCGACCAGCACCCTCGGCAGGTGCGTCACGTCGATCGTGATCATGTCCATGGAGACGCGGCCAACCAGCTCGGCGCGCTGCTCATTGACCAGCACCGGGGTGCCACTCGGGGTGTTGCGCGGGTAGCCGTCGCCGTAGCCCGCGGCGGCAACCGCCAGGCGCGAACGCCGCGGCGCGGTCCAGGCGCCGCCGTAGCCCACCCGCTCGCCGGCCTCGACGTCCTTCACCGCGATAACCGTCGTCTCGAGGCGCATCGCGGGCCTGAGGCCCAGCCCCTGACCCGTGGTGTCGGAGAAGGGGGAGACGCCGTAGAGCATCAGGCCCGGGCGCACCCAGTCGGCCCGCGAGGCCTCCCAGCCCAGCGTGCCCGCGGAATTCGCGATGCTGCGCTCGCCCGGCACGCCCGCCGTCAGACGCCCGAAGAGGTCCAGCTGCTCGCGCGTCGTGGCGTCGTCGCGGTCGTCGGCGTTGGCGAGGTGCGTGACCAGCGTGAGCGGCTTCGCGACCGCCGCGCAGGCCGAGAGGCGTGACAGCGCGCGCGGGAACTGCGCCGGCTTGAAGCCGAGGCGGTTCATGCCCGTGTCGACCTTCACCCAGACGCTGAACTCGTGATCGCCGCGCCAGGCGTCGAGCATGGCCAGCTGCTCGGGCTCGTGGACGCACAGGTCGAGTCGGTGGTGGGCGGCCTGTCGAAGCCCGTCCGTCCCGAACACGCCCTCGAGGAGCACGATGCGGTGGCGCAGGCCCGCGGCGCGCAGCGCCACGGCCTCCTCGAGCCGGGCCACGGCAAAACCGTCGGCGCCGGCCAGCGCCACGGCCGACGGGACGCTGCCGTGGCCGTAGGCGTTCGCCTTGATCACCGCCAGCACCTTCGAGCGGGGCGCGAGCTCGCGCACGCGGCCGAGGTTGTGCCGCAGCGCCGCGGTGTCGATCACCGCGCGGATCGTGGGATTCATGCTGGCGCGCTCAGAAAACGCCCTCGCCGTACGACTCCGCCACGAGGTTTTCGAACTTGGTGTACTCGCCGAGGAAGGTCAGGTGCACCTCGCCGACCGGCCCGTTTCGCTGCTTGGCGATGATGATGTCCGCGATGCCCTTGCGGGTGGTGTTCGGCTCGTACACTTCCTCGCGGTAGATCATCATGATCACGTCCGCGTCCTGCTCGATGGCGCCGCTCTCGCGAAGATCGGACATCACCGGCTTCTTCTCGGTACGCTGCTCGACGCCGCGGTTCAGCTGCGACAGGGCGATCACGGGGACGTGCAGCTCCTTGGCGAGCGCCTTCAGGCCGCGCGAGATCTCGGAGATCTCGGTGGCGCGGTTCTCCTTGCTGCCGGCCACCTGCATCAGCTGCAGGTAGTCCACCACGATCAGGCCGAGGCCCTTCTCGCGCTTCAGGCGCCGCGCGCGGGCGCGCACCTCGGTCGGCGTGAGCGACGGGGTCTCGTCCACGAACAGCGGCGCGGAAGACAGCTGCGCGATCGCGCCGTTGATGCGCGACCAGTCCTCGTCGGAGAACTGACCGGTGCGCAGGTGGCCCTGGTTCACGCGGCCGAGCGACGAGATCATGCGCATGGTCAGCTGCTCGGCCGACATTTCCATCGAGAAGATGGCCGCCGGCACGCCGCGGCCGACGGCCGCGTTCTCGGCGATGTTGATGGCGAGCGTGGTCTTGCCCATCGAGGGCCGGCCGGCCACGATCACCAGGTCGCCGGGCTGCAGGCCGGCGGTCATGCGGTCGAGCTCGCTGAAGCCCGTGGTCACGCCCGTGATCTGGCCGGGATTCTGGTGCAGCAGGTCGAGCCGGTCGATGGTCGCCGGCAGGACGTCCTTGATCGCCTGGAAGCCGACCCGAGTGCGCGAGCCGCGCTCGGCGATCTCGAACACGCGCCGCTCGGCCTCGTCCACGAGCTCCGTCGCGCTGCGGCCGCCGCTGTCGAAGGCGGCGCCGGCGATCTGGCCACCGGCCTCGGCAAGCTGCCGCAGGATCGAGCGCTCGCGCACGATCTCGGCATAGGTGCGGACGTTCGCAGCGCTCGGCGTGTCGCGGGCCAGCGTGCCGAGGTAGGCGAGACCGCCGGTCTCGCCGGCGAGCCCCTTGCGCTCGAGGTGCTCGGCGACGGTGACGGCGTCGCAGGGGCCGCGGTGCTCGACGACCTCCGCGACCGCCTCGAAGATCAGGCGGTGGTCGCGGCGGTAGAAGTCGGCGGCGGTGACGATGTCCGCGACCGCGTCCCACGCGGTCGAGTCCAGCATGAGGCTGCCGAGCACGGCCTGCTCAGCCTCGACGGAGTGAGGCGGAGTGCGGATCGCGTCGGCCAGCGCGCGATCGGCGGGGCGAGTGCTGCGTGGCGCCGCCATGCCCGGTCAGGCCGCGGTCGCGCGGGCGGCCGCGGCGGCTC
Organism: Steroidobacteraceae bacterium; assembly: GCA_025458865.1. Taxonomy (GTDB): domain Bacteria; phylum Pseudomonadota; class Gammaproteobacteria; order Steroidobacterales; family Steroidobacteraceae; genus SG8-30. The sequence continues at coordinate 520 of JALORP010000098.1, read as the reverse complement.
GGATCACTCCTCGGCCACGACCGTCACCGGCAGCACGACGTCGATGTCGGCGTGCAGGTGCAGCGTCACGGTGTGCTCGCCGACCATGCGCAGCGGGCCGCCCGGCAGGCGGACCTCCGCGCGCTCGATCTCTTGACCGGCGGCGCAGCAGGCCTCGGCGATGTCGGCGGTGCCGATCGAGCCGAACAGCTTGCCCTCGTTGCCCGCCTTGGCGGTGATGGTGAGGGTGAAGCCCTCGAGCTTCGCCGCGCGCGCCTGGGCGCTCGCCTGCTCGCCCGCGGCCTTGGCCTCGAGCTCCGCACGGCGCGCCTCGAAGGCCGCGATGTGCGCCGGCGTGGCAACGGTCGCCTTGCCGGTGGGCAGGAGGTAGTTCCGGCCAAAGCCGGGCTTGACCTTCACGCGGTCGCCGATGTTGCCGAGGTTGGCGACTTTCTGCAGCAGGATGACTTCCATGGGTCCGTCTCCGTCGTTTCGATCATTGTCGGGGCGCACAGGCCCCCGCTTCAACCCTTAGCCGCCC
>JALORP010000030.1 GCA_025458865.1 Steroidobacteraceae bacterium | reverse complement strand
CAGCACGTAGTCGAAGCCCCAGTCGTGGAAGCCGAGCTTCTCGAGCGTCTCGAAGCCGTGGATGATCCCGCGCCCGCCGCAGCCACGGCCGACCTCGGGCCCGCCGAGTTCCATCGCGAACACGCCGTCGCGCTTGAAGCACACGTCGCTGATGCTCACGGCATCGCCGGCGAGCTTCTTCTTGGAGGATGTCTCGATGATGGTCGGGCAGGCGCGACCGCCGAAGAGCAGCGACGTCGTGTCGCTCTTGGGGTCGCAGCCGATCAGCAGGACCTTCTTGCCCTGCTGCGCCATCATGTAGCTCAGGTTGGCGAGCGTGAAGCTCTTGCCGATGCCGCCCTTGCCGTAGATCGCGATGATCTGCGTCTGCTTCACCGCCTCGGATGGCGCCGGCGGCGGATCGGGCTCGATGGACGCTTCCGCCCGCAGTCGCTCACGCATGCCGATGCCGAGTTCCCGGGCGGTCGTGCTCATTGCGCCTCTCTCCAGTCCAGGACCATCTTCAGGCAGGCCGGGTCGGTGAAAGCCCGGCGGTAGGCACGCTCCGCGGCGGAGGCCGCGTCGCGGTGCGTGATCAGCCCGTCCAGCGACAGCCGTCCCTCGCGGACGAGATCGCGGACCGCGACGAGGTCGGGCTCGCGCCATTCCGCGGCGACGCGCAGCCTCGCCTCCCGCATGAACGCCGGCGGGAAGGCGAAGGCCAGCGGCTCGCTGTAGAAGCCGGCCAGCACGATCTCGCCGCCCGGGGCGAGGCGCGCGATGAGCGCATCGAGCAGCCCCGCGTCGCCGCTGACGTCGTAGATGGCGCGATAGTCACGGCGCGGGTCCGCGTCGGGCTGGAGCACCGTGTAGCCGGCGGCGCCGGAAGCCCGGCGCTCGTCGCGCTCCCACACGACCGGCGCGTTGCCGGACACCGCGATGGCCACGCGCGCGAGCAGCCGACCGAGCACGCCGTGGCCGACGATCAGGTCGGGCGTCGCGTGCGGCGGCGCGAGCGCGTGGTAGGCCGTCGCGGCCAGCGCGAGCAGCACGCCCCGCTCGCCGAGGTCCGCGTCGATCGGGATCGCGCGCTGGCCGGGCACGACCAGTCGCGCGGCAGCGCCGCCGAAAAGGCCGCGCACGGGACCGAAGCAGCGTGCGCCGGGCACGAACACGTGTTCGCCGACGCGGCGGCCGGCGCGCTCGCCCGCGGCGGCCACGCGGCCGACGGATTCGTAGCCAGGAACGAGGGGATATCCCATGCCGGGAAACGGGGGCATGCGCCCGGACCAGAGCAGGCGCTCGGTCCCGGTGCTGATGCCGCTCCAGTCGATGTCGACGACGACGTCTTCATCGCCCGGCGGCGTCAGCGCGAGGTGACTGAGGACGAGCCTTTCAGGCTGTTCCAGCACCACGGCCAGTGTGTTCATCCGTTCCCCCGAGATCCGCGGTATGCCCACAGAGGCAACGTCCGGGATCTCTGATGTGTCAGTTTAGTGTTACATCACCGAATGTCAAGCTAGGTTAACACCCACACCTAGCCCCGGGTCGTCAGCACCGGGCGACCATCACGCAGGTCTGCAGCGGCACCCGTGTCTTGAGCAGCCGCGTGCGCGCGAATCCGGCTTCGCGCAGCATCCTGCGCAGCTCATCGGGCGTGCGCGCCCGGCCCTGCCCCATCGCCCACAGGTAGAGCCCGAAATAGGCGCCCGCCATCGCTTCGGCTCCGGCCACGCCGGCCATGGGTTCCGCGATCAGGAGCGTCCCGCCTTGCGGCAGGCAGGCCCGCACCGCCGCGAGCAGGCGGGCGACGATCTCGTCGTCGTGGTCGTGCACCACGCGCACGAGGGTCACGAGGTCGGCGCCACGGGGCAGCTCATCGCAGGTGAAATCGCCACCGTGAACCGTGATTCGGCCGGCGAGTCCCGCCGAGGCCAGCCGGGCGCGCGCGTGCCCGGCGACCGCCGGCAGGTCGAACACGTCGATCCCGAGCCCGGGCACACGCTCCGCGACCGCACGGACGAAAGTCCCGTCGCCGCCGCCGACATCCAGCAGCCGGCGGTGCCGCCGGAACGGATAGGCGTCGAGCACCTCCTCGGCGATCAGGGACTGCGACGCCGACATCAGTGCCGTGTAGTCGGCGACGTCGGCCGGATCGATCGCCGTGCCTCCCTGGGCCGAGGCGTAGGCCCAGTAGCGGCCGAGGCGCGTGCCGCCCGGCCCGTCGCGCAGGATCGCCACCGGATCGGCGAGGTCCGCGTAGAGCATCCCGTGGTGCTCGACCATCGCCGAGATTCCCGGGTTGTTCAGCATCGCTGCGCCCAGCGGACCGAGCCCGAAGCGCCCCTCGCCGCGCCGCGACAGCAGGTCGAGCGCCACGGCAGCCTCGAGCAGGCGCAAGGTGGCGTGCAGCGGAAGCGCCATCTCGGCAGCGAGCTCCGGCGGCGTGCGCGGGCCGCGCTCCAGGATCTCGAACACCCGCAGCCGCACGCAGGCCTCGAGCACCTGCGAGTAGACGAAACCGGCCACGAGGTCGAACAGGCGGCGCGCCTGGCGGCGAGCCACCGGACGGGTCAGCGGGAAACGCGCGGCCAGCAGGCGGAAGCGCGGGCTCGCGACCAGCCGGTCGCGCCACCGTGCGAAACGGTCACCGAGCAGGGATGGCGTGGACATGGCGCGGCGGCCGCCGGCCCCGCGTCAAGCCGCGAGCCGCGCGATCTCCCGGGGAATCAGCCGGTCGGCCTCGCGCTGCATCAACTCACGCAGCAGCTCGCGCCTGGCGCAGTCCGGAATGGCGGCGATGCCCGCGGCCACCAGCCGGCGGAAATGCCCGATGGCCGCCGGCAGGCCGAGCTCAGTGGCCGCATTGGGGCGCCCGAGCACGGCATCGCGCCCCACCGGCTTGCCGATCTCGAGTGCCGACGCGGCCACGTCGCGGATGTCGTCGGCGACCTGGTAGGCCTCGCCCAGCCGCGCGCCCAGCGTGCGCCAGGCCGCCGGGTCGCCGCCCGCTGCCAGGGCCCCGGCCTCGGCCGCCGCCACGAACAAGGCGCCGGTCTTGGCCCGGTGGTACAGCGCAAGGTCCACCGACGTCTCGCATTCCCAGGCCTGGCCTGCCGCAATTCCGCCAGGCGCGCCCACCGCGCGACCGACCGTCGACATGAGCGCAGGCAGGCGCGCCGGAACCGCGGGGCACGCGCGCGCGAGTGTCTCGAACGCCAGCACGATCAGCGCATCGCCCGCCAGCACGGCGAGGCGCTCGCCGTATGCGCAGTGCACCGTCGGCAGCCCACGGCGGGTATCAGCTGCGTCGAAGCACGGCAGGTCGTCGTGCACGAGGGATGCACAGTGGAGGAGCTCGATGGAGGCGGCCGCCGCGTCGGACAGCCCCGGCTGGTCGTCGCCGCAGGCCGTCGCCACGGCGAGGCACAGCCGCGGGCGCACCCGCGCCCCGGCGGGGAACACGGCGTGACGCATGGCGGCGGCAAGACCCTGTGGAGCCTCCGGCCCTTCGCAGTGGCCGACGGCCGAAGCAAGGGCTTGTTCTATCCTGACGGAAACATCCACGACACGCCCCCCATGCGATCACGCGCGAGGTGTACTGTTGGATTGTCACCCTCGATTGTCAAGTAGAATTAACACTTGATACGTCAAGATCACTGGACAAAGAGTCGGACGCGACGCATGGCAGACAGCAGGATCATCGTCGTCGGGGCGGGCATCGGCGGACTTTGCGCGGCTGCGGACCTTGCGGCGCGCGGGCTGGAGGTATGCCTCGTCGAACGCTCGGCCGCGCCCGGCGGGAAGATGCGGGAGGTCGGCGTTGCCGGCCACGCGATCGATTCGGGCCCGACCGTACTGACCCTGCGGGAGATCTTCGACGACCTGTTCGAGCACGCCGGCGAGACCCTGGATGGCAACCTGGGCCTGGTGCCCGCGCAGGTGCTCGCACGGCACGCCTGGGTCGAGGGTGGCAGGCTCGACCTGTTCGCCGACGTCGAGCGCTCCGCCAGCGCGATCGGCGAACTGGCCGGCCGTGCGGAAGGGGACCGTTACCTGGCGTTCTGCCGCCGCTCGCGCGGCATCTTCGAGACGCTCGACCGCAGCTTCATCCGCGCGCCCCTTCCCAATCCCTTGAGCCTGAGCTGGCGCGTCGGACTGCACCGTCCGGCCGCGCTGTGGGGCATCCAGCCGTTCCGGACTCTCTGGGGCCTGCTCGGCGAGCACTTCCGGGACCCGCGCCTGCGGCAGCTGTTCGGACGCTATGCGACCTACTGCGGTTCCTCGCCCTTCGCCGCGCCCGCCACGCTCGCGCTCGTGGCGCACGTCGAGCAGGCCGGCGTCTGGTTCGTGGAGGGCGGCATGCACCGCCTCGCGGCCGCGCTGGCGGGGCTGGCGGAGCGTCGCGGCGCGGAAATCCGCTACGGCTCGGCGGTCACGGAACTGCTGGTGGAGCATGGCCGCGTCGCGGGCGTCGCGCTGGAGGATGGTTCGCGCCTCGCCGCCAGCGCCGTGGTGCTCAACACCGACTCGGCCGCCCTCGCCGCCGGCCTGATGGGCGGGGCCTGCGCGCGGGCCGTGCCGCCCCCGCGTGTGCGCGACCGGTCGCTCTCGGCCGTCACCTGGTCCATGCATGCCACCGCGCGCGGCTTCCCGCTGCTGCGGCACACGGTCTTCTTCTCATCCGACTATCCAGACGAGTTCGATGCCATCTTCCGGCGGCGCGAGCTGCCGCACGAGCCTACCGTCTATGTCTGCGCGCAGGACCGCGGAGGTGAAGACGCGGCTGCCGCCGGCGGCGCCGAGCGGCTAATGTGCCTGGTCAATGCGCCGCCCACCGGCGACGCAGGCCGTCCCAACGACGCGGAGCTCGACCGATGCGAAGCCAGGACCTTTTCCCTCCTCGAGAGATGCGGCCTGTCGATCGAGCGTCGCCCCGGGGCAGTGGTGCGGACAGGACCGGCGGACTTCGAGCGGCTGTTCCCCGCCACGGGCGGGGCCCTGTACGGCCGGGCGTCCCACGGCTGGCGGTCGGCGTTCGCGCGTCCGGGATCGCGCTCGAGGGTGCCGGGCCTGTACCTGGCGGGCGGGAGCATCCACCCGGGGCCGGGAGTGCCGATGGCCGCCGTCTCGGGCCGCCTGGCGGCGGCGAGCCTGGCCGAGGACCTCGCTTCGACCTCGAGGTCCCGGACGGCGGGTATGCCTGGTGGTACCTCGACGCGCTGAGCGACGACGGCCGCCACGGCCTTACCATCATCGCCTTCATCGGCAGCGTGTTCTCGCCTTACTACGCCTTTGCGCGCGGCCGCGGCCCGGCGCGCGCCCTCGACTTCTGCGCCATCAACGTCGCCCTCTATGGCGCCGCCGGCAAGCGCTGGGCGATGACGGAGAGAGGCTCAGCCGCGGTGCGGCGTTCGCCGCATCGGCTGCAGGTCGGCCCGAGCTCGATCGGCTGGGAGGCCGACACGCTGGTGGTGCGCTTCGCGGAGGTCGGCGTCCCCGTCCCGCGCCGGCTTTCGGGCACCGTGCGGCTCACGCCGTCGGCCCTGTTCCGCGACATCCACGCGCTCGAGGCCACGGGCCGGCACCGATGGTGGCCCGTCGCGCCCTGCGCGTCGGTGGAAGTGGAACTCGACCGGCCGCGGCTTCGCTGGGCGGGCCACGGCTACCACGACACGAACTGGGGCCACGAGCCGCTCGAGCGTGGCTTCTCGGGCTGGCACTGGTCCCGCTCCTGGCTGCCGGACGGGAGCACCGCCGTGCTGTACGACACCGAACCGCGCGGCCAGCAGCCGACGGCCCTCGCCCTGCGCTTCGACCCTTCGGGGCACTGCGCACCGATCGACGCGCCGCCGCAGCAGCCGCTGCCGCAGACGCTCTGGCGCGTGCGGCGCCTCGCGCGCAGCGAAGCCGCCTCCGCGCCGCTGCTGCTGGAAACGCTGGAGGACGCGCCGTTCTACGCGCGCTCGCTGCTCACGACGCAGCTCGGCGGCGCGCCGGCGCAGACCTTCCACGAGAGCCTGTCGCTGGACCGCTTCAGCCGCGGCTGGGTCCGGATGCTGCTGCCGTTTCGCATGCCGCGCAGGGCGGGTTGACGGCGGCGGTGCCGCGGCGCCGCGACCCGGCCTGATGCCGGCGGGTCAGGCGTCCGGGCCGCGAGAATCGTCGTGATCGCTGTCGCCGCTCTTGCGGTCGCGGCGCAGAATCCAAAGCTCGCGCAGGCCGAAGCCGAGCACGAGCCCGATCACCAGCAGCAGTTCGAGGAGCTTGCCGCTGCCCACGCGGCCGTCAGGCCGAGCGCTCGACCGAGGCCAGCGCGCCGTCGTCGCGCTGGCGCGTCTCGAGGCGGTGGAACAGGTCCACCAGCCACTCGACGCGGTCGTCGAGGGTGCGGCGCACGGCGGCGTCGAGGTCGAGGTCGTGGCCCACGGCCGCGTCGACAAGGTAGCGGGCCGGCCTGAGCGCAGGCCATCCGCCCTGCGCGCGCGGAACCATGCTGCTCGCGGCGGCCACGGCGACGAGGCCCGCCTTGCGCCAACCGGACACGATCGCCCGGCGCGAGACCGAGTCGTAGCCGGCGCGCTCCACCTCGCGGCCGATCTCGGCGTAGAGGACGCGCGCCGCCTCCATGCCGGGCCGGCACGAGGCCGGCAGCTCGCGGATACCGGCGGCGGCCCGCGCATACAGGACGTCGGCCTCCTCCAGCAGGCGGCGCACCACGGGCACGAGCTGCGGGGTGAAAGCCGGCCTGAGCATCCAGGTGTCGACGTCGATGCCGGCTGCCCTCAGCCAGTCGAGCGGCAGGTAGAGGCGGCCGTTGCGGGCGTCCTCACCCACGTCCCGCGCGATATTGGTGAGCTGCATCGCCACGCCGAGGTCGCAGGCCCGCGCCAGCGCCTGCGGCGAGCGCACGCCCATCATCAGGCACATCATCGCGCCGACGGTGCCCGCGACGCGGGCCGCGTAGCCGCACAGCTCAGGGAAATCGTGGTAGCGCCGGCCCAGCACGTCCCACTCGAATCCCTCGAGCAGCGCCGCCGGCAGGGCCTCCGGAATCCCGAAGCGCCGCACGACGTCGGCGAAGGCACGGTCGGGCGCGAGCGCCATCGGCTTCCCGGCGTAGACCAGCGCCAGGCGCTCGCGCAGCCGCGAGAGCGCGATCATGCGCCCGCCGTCCACGTCCACGGCGTCGTCGGCAACGCGGCAGAACGCGTACATGGCGGTCGCGGCCTCGCGCGCCTCGGCCGGCAGCAGCCGGGAGGCGGCATGGAAGGTGCGGGAGCCGTCGCGCAGCAGCGACGCGCAGGCCGCGCGGTCGGCGTCCGTGGCGAGCGCAGTGTCAGTCGAGCGACGCAGCATCAGGTACGACCTTGTCGAGGATCCTCGCAGAGGAGAGTACCCCCGGCAAGCCTGCACCCGGATGTGTCCCCGCCCCCACGAGGTACAGTCTATCCAGTTCCTCGCTCCGGTTGTGCGGCCGGAACCACGCGCTCTGCAGCAGGCGAGGCTCCAGGGCGAACGCCGCTCCCTTGTAGGCCAGCAGCTGGTCGCGGAAGTCGACCGGCGTCATGATCCGTGAGGAGACGACCTCCTGCCCGAGTCCCGGCAGCATCGTCTCCTCGAGCGTGCGCTGGATCGCGCCCCGGTAGGCCTCGCCGCGCTCGTTCCAGTCGGTGCCGCTGTCGAGGTGCGGCACGGGCGAGAGCACGTAGAACGCGTCGCAGCCCGGCGGCGCGAGCGAGGGGTCGGTCGCGGTGGGCCGGTGCAGGTAGAGGCTGTAGTCGTCGGCCAGCACCTTGCGCTCGAAGATATCCTCGAGCAGACCGCGGTAGCGGGGCCCCAGGAGGATCGTGTGGTGCGGCACGTCCGGGTACTGCCTGCGGGTGCCGAAGTACCACACGAACAGGCTCATGGAGTGCCGCGAGCGCTCGACCTTGCGGTCGGTCCAGCGCCGGCGGACGGAGGCCGGCACCAGCATGCGATAGGTCCAGGCCGCATCCGCGTTCGAGACCACCACGTCGGCCGGGATGTGCTCGCCCGAGGCGAGCCGGACCCCGGTGGCCCGCCGCCCGCTCACGGTGATCTCCGCGACCTCCGCGCCGTAGCGCAAGGTGCCGCCCTGCCCCTCGATCAGCGCCACCATGCCGGAGACGAGGCTGCCGGTGCCGCCCATCGCGAAGTGCACGCCATAGCGCCGCTCGAGGAACGAGATCAGCCCGTAGATGGAGGTGACCTTGAACGGGTTGCCGCCGACGAACAGCGGGTGGAAGCTCAGCGCGAAACGCAGCCGCTCATCGCGCACGTGCGAGGCCACGAGGTCGTAGAGGTTAAGGTAGCTCTTGAGCCGAACCATGTGCGGCGCGACCTTGGCCATGTCCCACACGGAATCGAAGGGCACGTCGCCCAGCTGCACGAAGCCCACCTCGTAGATCCGCTCGGACAGCCGCATGAAGCGCTCGTAGCCGGCGACGTCCTCCGGCGAGAGGCGCGCGACCTCGGCCTTGGCCGCGGCGGCGTCCCCCCAGGCGTCGAACGTGGAGCCGTCGTTGAACACGATCCGGTAGAACGGATTCATCGGCACGAGCGTGACGTGGTCCGCCATGCGTTTGCCGCAGAGCGTCCAGAGCTCCTCGAACAGGAAGGGCGCGGTGACGATCGTCGGACCCGCGTCGAAGGCAAAGCCGTCCTGCCGGAACACGTAGGCGCGCCCGCCGGGGGCGTCCAGCCGCTCGAGCACCGTTACCCTGTATCCGCGCGCCCCGAGGCGTATCGCGGCGGCGAGACCGCCGAATCCGCTCCCGATCACCACCGCATGCCGTTCACCGCTCATTCCCTGCCTCCCTTCGTGGCCGCACCGGCGGCCTCACGTTCGATCAGTCGCGCCACCTCGTCAGGGCGCTCCTCGTGGGCGAGGTGCCCGAGGCCCTCGAGTCTCACGATCCTCGCGTCGGGGAGGATCGCCCGCACCCGTTCCGCTTCGCGAGGCGACACCGTCCCGTCCTCGCTGCCGACGACCAGCAGCAGCCTGCACGGCACGCGGGGCAGCGCGTCGCGCAGCGCCCCGAGGTCCCAGTTGGCCATCATGCCCAGCACGCCCGCGACGTGCGCGGGGTTGCGGACGAGGCGCGCATAGAGCTCCACGCCGCGCTCGTCGATTTTCGAGCCGGTGCTGCCCACCAGGCGCTCGACGGCGCGCCGGTCCGCCGCGCGCCAGGCGAAGAGGCGCGCCGCCAGCCCGTTGACCGCGAGCGCCCGCGCCATCGGCGCGAACACGAGGCCGGCCACGCCCGGCAGCGGCAGGATGGCGCCATTCAGCGCGACCAGCAGCCTCGGCGCGATCACGCCATCCAAGGCCAGGCGCGCGAGCAGCGCAGCGCCGGCCGAGTGACCGACCGCCACCTGCGGGTTCAGCCCGAGCGCCTGCACGAGCTCGCCGAGCGCCGACGCCATGCCGTCGAACGAGACGCTCCCTGGCGGCAGCGGCGAGGTGAAGGCGTGACCTGGCAGGTCCGGCGCCACGACCGTGAACCGCGCCGCCAGCGCCGGTGCCAGGTCGCGGAAGCTGTGGGTCGAGGCCCCGGTGCCGTGCACCAGCAGGAGCGGCGGTCCGCGACCCATCACCTGCACGTGCCAGGTCAGGCCGCCCGCCTCGACGAAACGGCTCGACCGGCGATTCGGCCAGTCGGCGCCATCGCGCTCCCAGTCGAGCGCACCGCAAGGCGCCGGTGCGGCGGCGCGCGAGGTCACCATGCGACCTCGAAGCGGCAGGCCGGTGCGCCACAGCCTTCGCAGGCGACTTCCCGGGCGATGGCCCGCGGGCTCACGAGGACCCGATAGAGCCGCTCGAAAGTCGCCGCGTAGTAGACGCAGCCCGGTGCGTCGAACGCCGCGCCGCGGCAGAGGGCGCAGCCCTCGATGGACAGGCGGACGGGATTCCCCGCGACCGCGCCGAAGCGCCCGCTGCCCGCGAAGGTCCAGGCGTGGCGCGAAATCGCGGCGAGCAGCACGCGGCTCGCCAGGGATGCCGGCAGGACCTTGAGCAGCGCCTGCACGGGTCGCGGGATGCGGTTCGCCAGAAGGTAATCCGCCGTTCGCTCGCCGGCATCGCGGCAGATCATCTCGCGCTCAACGCCGTCGAGCGCCGCACGCAAGCTGCGGTGCAGCGCGACCACCTCCGATTCGGGAACCATCCCGGCGGGTGGCGACAGAAGGTAGCTGCCGAGGCCGGCCTCGCCAAGGACGGCGGCGGCGCGCTCAGGGCCGGACCGCGCCGAGAGCGCCGCGGCCACCTGCGTGATCGCATTGGGTCCGATGCGTGCCGGATCGCCGTCCGGTCCCATCCCGGCGGCCGGACCTGCGTGCGCGGACGCCGTCTTGTCCAGTCTGTCCACGGACGAGTCAGTCGGCCCGCGCCACCACCTCCGCCCCGCGCGGCCGAAGGTCGCGTGGGGCCCCGCAGGCCGTCACCCCCGCGGGCGTGCCCTCGTAGTCGACATCGGCCCTGAGGTCCGGCCTGTCGCGCTTGAGCTCCTGGATCTGCTCGGCGTTCAACACCTTCGTCTCGTCGAAACCGAGGTCCCAGCGGGCGTGGCGTCCGTCGAACTTCAGGCGCTCGAGGTCGTAGAACTTCTTGGTGGCCGTGGTCTTCGCGAAGGCCTTGAGGCAGCCCATCATGTACCGGCGCTTGAACCTGTCGCGGATCCACGGGTACTCGAGGAAGGATTTTCGCATGTAGAAGCGCGCGTAGTTGCGCATCACGCCCTTGAGCACCTGGTCGCGCGTCATGTCCTCCGGCTGGATGATCGGCGTCACGAAGTTGTACTTTGCGAAGTCGCGCACCTCGACCTTGTCGCCCAGCTCCTCGAACAGCTCGGCGAATGGCCAGGGCGTGTACATGTTCCAGTTGGCCATGTCCGGCTTCCAGTCCTGGGCAAGCCGGTAGGTCTCCTCGATGGTCTCCGGCGTCTCGTTCTCGAGGCCCATGATGAACTGGGCCTCGGCGACCATGCCGGCGTCCTTGATGAGCTTGATGGCGAGCTTGTTCTCCTCGATGGTCGTTTCCTTTCTGAAACGGTCGAGCTTGAGCTGGGCTGCGGCCTCCGTGCCCAGCGAGATGTGCACCAGGCCGGCCTTGCGGAACATCGGAAGCAGGTCCCGGTCGCGCAGGATGTCGGTGACGCGCGTGTTGATGCCCCACTTGACCGGCAGGTCGCGCCGGATCAGCTCCTCGCACAGCGCGACGAACTTGCGCCGGTTGATGGTCGGCTCCTCGTCCGCCAGTATGAAGAACCCAACCTTGTGTTCGCGCACGAGCAGCTCGATCTCGTCGACGAACTTCTTCGGGTCGCGGGTGCGGTACTTGCGCCAGAACTTCCACTGCGAGCAGAAGCGGCAGGTGAACGGGCAGCCGCGCGCGAAGTTGGGCACCGCCACCCGGCAATCGAGCGGTATGTAGATGTACTTGTCCCACTCCAGCAGCGACCAGTCCGGGGTCAGCGAGTCGAGGTCGCGGATCACCGGCCGGGCCGGCGTCGCGACCAGCTTGCCGTCCTCGAGGAAGGCGATGCCCTGGATGTTCCGCCGGTCGGCCAGGTGCGTACCGGCCTCGATGGCCCTGAGCAGCTCGACGGCGATCTCCTCGCCCTCGCCGCGCACGATGTAGTCGATCCAGGGCGCCTCGCCGAGCACCTGGGCGTACATGAAGGTCGGGTGGATGCCGCCGAGCACCGTGACGCAGCGGGGTGCCTGCTCCCTGGCGATCTGCAGCGTCTTCTGCGCCTGGTAGATCATCGGCGTGATCGCCGTCGCGAGCACGACGTCCGGAGCATTGAGGCGGATCAGCTCGGCGAGCCGCTCGTCGGAGATATCGTTGGTCATCGCGTCGACGAAACGGATGTTCGTGACGCCGGCCGCCTTGAGCGCCCCGCCGATATAGGCGACCCAGCCCGGCGGCCAGTTGCCGGCGATCTCCGCTCCGCCGCAGTGGTAGTTGGGCTGGATCATCAATACGCGCATCGCGCCTCTCCTGGACGGCCGTCCACGGGCGCCACGCTAGCCGCCGCCGGGCGCGCGGCGCTTGCGTATGACTACGTACCGGACGGACGGGCCGACTGGACCGCGCGCGTCAGGCGGGCCGCATCGGCGTGCGGCAGCGGCAGGTACACCGCGCCCATCTCGGCGGCGAGCCGCTGGGCGAAGGGCTCGGGACGCGGCGCCGTGTCCACCACGAGGGAGGCGAGTGGCCGGCCTCGCAGCAGGCGTGCCGCCGCGAGCGCATCCTCCGCGGCCCGCGGGCGGCCCGGCTGGCCGTCACGCGCGATGTTGGCGCGCCCGTCGGTGAGCACCACCAGCGTCACGCTCTCGCCGCGGCGCTCGAGGTTGAGCGCGAGCTCGAGCGCGAGGTCGAGACCCGCTGCCAGCGGCGTGCCGCCGCCGCCGGGCAGCGCCGCCAGGCAGCGCCGCGCCCGCGTGAGGGAGCGCGTCGGCGGCAGCAGCATCTCCGCTCCGGTGCCGCGAAACGCCAGCAGGGCCACCTGGTCGCGGCGCACGTAGCAGTCGGCCAGCAGAAGTTCGACGGCCCCCTTCGCCTCGGCGAGCCGGTGCAGGGCAGCCGAGCCGGAGGCGTCGACGGCGAAGAGCGTCGTGCTGGGGCTGCGCTGCTTGAAACGCGTGATCCGGAAGTCGTCGCGGCGGACCAGGACGCGCCGCGCGTCTGCGCCCGCCTGCCGCCGGCGCAGCGGCTGCCAGGGCGCGGCCGCGCGCAGCGTCTCGACCAGGTTGAGCCGCGCGCCGGCCCGCGGCTCGCCCGCGCGGGTGCCGGCGGGCCGGCCCCGCAGGCGCGACTTCTGCACGGCCCCGGCTCGTCCCTGGCCCTGAGCGCGGCTGCGCGGCGCCAGTCCCTGCCGCAGGCGCGCGAGCAACTCCGGCGGCAGCGCCGCGAGCGCCGCCTCGAGCACCACGTCCTCCAGCGGCCGGTCCGGGGTGGTCGAGGACTCGTTCTCCGGTTCGGGCGCCTCGGGCGGCGGTTCGGGGGCCTCGGGCGCCTCCTCGGGCGCGGGCAGCAGGGTGGCCCGCGGGGAGAACACCAGGCGCGCGGCGAGTGCCGCATCGGCCTCGGCCACCTCGTCCCGGCCGGCGAGCGCGGCGGCGGCACGGGCGGCGCGCAGCGCGAACCAGGGCGCGCGCAGCGAGCCGATGCCGAGCGCCTGTGCCGCCGTGCACAGGGCCTCGCAGACCGCGTCTGTCGAGCGCACGTCCCGGAGGCGGCGACGGGCCGCGTGCACCGCCTCTGGCGGCGGGCCCTCGTCCGCGACGTCGCGGGTCGAGACCGGATCGAGGTCGACAGCGAAGGCAAGGCGCTCGATCAGCGCGGGCGGCGGACGTTCATCGGCCTCGGCACCCTCGTCGAAGGCGACAACGCCGACGCGCGCCGGAATTCGCAGGGCGAGTCCGTCCCTCTCGACCAGGACCTCGCCCGCGTCGAGGGCCGCGGTGATGCGGGCCGCCGCGCCGGCGGTGATCCGCTCCGCCATGGGCAGCAACAGCACCCCGCCGTCGGCCTCGGCGATCAGGCCGCGCTCAGCGACCGGCCGGCCCGCGCCCAGCGTTGCCGCCAGGTCGAGGCCACCGAGCAGCCGCTCGTCTCCGGCATGCAGCGGCACGCGACGCAGCGGAGTGCCCGGGGGGAGGAACTCACGCAGCAGCTCCAGCCAGGTGTCCCTGACCGGTCCCGCCGGGGCGCGAACGCAGACGCCGCCGAGGCCCGCTGGATCGACCGCGACGAGCGCCGCCGCGAGCACCGCGTCGGACCACGCGGCCGGGCCCGGGGACTGTGGATCCTGTTCCGTCACTCCCCGAACTGCTCCGCCAGCGCGCGCTCGACGCGAACCGTCGAGCCCGACTCGTCGAGCGGGTTGCGGCGCAAGCGGTGGCGCAGCGCCGCGGGCGCGACGCGCCGCAAGTGGCTGTCGCCGACCTCCGCGTCGCCCTCGAGCGCCGCGAGCGCGCGCGCCGCGCGCATCAGCGTGAGTTCTCCGCGCAGCCCGTCGGTCCCGAGGGCCATGCACAGCTTGGCCGCGCGTTCGAGGGCCGCGTCCGGCACGTCGACCCCGGACAGCCGCTCACGCGCCGAGACGAGGCGCCGCCGCAGCTTCGAGTCCTGGCGTTGCCAGGCGTGGATGAAGGCCTGCGGGTCGCGCTCGTACGCGTCGCGGCGACGGACGACCTCGATGCGGGTGGGCAGGTCGTCGGGCGTGCGCACCTCCACGGAGAGGCCGAATCGGTCGAGGAGCTGCGGGCGAAGCTCGCCCTCCTCCGGGTTGCCACTGCCGACCAGCACGAAGCGCGCGGGATGGCGGACGCTCAGGCCCTCGCGCTCGACCACGTTCTCGCCGGAGGCCGCCACGTCGAGCAGCAGGTCCACGAGGTGGTCCTCGAGCAGGTTCACCTCGTCTATGTAGAGAAAGCCGCGGTTGGCCCGGGCCAGCAGACCGGGCTCGAAGGCTTTCTCGCCGTGCGCGAGCGCGCGCTCCAGGTCGAGGGCGCCGACCACGCGGTCCTCGGTGGCACCGAGCGGCAGGTCCACGACCGGCACGGGCACCAGGTGCGACTTGAGCGGGCCATGCTTTGCAGCCGCCCGGCAGGCTTCGCATAGCCGCTCGCCGCCGTCCGGGTCGCAGCCGTAGCGGCAGCCGTCCACCGCGCGCATTTTCGGCAGCAGGGCGGCCAGCGCCCGCACGGCAGTGGACTTGCCCGTGCCGCGATCGCCGAAGACGAGCACGCCGCCGATGCCGGGGTCGACCGCGCCGGTCAGCAAGGCCAGCTTCATTTCGTCTTGTCCGACGATCGCGGAAAACGGGAACGGAACGGCCATGCAGAGGAATCCTGTACGCGTCGCGGGAACGCGGGAAGCGAATGACAGATCCCGCGAATCTAACCTTCGCGGGAGGGACGACTCAAGTGCGATGCGCCGGCCGCGGGAGGAGGACTAGCCGCGCCGCGTCCCCAGCAGGCCGCCAGGCGCGGGCGTCGCCAATTCCGGCGCGGCTTCCCGCAACAGCGCCCAGGCGAGGCAGAGGTTCGAGCTGAGCGCGGGCAGCCCACCCTCACCCTGCAACTCGCGCAGCGCCGCGAGGGTCGGCATGCCAGTCCCCGTGATGACCAGCGCCTGCGCGCCGGCGCGATCCACTGACCGCGCAGCGCGCAGCGCGTCGTTGCTGGTGAGTTCGTAGATCGCATGGGTATCGTCGAGCACCGGGTCCACCCGCAGGGAGGACGTCACCTCGAATCCGGACGACTCCCAGTAGCGCAGGCCAGCCTCGGCGAGCGCCGCGGGATACGGCGAAACCAGCGCGAAACGGTGCACCGCCAGGATCTGAAGTGCGCCGCGCAACGCCTGCGCGGCGGTGAACACCGGCAGCCCCGTCGCTGCGCGGGCCGCCGCGACGAGTTCATCCTCGAGCCCGGGACCGGCGAGGTAAGACGAGCCGGTGCACCCGAACCCGAAGGCGTCCAGCTGCAGGGGACCGAAGGTCGCGATGGCCTCCGGAATGTGGCGGATGTAGTGCTGCAGGCGATCTTCGACCCGCGGCGAAGGATGCGTGAGTCGCGTCGCATAGGCCTCCACGCCGGATGGAAGGAGCCGCCGCAACTCGGGTTCGACCGTGGGGTTGGCCTGCGGCACCGCGAGCCCCAGCCGCGCGATGCCGCCATACTCTGCCTGGCGCATGCTGCATTGTGTCGCGACGCGGCCCGGGCGGGAATGCCGCGCCGCAACCGGAAGCTTCAAACGGGGCTGGCTGCCAACCGGGCTCGCTCGTCCTCGAGCTTGCGCTTGACGACGGAATCCGGGTCGAGCCCGAAGAGCAGCAGCAGCGGGAGGATCGGCAGGAGGCCGGCGACGATGAAGTAGTCCGTCGTCACCAGCGAAGCACCGGTCAGCTCCAGCCAGCCGTTCAGCTTGGCGCCGAGCGCATAGCCGACGTTGCCCATGGACATGTACACGGTGAACTGCGTGGCCGCGGCCCGCGTCCACGAGACCCGCATGAACAGCGCGGTCGCGAACGCGACGGCGCCCTTGAAAGCCGGCAGCAGCAGTCCGTGCGGATAGCCAGGCCCCTGCCAGGCCTGCAGGGTATGCCCGAAGGTGACGAGGATCACGGCCATGAGGCCGAAGCCGACCGCCGCCATCCTACGGCGCCCGTACTTGTCGCAGAGGTAGCCTCCGAGCAGCGCCCCGGACAGTTCGCCGAGCACCCCCCAGGTTCCCATGGCGGTCGCGAGCCGCTCCGCCGACCAGCCCAGTTCCTGCACGAAGAGCTCGACGACGAGGGGATCGTAGAGCCCTTCAGCCATGCCGTACATGCTCGCGATCACGACGAGGGTCGCCGTCGTGCGGTGGGACAGCGCGCGCCTGAGGTCCTGCACGGTGATCAGCATGCCGAAGTTGCTGCGCGGGATGGAGGCCTGAGCCGCGCCCGAAGACCATGGGAAACGCCGCTCGCCGGGCCGTTCCCGCCACGCCACCACGAGCCCCGTGACCGTGAGCACCATGACGGCCTGGAGCAGCACGGCGACCTGCAGGCTCGTGAGCGCGATGACCTGCGCCATGCCGGCGCCGCCGACCGCGATGCCGAAGAGCTTGGATCCCCACATGAAGCCATTGACGCGGCCGCGTTCGTTGTCCTTCAGCAGGTCCACGGCCAGCGCGTCGGTGGCGACGTCCTGCAGCGAGGCGAAGCAGTTGTGGATGAAGAAGACCCAGGCGAGGTACATCAGGGTCGACGAGTTGTTCATCGAGCCCGAGGTAACCGCCGCCAGCAGCGTCAGCGCCATGCATAGCTGAGCAACGACGATCCAGGGCCGTCGCACGCCGAGCGACGGCAGGCGGAACGAATCGATGAGCGGGCCCCAGATGAACTTGAAGGTCCAGGGCAGGATCGCCAGCGCGACGACCGTGGCGGTGTCCGCCTTGCCGTGGCCGGCCTCGCTCAGCGTCGCGAGCAGCGCGATGGTCGCGAATCCCCAGGGGAAACCCTGGCAGAAGTAGAGCAGGCAGAGCAGAAGCGTGCGCCGACCGCGGTTTCCCGACAAGGTCAGGTCAGGCCGGCCTTCCATAGCGCTCCCCTGCCCTGCAGCGCCGACGATGGCCAGGCGTTCGAGCAGAGGCCGCCCGAAGCTGCGCCCGCCACCGTGTCCTGTCAAGCGCTTGCCGCGCCCGCGGGCAGCGCGGTGCGCCGCTCAGGCGCGCGAGTGGCGTTCGAACATAGGGACGAGCGCCGCGCCGATATCCGGATAGCGGAACTCGAAGCCCTCTGCCAGCAGCCGCTTCGGCAGCATGCGCTGGCTGCCCAGCAGGATCTCCGAAACATCGCCGAAGAGCAGCTTCAATGCCGCAGCCGGCATCGGCATCACCGTGGGACGCCGGATGGCGCGCCCCAGCGCGCGCGTGAACTCGGCGTTGGTGACCGGTTCCGGCGCGCCGCAGTTGTAGGCCCCGCGTGCCCTCGGGTTCTCCATGAGCCACTGCAGGATGGCCGCCATGTCTTCGCGGTGGATCCAAGGGAAGTAGTGGCGGCCCGAACCCAGCGGGCCGCCCAGGCCCATCCAGAAGGCGGGCAGCATCTTCTGCAGCGCACCGCCGCCGCGGTCCAGCACCGCGCCGATGCGCGCGATGCAGACACGCACGCCGAGCGGCTCGGCTCGCAGCGCTTCCCGCTCCCAGGCCGCGCACAGGTCATGGGTGAAACCCGGCGCGGGCGCTGTCGCCTCATCGATCGCCCGGTCGCCCTGGTCGCCGTAGTAGCCGACCGCCGACGCCGATACCAGAACCTTGGGCCGCTTCCCGGAGGACGCCATCCATTGCACCAGGCGCGACGTCGTCTCCACGCGGGAGTCGAGCAGCAGCTTCTTGCGGCTTTCCGTCCAGCGCCCGTCGGCGATCGGCTCGCCGGCGAGGTTGATCGCCGCATCGAAGTCGCTGGCCCGCAGCTCATCGAGGCGCCTGACCGAGCGCGCAACCCCTTCAGGCAGGCGCGGCTTCGACTGGCGGCTCAGTACCGCGACTTCATGTCCCTCGGCCGCGAGACGCGGACAGAGGGACTGGCCGATGAACCCAGTGCCGCCGGTGATCAGGATTTTCATGCTCTGGATCCTGCGCCGCTCGCGCGCGTGACGCTAGCCTTCGGCGGCCGCGAGGGCCGAGCCTGGCCCGGCCCGCCTCGGCCACCTGTTCCCACGCCAGCTGATCGCGCCAGCAGCGGCGGCGGATTCAACGCTCCTGCGGCGATCGCTGGCCTCATCTCAGAAGCCGTAGGAGAGCTTCAGGAATGCTGCCTCTGAATCCCAGGTGTCGGCATACTGCCCCGAGTAGCCGAGCTGCAGGGTGAAGTCGTTCGTCCACAGCACGTCGATGCCGGCGGCAACGCTCGTGAAGTCACCGTCCAGCCGCGTCGTCTGCGTGAAAGGCGCCACGCCTGCCGGGGCGCCCGCGAGCCCCGCCGTGATGTCCTGCTCCTCGCCCGACAGCAGCAGGTTGACCCCGAGGCGCAGGTAAGGCCGCAGCAGCGCCCCGGCGCCGAGGACCAGCTCGCCTCCCGCCTCCAGCGAAGGCTGCAGCGTGACGTAGTTCTCCTCGCCCTCGAGGATCCGCAGGCTCGCCGCGCCGGCCCCGCTCTCCGTGAGTCTGCCCGCGTCCACCGAAGTGAAGCCGAGGTCGACGGCGGGCCGCAGGTAGGACCGCCTCCATTCGACGTCGTATGAATAGCGCAGGTGCAGTGCAGCAAGGTCGACGTCGCGGCTGCCCACGGCGGTCACGCCCGCATCCGGCAGGTCGACCTGGCGCTCGACGTCGTGTTCGCCGAAACCGAAGCTGCCGGAGACCGTGAACAGGCTGCCGGCGAAGCGTCCCTTGAGGATGCCGCCGACGAGGTACTGGTGTGCCTCCCGCTCGGTCAGGCCGCTGATGTCGAGGTCGCTCGTCTCGTAGCCGAGCGCCAGGCCCGCGTGCCAGCGGGGGCTGATCGCCGACTGCCAGCCGCCGCTCAGGTGGCTGCCGCTCTCCTTGACGGCCGGCGTGAACTCCGCCGCCTCGCGGCGGGTGTCGCTCTGGTCGTAACGGAACCACGTGCAACGACCCTCGCTCACGAAGCGGAAGTCGCCCTCACGCACGCGACAGCTGTGCATCGCCTGGTCGAATCCGAGGCTCGCGAAGAGACGGGTCGCATTGTCCGCGAGGTGCGCGTGGGGGCTCAGCCGGCCGTAGGCTGCCTCGAGCCGGTCGACGTCCGGCTGCGCCACCAGCCGGTTGACCAGCGGGTGGATCTCGTCGGAGCTCCCCGCCGCCTGGATGGCATTGACGTGCGCACCGAGTGCCGCGGCGTTCGCGGCGAGGTCCGGGGGCGCGAAGTCGACGCTGTAGCGCAACTCCAGCCCCGTGCCGCCGACGGCCGCGAGATCGTAGCGCACGACTGCCGACCGCGGTGCCGCCAGGCGGAGTTCGCTGCTGGCGAGCCCTCCGCCGCTCGAAAGCAGCGTCAGCGCATGGGCTCCAGGGACGACGCCGCCGGCGTCGAGCAGGTTCACGCGCAGCTGGCCGAAGACGTCCGCGCTGCCCGCAACGTCCAGCCGGTCGGACAGGCCGAGCGTCAGGTCGACGTCGACCAGGTAGCTGCCCTCGCCGACCTGCAGCAGGTCGCCCACGACCGTCGTCGCCAGAATCCGGCCCGTCCCTCCGGGCGACAGCACGCCGGCGTTCAGCACGCGGTTGCCGGCCCCCACGTCGAGGACAGCGCCCGTCAGCAGCTCGCCGTAGCTGTCCAGGGCATTGGCGCCTCCCCCGAGCCGGATCGAGCCGACCAGCATCCCGTAGTTGGCCACGAACTCGTTGCCGGAGCCGGCGGTGATCGCATTGCCATCCACCAGCAGCGAGGATCCGATGGTGCCCCGATTGACCACGGAGTTGTCCGCGCCATCCGCCAGGAGCACGCCGCTACCCGTCCCCGAGCCGCCGAGGATGATGCCTTCCTCCAGCCTGAGGCCGATGTCGCCCCGTCCCGCGATGCCCACGCTCTGCGCGTACACGCCGTGCGCGTCGAGGCCGCGGGCGATGACACGCCCGCTCAGCGTCAGGTCCACGTCCCCGCCGGTTCCCAGGCCGGCCGCGCTCTGCGCCAGGACGCCGTGGGCGCCGTCGCCGGTGGTCACGATGTCGCCGTCATACTCGATCGTCACGCCGCCGGCCGTGCCGCTGCCACCAACGCTGCCGAAGAAGCCGACGCCGGAGCCCGGAATGAGGCTCAGCAGGCCGCGCATCGCGCTGCCGAAGGTCGTGGTCGTCACGCCGTTGGCGTTGACGATGCCGGCCATGCCTCCGCCACCGGCCACGCTCTGCGCCACGAGGCCGTTCGCGAAGTCGCCGCTGGTGCTGATCGATCCGCCGGCACGCACGGTCACCGCGCCACCATCGCCGGCCGCGCCGCCGCCGCCTTCCATGACCATGTTGAGGTTGGTCAACTCGTTCAGATCGTCGAGCGGCGGGATGTCGATGGGCAATTCCGTGTTCGAGAATGCGAAAGTCAGCGCGCTGCCGCCCGCGCCGCCGCCGCCGCCTACGCTCTGCGCCACGAGGCCGTGGGCGAACGCACCGTCGGTCGTGACGACGGCGTCGCTGGCCACGTCGACGATGCCGCCGTTGCCACCGTCGCCGCCGGTGCCGCCGATGACCAGCGTCGCGTCGAACTGGATCAGGTCCATGAACGGCAGGAAATCCGTCGGATTGGCGCTCAGGTCGATCTGGAAGCTGCGCGCGTCGCCGCCCGCGCCGCCGCCGCCGCCGACGCTCTGCGCGAGGATGCCGCTCGCGAAGACGCCGGCGGTCGCGATCGTCCCGGATGCCGTGACCGTAACGTCGCCGCCGATGCCACCGGCGCCGCCGTCGCCGCCGATGGAGACGTCGAAGGACATGCCCGGCATCGGGACGAGATCCTCCGGACTCATCGGGAAGCTGAGATCCACGCTCACGGTGGTGGAGTCGCCGCCCGTGCCGCCGCTGCCACCCACGCTCTGGGCCAGGATGCCCACCGAGTGGGCACCCTCGGTGATGACGGTGCCGAGGCTCGCCACGCGCACTTCGTCGCCGCTGCCGGCCGCGCCGCCGTCGCCTCCGATCGCCACGGTGCCGCTGACGTCGGTGTTGACGTTGAGCGAGATGGCGGTGGCGTTGCCGCCGTCGCCGCCGCTGCCACCCACGCTCTGAGCGAACACGCCGTAGGCGCGGAAACCGCGCGTCCAGACGATTCCGTCCTGTGCGACTTCGACGACACCGCCGTGGCCACCGGCGCCACCGTCACCGCCCACGGCGATCGACACATTGACCGCGATCGGGATCTGCTCGATCACGGGCGCCGTCGCCGAGATGGAGAGCGCACTGCCGCCCGCACCGCCACTGCCGCCGACGCTTTGCGCGAAGATGCCGTGGCTGTGGCTGCCGCTGGTGGCGACCAGGCCCTGGTTGTCCACCGTGACCTGCTCGCCCAGGCCGCCGGCGCCGCCATCGCCCCCGAGCGCGATGCCCACCGAGATGTTCGGCGCGATGCCGATGGCAGTCGCTCCGCCGCCGTTGCCGCCGCCGCCTCCGATGCTCTGCGCCCAGACTCCGCTCGAGGCATGGCCCGTGGTCACGAGGTCGCCGCGGTTCACCACCGTGACGACGCCCCCGCTGGCGCCGTCGCCACCGTCGCCGCCGAGGTTGACGAACATCGCGCCGGAGTTCGACGCGCTGCCACCGCCACCGCCCACGCTGACCGCGTAGATGGCGTGCGAGAGGTGGCCAGCCGTGGAGATGCTGCCCGAGTTGAGGACGTCCACGTCGCCGCCGGCGCTGCCCTCGCCGCCGTCGCCGCCGAGCGAGACGAACACCGCGCCCGAGCCGGCGCCGGTACCGCCGCCGCCTCCCACGCTCTCGGCGTGAATGCCGCGGGCGCCGAGACCGAAGGTCTGGAGCAGGCCGCGGTTCTCGACATCCACGTCGCCGCCACGGCCGCCGCCGCCGCCGTCCCCGCCCATCGCGACGTAGAAGGCGCCGCTACCGCCGCCACTGCCGCCACCGCCGCCCACGCTCTGCGCGAACACCGCGTGCGACCACTCCCCGTCCGTGCGGATCGCACCCTCGTTGTCCACCTCCACCAGGCCGCCACCGCCGCCGGCGCCGCCCTTGCCACCGAGCGAGGCGAACCAGGCCCCGGTTCCGGCGCCGTAGCCGCCGCCGCCGCCGATGCTCTGCGCGAACACGCCGTAGGAATACTGTCCCGACGTGCGCAGCGCGCCGGCATTGCCCACCTGCACGACGCCGCCCTCGCCGGCCGTCCCGCCATCGCCACCGATGGCGGCGAAAAGCGCACCGGCCCCCGCGCCACCGCCACCGCCGCCGCCCACGCTTTGCGCGAACACGGCCAGCGAGAAGAATCCATCCGTCGCGATGGAGCCTGCATTCGCCACTTCAACGCGTCCGCCATCGCCGCCTGCGCCGCCGTTGCCGCCGATCGCGGCGAACTGCGCGCCGGCGCCCGCACCGCTCCCGCCCCCACCTCCGACGCTCTGCGCGAAAACACCGAAGGACACGTCGCCCATCGAGACGATGCTGCCGGTGTTTCCGACCGACACGGCGCCGCCCTCGCTGGCCGTGCCGCCGCTGCCGCCGATCGCCGCAAACAGGCCGCCGGACCCACCGCCGTCGCCGCCACCACCGCCGATGCTCTGCGCGAAGACGCCGCGCGAATAGTCGCCGGCCAGCACGAGGGTACCGCTGTTCAACACGTCCACCGTGCCGCCCCGCCCACCGCCGTCGCCCGAGCCGCCGATGCCGACCAGGCCGCCACCGACGCCACCGCTGCCGCCACCGCCGCCGACGCTCTGGGCGAAGACGCCGTCCGAGGCCTGGCCCAGCGTGTAGATCGCTCCCTCGTTGGTGACCCGGACGTCGCCGCCCGCGCCGCCGCCGTCGCCCGTGCCGCCGATGCCGACCAGGCCGCCGGAATCGCCGCCGCTGCCGCCGCCGCCGCCGACGCTCTGGGCATAGACCGCCGCCGAGCGCGCGCCAAACGTGGCGATGGTGCCCGTATTGAGCACTGTCGCGTCGCCCGCATCGCTGGCCGCGCCTCCGGCACCGCCGATACCGACAATTCCGGCGCTGTCGCCGCCGTCGCCGCCGCCGCCGCCGATGCTCTGGACCAGGATGCCGCGCGCATAAAGGCCGCGGGTGCTGATCGCGCCCGCGTTCTCGGCCGTGACGTTTCCGCCGAGGCCGCCGGCGTGGGCCGCGCCGCCGATGCCGGCGATGGCCGAGCCACTGCCGCCGCTGCCGCCGCCGCCGCCGATGCTCTGGCCGAAGATAGCGTTCGAGTAGTCGCCCAGCGTCGTGATCGAGCCCGAGGCCGCATTGCGCAGGAACACCTCGCCGCCGCTGCCCGCGCTGGCGCCGTGGCCGCCCCAGGCCACGAAGATCCCCGACGCCTCGCCGCCGTCGCCGCCGAAGCCGCCGACGCTCTGGCCGTAGAGCCCGTGGGCACCGGCACCCTGGGTCAGCAGCGTGCCGGAATTGATGACGTCTACCCGGCCGCCGTCGCTGGCTTCGCCGCCACCGCCGCCGGATCCCGTGCCGATCCAGCCCGCGCTGCCGCCCGTGCCACCGCTGCCGCCGATGCTCTTGCCCCAGATCGCGTGGGAGCCGATGCCGGCCGTCCGGATATCGAAGCTTCCGTCGACCAGGACATCGCCGGCATGACCGCCCACGCCGCCCCGGGCCCCGCTCGTGAAGCCGACGCCCTCACCGCCGTAGCCGCCGATACCGCCCTCGCTGATGGCGAGGATGCCGATCGCGTTGCCAGCCTCCGTCTGGATGCTGCCATGGCCGTCGATGGCGAGGTCACCGCCATCTCCGCCGCGACCGCCCGCACGTCCGGAATACCAGGTGCTGCCCTCGCCTCCCCGGCCGCCGGTGCCACCGCGACTGAGGACCGCGATTCCGGCCGAAGCTTCGCCATGCGTGACGATGCTCCCGTCGTGGGTGACCTCGATTCCGGCGCCGTTGGCGCCGGGACCACCGGCCGTGGGCTCACCGCAGAAGAAGCAGCCGTCGCGGCCGGCCGAGCCCGTGCCGCTTTGCGTCTGAACGGCCACTCCGTAGGCGCCTGCGCCATGGGTCGTGATATCTCCGGCATTCCTGACGATGATGCTGTCGCCGACCGCCGTGACGCCGGCATCGGCCAACAGGTTGTCGACGTAGCGCTGCATGTCGGGGAACAGCGGCGGCTCGCCGGGTTCGTCCAGCCCGCCGATGCCGAAGTCCGGGAACTCGGCATAGGTGTGCATCTCGACTTCGCCGGCGTCGTTGCGCGTGTAGCGAACCGTGACGACGGCGTCAGCGAGTCGCTGCCCGTTGGCGTGCACGGTGTAGGCCAGGCTCGTTGACCACTCGTCGCCGGGCGGCAGCTCGAAGCCCTCGTCCTGTTCGAATTCGAGCGTGCCGTCCGCATTCAGCGTGAACGTCCCGCCGCGGCTGCCGGTGATCTCCTGTCCGACGTTGCTCTCGAGCCCGTCCACCGCCTGGACCCGGTATTCGTGGTCCTCGGCGTCGAAGTTCTGCAGGGACCCGACCACGAGCGGGCTGTAGCCCCCGATCGAGTTCTGCGCGAACATGCCGTGGGCCCCGTCGCCGGTGGTCGTGATGCCGGCGAAGCTCGTCACCGTGACAGGCCCGCCTGCGCCCGCCGGTCCATCGGGAATCAGCAGATTCAGCGCCGGAATCGACGAAACGCCGGAGTTCGCGCCCACGCTGTCGACGAGGATGCCGATGCCTGAGGCGCCCGTGCCGCCGGTCTCGAGCGTCACCGGCGCGGCGCTCTCGCCCACCGTCATCGTCATCCGGCTGCCGGTCTCGGTGCGGAAGGAGATCCCGGCCGTGGTGGTCGTTTCGATCGGCGCGGTGAGACCGGTGACGTTCAGCGTCGTCACCTCGGGCGTGAAGCGCGTGACCTGGACGCTCACGCCGTCGGACTGGTCCCCGCTGCAGGTCAGCACGCCATCCACGAGGCTGCAGGGGTCGGGTCCGGCCAGCGCCGATCCCGCGGAGCAGGCGGCGGCAATGGCTACGGCCAGGCGCCAATTCCGTGAGTGGGCTGTACGGACGGGCGCCGCCGGGGCGCTGCCGTGGTTGTCGCGGGTCGGCGTGCTGATCATGAGCGGTCTCCCTGGTCCCGGGCCAGTTCTGCCAGAAGTCTGGGCCTTGTGGCATTGGCAACAATACCGGGCTGCCGTCCTGCGGCAGGTAGAACGCCGGATTGACCTGAAGGGGAAACGAGCGTCGACTAACCGTGCCCATGTCACGCCGCCGTGCAACCATGCGGCATGCAGATGACCACACCGCAGGCCGGAGTCCGCACATCCCTCCTACAGCGATTCGCCGCGGCGGCACTGCGTGCCTTCGGCTGGCGCAGCGTGTTCGTGCCGCCGCCCGCGCCTAAGGGCATCATCGTCGTCTATCCCCATACCTCGAACTGGGACTTCATCGTCGGCGTCCTGTTCAAGTTCGCGGCCGGCCTGCCCGCGCACTGGATGGGCAAGGACAGCCTGTTCCGCTGGCCGCTGCGCCGCCTGTTCATCCGCATGGGAGGCATCCCGATCAACCGTCGCGAACGCACCGGCTTCGTCGCGACGCTGCTCGAGGAATTCGCGCGCCAGGAATGGATGTGGCTCGCGGTCGCGCCGGAAGGTACTCGTTCCCGGACCGATCACTGGAAGTCCGGCTTCTACCAGATCGCCGTCGCCGGCGGGCTCCCGGTGGGCCTCGGCTTCATTGATTACGCGACACGCAGCGTCGGGATCGGCGCCTATCTGGAGATGACCGGCGACGCGGAGGCCGATTTCGCGCGCATACGCGCCTTTTACACGGACAAGCGGGGGCGGCGGCCGGACCAGGAGAGCGACATCCGTCTGAAGCCGCCCCGTACACCGCCACCGTGAGTGCCCGGCGTGGACGGGCACGGCGGAGTTCACGGACGCGGGCCTGCCCTTCTCGCGCCTAGCATCAGGCCAGCGACAGGCTGCGGAGAGTACGAATCCATGAGCACAATACGCGCGATTCTGGTGCTGCTGGCAGCCGGCGCGCTGGCCGCCTGTGGCGGCGGTGGCGGCAACTCCGGCGGCAGCACGCCGCCGGCGTCGCCGATCGTCGTGAACAGTCTTGCCGACATCGCCGCGCCGCCGGCGGGCACGGTGACCTTGCGCTCGGCCATGGCGCACGCCATCGCGGGCCAGACGATCACCTTCGATCCGTCGCTCGACGGCGGCACGATATCGCTCACGCTGGTCGCCGAGGAGCACACGATCCTGAAGGGCGAAGTGATGGGCATGCGCAACGAGCCCAGCGGCCCCGTTTCCTACCTCGTCGGGTACCTGGACCGCGACTATGGCCGCTCCGCCCTTTTCGCGCACAAGGACGTGGTCATGGATGCGTCGGCCCTGCCTCGCGGGATCACCCTCGAATGGACCGGCGGCGACGACCCGGGCGCACGCGTGCTCGCGGTCTACGGCGACCTCACGCTCGTGAACGTGGCGATCACCGGAGGGCGCAGCGTCGCCCAGCGGCTTCCCGTCACGGCCCCGGACGACCAGCCGTGGACGCTGGCCCGCGGCGGCGCGCTCGCCGTTTGGGGCGTGGCGAAACTCGTCGACTGCCGGCTGTACGGCAATTCCGTGGAGGGGGACTTCGATTCGTCACGCGATCGCGGCGCCTTCGGCGGCGCCGTGTACGCGGACATCGTCGAAATCGAGGACTGCACGATCAGCGGAAACTCCGTCCTCGGCGGCGGGGCGGCCGGCGGCGGGGTCTACGTCGTGGGTGGCGCCGGCAGTTCCCGCCCGACTTCGACCATCGCGCGAACGGCCGTCACCGGCAACCGGATCCAGGGGCTGTTCACCTACGGCGGCGGCGTCTACTCGGACGGCGGCGGCATCGGCAACAGCCGGACGCTGCGGGTTACCAGCAGCACCATCGCCCGCAACCTCGCCTCGCCTGCGCCGGGCCTGCCACCCTTCGTGCTGGCGCAGGGCTACTGGCGCGGCGCCGGGCTTTACATGTCGAACGGCTACATGGAGTTGCTCGCCTGCACCATCGTCGAGAACGAGACACAGGGCGTGCCGCGAACCGACAGCCTAGGCCGGCGCAACCTCGCCGGCGGCATCGCCGCGACGGTCGGCAATGCCCACGCGGTCGAGCACCTGATCCTCGGCCACTCGATCGTCGCGGGAAACGTCGTGCAGGAGATCGGCGGCGGGCGCTATCCGCAGGACATCTTCACGGGTTCGCTGTTCTACTTCCGCAGCGCCGGACACAATCGCCTGGGGGCGATCGACTTCAGCCAGATCCTCGTGCCGGTGGGCGAGCCCGGGTGGGCGTCCCTGAGCCGCAAGCATTACCCCCAGGTCGGCGACGAAAATGGTGTCGCGGCGGCCGATGTGCTGGACCTCGCCGCGGGCATCACGTACTCCGACTCGATCATCTCGACCGGCGCGGACGCCGGCGGGCCTGCCGTCCGGCATTACGCGCCGCGTGGCAGCGCTCTCGCCCGCGTGCCCGCGGGCACGTACGAAGTCTCCGAGACCCTCGGGGAGTACGAGGTCGCCGCGGGCGGCACGGACGACTTTCTCCAGATCATGCTGGGCAGGATCGAGTCCCGCTACGCGTTGCCCGGTTTCGCGGCCGCCTTTGCGGCCGACTTCGAGGCTTTCCTGAAGGGCGCGGACTCGGATGCGTCCCTGCCCGGCCCCCAGCCCTACCGCGACCCTGACGGCAACGCCATCCTCACGCTCGCGGACACGCACTTCTTCGGGCCCGCGGAGACCTGGCCGCGGGAACTCGCGAACCACCCCTACATCGAGTTCTGGCACCGGCTCGACGCCGCGCTCGCTGCGCATGCCATCGCGGGAATGTCGGTGGCGATGATCAACGACGACGTGTGGCGCACGCTTTTCACTGCCGGAGCCCTGGCGGAGAACTCGCGCATCCGGATGACCGTCAGCACGCAGCCGCGGCTCACGGTCTCCCGGCCAGCCACGGACCAGCGCGGGACGCTGCGTCCGTCGGGGGGGGCCGCCGCCATCGGCGCGATCGAAGCACCCTAGATCCGGATGACCTCGTACCCGGCAGGACGCGAGGGGCGCCGCGGCGCCGCCTCGCTCGCCTCGCGGCCAGCCATCGCGGGACAGACCGGGGGGTGTCCTTCGGGGAGCATGCCGTCGCCCGGAATCGGAGGATGGCCCTCCGGCAAGGCGGGCCTCGACCGGATCGGCGGGTGACCCTGCGGCAGGCCCGCGATGGGCGGGTGCCAGTCAGGCAGCTCGCGGGACTCCACCAGCAGGTGGAGATTCTGCCCACTGATGGCGGCCGACGAAGATAACCGGGTGTCTTCCGCGGCGCAGCCAGCCGCCAGCGCCACCGCCACGAGAACCAGAAGAGACATGGCTACACGCATCAGCAGGACTCCTTGTCTGTCGCCGTACCGTCGGGCCCGGCATGGATTGGGCACCATCCCTCGGAAAATCGCAATGGCGGTCCCGGTGGATTCAAGGTAGGCGGGCCTGGCCGGGGGACCGGCGTCCCGGTCGGCGCTTGTCTCGGGTAGATTCGTGGCCCTCGACCCGGGGGAGTCCGTTCGAATGCGTCACCTGACCCTTTTCGTTGCCCTCGCCGTGGCGTGCCTGTCCGCCGCCAGCACGTCACGCGCGGCGGACGGGCCGACGTTGCTGCTTCGCGATCCGGCCGTCTCCGCCGACCGCATCGCATTCGTGTATGCGGGGGATCTCTGGAGCGTCGACCGGAACGGGGGTGATCCACGCCGGCTGACTTCGGATCCTGCCTCCGAGTCGCTGCCTGCGTTTTCGCCGGACGGAACGCTGATCGCTTTCAGCCGGGACCACGGCGACGGCAACCTCGAGGTTTACGTCATGCATGCCGGCGGCGGCACCGCCCGGCGCCTCACCTGGCACCCAGGCGAAGACCGGGTCACCGGATGGTCGGCCGACGGACGGCGGATCAGCTTCGCCTCGCGTCGCGAGGTGGGCATCAGCCGGTCCCATCAGCTCTGGGAGATCCCGGCCGAGGGCGGGGCGCCGTCGAAGGTGATGGAGGCCGCGTATTTCGCCGGCCGATGGAATGGCGGCCGGCTCGCCTACGTGCCCTTCATGCCGGCCTATGGCGGGCTTTTCGGCGGCGGCTCGGGCTGGAAGGGCTACCGTGGCGGCACCTCGCCTTCCATCCATGTCATGGACCCCGCCAAGGGTGAACTGACGGTGATCCCCGGTGAGCGCGTCAACGACATCGAGCCGATGTGGATCGGCGACGCGCTGTATTTCATCTCCGACCGCGAGGATGCGACGTTCAACGTCTTTGCGTGGGACCCGGCCAGCGGCGGCGCGCGTCGCCTCACGGACGAAGCGCCCTGGGACGTGCGCGCGGCCGACGCCCACGGCGACAAGATCGTCTACGAGGCCGCCGGCCGCCTGAAGGAACTCGACGTCCCGAGCGGCCGCGTGCGCGACATACCCGTGACCCTTGCCGCGGACCTGCCGCAGACCCGCCCGCAGTGGAAGGACGCCAGCAAGCTGGTCGAGGACATCGCGATCTCCCCCGGCGGCAAGCGCGCGCTGGTCACCGCGCGCGGCGAGGTCTTCACGGTCCCCGTCAAGCACGGCTCCACCCGCAACATCACCCGCAGCGACGGCCGCCGCGAGTACACCGCGCTGTGGTCGCCGAAGGGCGATGAGATCGCCTACGTCGTCCAGGAGGACGCCGGCCAGGCGCTGGTACTTCGCGACCAGGCGGGGCTCGAGCGCGAGCGCCGCATGCCGCTCGGGCCGGAGTTCCACCGTTTGCTCTCCTGGTCGCCGGACGGCGGGCGCATCGCCTATGCCGACAACCGGCTCAACCTCTGGGTCATCCGCGTCTCCGACGGCAGCCGTACACGCGTCGACACCCACCACCGGCGCAGCGACTTCCCCGTCGACTTTTCCCCGGACGGGCGCTGGCTTGCGTACGCGCTGGAGCGGCCGAACTTCCTCTCGGACCTGATGCTGCGTGACCTGGAGGGGCAGTCCAGCACGCGCCTGAGCGACGGGATGGCCGATGTGACCGAAGTCGCCTTCTCCCCCGACGGCAAGCACCTCTTCTTCGCGGCCTCGACCAACGCGGGCCCGCACCAGGTCGGGCTCGACCTCTCCAGCCAGGAACAGAACGAGCGCCGCACTTTCTATGCCGTGGTGCTCGCGAGCGACGGCGAGTCGCCCGTCGCGCCACGCGCCGGTGACGAGGAGGCCGGGAAGGACGACGCGGATGCCGACAACGGCAATGGCAATGGCGACAGGAGCGGCAAGGACGGCAAGGACAAGAAGCCTGCGCCCACGCGGGTGGATCTCGCCGGCATCACCCGTCGCATTGCCGCGATCCCGATCGCCGAACGCAATTACCAGTCGCTCGGGGTCGCCGAGGATGGCGACCTGCTCTTCATCGACGCCGTCCAGCCAGGCGCCAGCGCCACCCCGAACGGCGACCGCGTCGAGGCCGGCAACAGCCTCAAGCGTTACGACTTCGAGAAGCGGGAGGTGGTCCACGTCGCCGACGGCATCGTGGCGGCAAGGCTCGGCGCGGGGGGCACGCACCTGATCGTGCGCAACGCCAAGGGCGCCCTGCTCACCGGCGAGGTGAAGGACGACATCAAGCTCGAGCCGCTCGACACCGCCGGGCTTCGCATGATGGTGGACCCGCGCCGCGAGTGGGGCCAGATTTTCGAGGACGCGGTGCGCATGCAGCCCGCCTATTTCTACGCGAGGAACCTGCACGGCCTCGACTGGGACGCCGTGTCGGCCCGCTACCGGCCGCTGCTCGCGCACGTGGGCCGCCGCGAGGACCTTAATGACGTGATCGTGGAGATGATCGCGGAGCTGCAGGCGGGCCACAACCGCGCAGCGGGGGGCGACACCTATGCGCCCCCTGGAGAAGACCAGGCCGGCCTGCTGGGCGCCGACCTTCGCGTCGAGCAGGGACGCTGGCGCATCGCGCGCATCCTCGACGGCGGCAGCTGGGACCCTTTCAACCCGGCGCCGCTCGGGCGTCCGGGGCTGCGCGTCGCAGCGGGCGCCTACATCCTCGCGATCAACGGCCAGGAGCTGGCCGGCGGCGACAACCTGCACCAGCGCATGGCAGGCACCGTCGGACAGCAGACGACGCTCGCGGTGGCCGACGACCCGGGCGGGCTGAACCGCCGCAACGTCGTGGTCGAGCCGATCGCCAGCGAACGGACGCTGCGCCTGTGGGACTGGGTGAACACCCGCCGCGCGCGGGTGGAGGCGGCCACCAACGGCCGCGTCGGCTACGTCTACCTCCCGAACACGACCACCGAAGGCTACCGCTTCTTCAATCGCATGTTCTTCGCCCAGGTGGACAAGGAGGCGATGATCATCGACGAACGGGGCAATGGCGGCGGCCAGGCGGCAAATTACGTCACCGATGTCCTGCGCCGCAGCTACCTCTCGAGCTGGATGGACCGCGACGGCGCGCCGTTCGACACGCCGGGCGGCGCGATGTACGGCCCGAAGGTCATGCTGATCGACCAGGATGCAGGATCAGGCGGCGACTTCCTTCCCTACGCCTTCCGGCGCGAGGGCATCGGCAAGCTCATGGGCACCCGCACCTGGGGCGGGCTCATCGGCATCGCCACCAACCCCGCTTTCGTGGACGGCGGCCGCATGACGGTGCCTTACTTCCGCTTCTACACGCCCGAGGGCGAGTGGCGCATCGAGAACGAGGGCGTGGCGCCCGACATCGAGGTCAGGCTCGACCCGCTGGCCGTCAACCGTGGCGAGGACACCCAGCTCGACGCCGCGATCGCCGAGGTGATGGCGCAGCTCGCGACGCACCGGCCCGTACGCCGGGCACCGCCGCCATTGCCGACGGAACCGGGGAAGTGAGCCCGGCGCCGGGCTAGGAGTCCGAAACCGTCACGCGGAACCAGAAGGCCACGTTGCCGAAGGACACGATGTCGCCGTCCTTCAATACGGCCTGCTGCACGCGCTCCCGGTTGACGAAGACGCCGTTCGAGCTGCGGGCATCCTCGACGATGGTGGAGCCACCGATGCGGTACAGGACGCCATGCAGGCGGCTGACGGTCGGGTGCGCGAGGCAGACGTCCGCCTCGATCCCGCGGCCCACGTAGGATCGGGGGCCGGTCAGTTCGAAGGGCGGATCCACATCGGACTGGACCGGCAGCAGGTATCTCCGCAACCTCGGGCCTGGAACCGCTGCCGCGGGACCGGCGACCGTCACAGGGCCGGGGGTCGCGCTTTCCGCCGCCGTGTCCGGCGGCGGCCCGGCCTCGAGGACGATCGTCTGCTCGTTGATGCCCGGCGTGTGCCAGCCTGCGGTGACGCCGGACTCCGCCGTGGTGGAGGCGTCCTGAAGGAGTAGAGGCCCGAGGCCGCTTCGGAAATCGATCCCGAACCCATCGCGAACCTCACCGCGGGTCAGCTGCGCAACCAGTTCGCCCACCTGTCGCGTGCGTTCATCCAGCGCGTCGATCAGCCGCGCACGCTCGGCGTGGAGAGCCGCGATCTGCTCGCCGGCAAGCTCCAGGGCGCGACCGCGTTCCTCGAGGCGCGCGCGGAGGCCGGTGGCAACCTCGGCATTGCGGCGAAGCTCCCTGCGATACACGGCGGCCGCGGCCGTGGCCGGCACCCCGCCGTTCTCGACCTGCGACCGCAAGCCTTCATAGGCCTGCGTCATCGACGCGAGCCGGCCGTCCCGGTCCGACAGCTCCGACTCGCACTCGTGCAGGCGCCTGACCAGCGCATCGATCTGAGCCTGGTACTCGCGGTCGCGGCGATCCGCGTCGCAGGCGACGCTCGACAATTCGTGGGCGAGCCGGAAGCACTGCTGCTCCAGTTTCGCAATGCGGCTGGCCGCAGCGTCGGCCGCAGGAGCCGTGCTGGCGGGCGCCTGTGCATCCCGGCCGGAACCGGCCGGCCGCAAGCCGAGGAGTTCCTCACTGCGCACGTGAGCCGGGCGACCTGCCGCCGCAGGAGCAAACTCGTCCGCGGCGGGATCCAGCCGCGTTTCACCAGCATCGCTGTGTGTGTGCATCGTTCGGCCCGCCTCGATCCCCCGCGTTGGCGCGCAAGTCGAGTGCTCTTCGGCACCCTACGACCGCGATAGAAAGCCAAGTTATGTCAAGCTATGCAGATCCGCAAGCATTACGCGCGATGCAAGAGTCATCCTACTGTTTTTAATGGATTTCCGAGGCCGCCCGGACGCACGGCAATTGCTTCGATTCGTGTAGAACTAAAGCGCGCCGACCGCCGACGCCCGCTTCCACTCGAGCCGGCGAAGGCGCAGGCGGCGCTGCCGATGCTGCCAGACGAACTTCGGCTCATCGCGGGAGCCCGCGCGCGGGCCTGATCAAGGCCGACCGCTCGCGCAGGATTGCTGCAGGTTGAGAGTCGTTAGTTGAGCTAAGAGGGGCCGCGTTGCTTGAGTTGGTAGCGGGGGCAGGATTTGAACCTGCGACCTTCGGGTTATGAGCCCGACGAGCTGCCAGACTGCTCCACCCCGCAACTGAGCCGCTAAGTATAGGCAAGGCGGTGGATGGAAGCAACCATCGCGAGGGTTCGCAGGAGCGGCGACAGAGGCTTCAGCCCGGAAGCGCGCTGACACAGACCTGCAGCAGCCAGCCGGGCATCAGTCCGAGTGCAAGCACGATCAGCGCGTTCGCCGACAGCACCCAGCGCAGTCCGGGCGCCGCCTCCACCCTGCCATCGTCCTTCGGCGCGTCGAAGTACATCAGCTTCACCACGCGCAGGTAGTAGAAGGCGCCGACGACCGACAGGAGCACCGACAGCACGGCGAGCCACGTCAGGCCGGCGCCGACCACGGCCGAGATGACCTGCACCTTGGCCCAGAAGCCGACCATCGGCGGCACGCCGGCCATGCCGAACATCAACACCAGCATGACGAAGGCGAACCAAGGGCTCTTCTGGTTGAGCCCCTTGTAGTCGTCGAGCTCGTCGGCCTCGAATCCCTTGCTAGAAAGCAGGAGGATCACGCCGAACCCGCCGGTCGCCATGACCACGTAGGTGAGCGTGTAGAACATCGCCGCCTGGTAGCCCTCGGCCGTGCCAGCGAGGATGCCGAGCAGGATGAAGCCCACGTGCGAAATCGTGGAATAGGCAAGCATGCGCTTGATGTTGGTCTGCGCGATGGCGATCAGGTTGCCGGCGGTCATTGACAGCACGGCCAGCACGACCAGCATGTCCTGCCAGGCATCCGTCATCCCGCCCAGCCCCTCGGCAAGCACCCGCATGGCGAGCGCGAAGGAAGCAAGCTTCGGTGCGCTGCCCACGAACAGGGTCACCGCGGTCGGTGCGCCGTGGTAGACGTCGGGAAGCCACATGTGGAACGGCACGGCGCCGAACTTGAAGGCGATGCCGACGACGACGAAGGCGAGACCGAACAGCAGCCCGATGTGCCGGTTGGCGGATGCGTCGACGCCCTCGGCGAGCCCCTGGAGGCTGAACGTGCCGGTCACGCCGTAGAGGATCGAGATGCCGTAGAGCAGCGTGCCGGACGCGATCGCGCCCAGCACGAAATACTTCATGGCCGATTCGGCCGCCACGCCGTTGTCGCGGTCGAAGGCGACCATCGCGTAGAGCGACAGCGCGAGGATCTCGATGCCGAGGTACATGGTCAGCAGGCTGCCCGCCGACACCATGACGTTGATGCCCAGCACCGCGAACAGGACGAGCACGAAGTACTCGCCGCGGAACAGCCCCCGCTTCTCCAGGTAGTCCCGCGAATACAGCAGGACGACGGCGGTCACCGCGTAGTTGAAGAGCTTGAGGACGGTCGCCATGGGATCGGCCACGAACTGGCCGAACAGGGCCACCTCCCGGTGCGCCGGCGCGACGGCCGACGTCACGGCAGCGGCACCGGCAAGGGCGACGATGGTGAGCAGGTGCGTCACCCAGCGGCGCCGGTCGTCGAGGAACAGGTCCACGAGCAGCACGGCGCAGGCCGCGGCCAGCAGGAAGATCTCCGCGCCGGCGGGCGCGACGTCGTTCCAGGTGAGGGCCAGAGTCATGTCGTCCTACCTCGCGCCGGTCACAGCTTGCTCGCGAGCATCTGCTCGACGAGCTGGGCCAGGGTCGGGCGCATCACGTCGAGCAGCGGCGCAGGCCACAGGCCCAGCAGAAGAACGGCCACCGCGAGGATCGCGAGAACGGTGAACTCGCGCCGGTTCACGTCCTTGAGGGACGCGACGCCGTCGTTGCCGATGTCGCCCCACACAACCCGCTTGACCAGCCAAAGCGTGTAGGCCGCGCCGAGGATCAGCGTCGTCGCCGCGATGAAGGCGTACATGAAGTGGGCCTTGAAGCTGGCGATGATCACCAGGAACTCCCCGACGAAGCCGGAGGTGCCCGGCAGCCCCGCATTCGCCATCGCGAACAGCACGGCGAAGAAGGCGAACCTCGGCATGGTGTTCACCACGCCGCCGTAGGCGGTGATGTCGCGGGTGTGCAGGCGGTCGTAGAGCACCCCCACGCACAGGAACAGCGCGCCGGACACGAGGCCGTGGGAGATCATCTGCACCATCGCGCCGTCGAGACCCATCGTTGCCCCGCGGGCCGAGCCGGTGTTCTCGACGATGGCGAAGGCGAGGAAGCAGCCCAGCGTCACGAAGCCCATGTGGGCGATGGACGAGTAGGCGATCAGCTTCTTCATGTCCTGCTGGACCAAGGCGACGAAGCCGATGTAGGCCACGGCGATCAGCGACAGCCCGATGATCAGCCAGTCGAGCTCTCGGCTCGCGTCCGGGGTGATCGGCAGGCTGAAGCGCAGGAAGCCGTAGCCGCCCATCTTCAGCATGATCGCGGCCAGGATCACCGAGCCGCCGGTCGGCGCCTCGACGTGGGCGTCCGGCAACCAGGTGTGCACGGGCCACATCGGGATCTTGACTGCGAAGGCCGCGAAGAAGGCGAGGAAGATCAGCACCTGGGCGGTCATGCCG
This sequence comes from Steroidobacteraceae bacterium, assembly GCA_025458865.1. GTDB lineage: Bacteria > Pseudomonadota > Gammaproteobacteria > Steroidobacterales > Steroidobacteraceae > SG8-30. The sequence goes on along the minus strand of JALORP010000030.1, from coordinate 25,891 downwards.
AGCGGAAGCGCGTGGAAGTCGGCGATCGCGTAGCTGCCGCTCTGGAGGTACATGTAGATCAGCGCGACCAGCATGAAGACCGAGCCGAGGAAGGTGTACAGGAAGAACTTGACGGTGGCATACACGCGCCGTGCGCCGCCCCAGATCCCGATGATAATGAACATCGGGATCAGCATCGCTTCCCAGAAAACGTAGAACAGCAGCGCGTCGAGCGCCGCGAAGACCCCCACCATGAGCCCTTCCATGATCAGGAAGGCGGCGAAGTACTGCGCCGGCTTCTTCTCGATCACGGTCCAGCCGGCGATCACCACCAGCGGGGTCATGAACGCTGTGAGCAGCACCAGCGGCATCGAGATGCCGTCCACGCCGAGGTGATACCAGGCGTTGAGCGGCACGATCCAGGGAGCGCGCTCCACGAACTGCATGTCCGCCGACATCGCGTCGAAGCCCGTCCACAGCGGCACCGAGAGCAGGAAGGCCGCGACCGAGACCCCGAGAGCCGCCCACCGGGCCGCCGCCACTCGCCGTTCGCCCAGCGCGAGCACCGCCACGCCGCCGGCGATGGGCAGCCAGACGAGAAGTGACAGCAGCGGGAATCCCGCGCTCATGCCCGGCCCCCAGGGGCGGCGGCGAGCGGCAGGCAATGGGTGTGGGTCTGCACGATCAGCTCCAGATCAGCAGCCAGGCGAGGAGCAGCGACAGGCCGATGATCATCGCGAAGGCATAGTGGTACAGGTAGCCCGACTGGACGTGGCGCACGGCGCCGGCCAGCGCGCCCACGAATCCGGCGGTGCCGTTGACCAGCCAGCCGTCGATCACGGTCTCGTCGCCACGCTTCCACAGCCGGCGGCCCAGGCCGCGCGCAACGGCCGCGACGACGTTCTCGTTGAACCAGTCGAAGTAGTACTTGTTCTCCAGCACCTTGTGCAGCGGCGCAAAACGCTCCTGCAGCCTGGCAGGAATGTCCGGGCGGCGCAGGTACAGGAACCATGCCGTGAGCACTCCCGCGGCCGCCAGCCAGGTGGCCGGCGCGACCAGGGCGTGTGTGACGAAAGCGGCCGGCCCGTGGAAGCCGGCGGCCAGTTCGGCCAGCGGCCCGTCGGGCGCGTGCTGGATGGCGCCGTCGAAGAATCCGCCGAACATGACCGGCCCGACCGTGAGCCAGCCGATCGCGAGCGAGGGCACCGCCAGGGCGACCAGCGGCAGGGTGACGACCCAGGGGCTCTCGTGCAGGTGCTCGCGGGTGTGCTCGTCCATGCGCTCCTTTCCGTGGAAGGCCATGAACACTAGCCGGAAGCTGTACAGCGCGGTAACGAACACGCCGAGCAGGACGCACCAGTATGCGTAAGCCGCCCCGGGCACGTCGGACGCATGCACCGCCTCGATGATCAGGTCCTTGGAAAAGAACCCGGACATGCCCGGGAACCCGATGAGCGCCAGCGAGCCCACCAGTGCGGTCCAGTACGTGACAGGCATGTACTTGCGCAGCCCGCCCATGCGGCGCATGTCCTGCTCGTGGTGCATCGCGATGATGACCGAGCCCGCCGCGAGGAACAGCAGCGCCTTGAAGAACGCGTGGGTCATGAGGTGGAAGACGCCGGCGGCGTAGGCGCCCGCGCCCAGGGCCACGGTCATGTAGCCCAGCTGCGAGAGCGTGGAATAGGCCACCACCCGCTTGATGTCGTTGTTGACGAGGCCGAGGAGCCCCATGAACAGCGCCGTGGTCGCACCGATGACGAGGATGAAGGAAAGCGCGTCGACGGAGAGCTCGAACACGGGCGACAGCCGCGCGACCATGAAGATGCCGGCGGTCACCATGGTGGCGGCGTGGATCAGCGCCGAGATCGGCGTCGGGCCTTCCATGGAATCCGGAAGCCACACGTGCAGCGGCACCTGCGCCGACTTGCCCATCGCGCCGATGAAGAGCGCGATGCAGATGAGCTTCGCCGCCGACGTCGTGTCGCCCGGGAAGCTCGCCATGCGCTCGCCCACGATCGAGTCGAGGCGGCTGAACGACTCCGCGTAATCGAGCGTCCCCGTGTAGTAGACGATTCCGGCGATGCCGAGCACGAAGCCGAAGTCGCCGATGCGGTTGACCAGGAACGCCTTGTAGTTGGCGAAGATGGCGGTCGGGCGCTTGTACCAGAAGCCGATCAGCAGGTACGAGACCAGGCCAACGGCCTCCCAGCCGAAAAACAGCTGGAGGTAGTTGTTGGACATCACCAGCATCAGCACAGCGACACGAAGGTCACGACGGCCATCATCAGCGCCGACAGCCGGTCCACCAGGAACCCGACCTCCATCTGGATGCCGTCGCTGACGCCCCAGACGTATACCGTCCCGGTGAACGGCTCCATGCCGTCCACGACCAGCAGCTTCAGCACCCAGGCGGACAGCGCGAAGGACAGCGCGACGCCGAGGATGCAGACGACGTGGGAGGCCGTGCGGCCGATGACGCGCCCGCCGAAGCCGGCGGCGATGGCCGCTAGCAGCGGGGCCAGGACGATCGTGAGGTAGACCTGCTCCATCGCCATCTTCAACCCTTCATCGCGTCGAGTTCCTCGACGTTGATGCTGCGCCTCTCCCGGAACAGCACGACCAGGATCGCCAGGCCGATGGCGGCCTCCGCGGCCGCCACCGTGAGGATGAAGAACACGAAGATCTGCCCGTCGAGGTCGCCGAGGAAACGCGAGAAGGCCACGAAGTTGAAGTTCACGGCCAGCAGCATCAGCTCGATGCACATCAGCAGCACGATCACGTTCTTGCGGTTCAGGAACACGCCCGCGACCGCGATCGCGAACAGGATTCCGGCGAGCAGGAGGTAGTGCGGCAGAGTGATCACTTCTCCTCCTCCGGGGCGACCTTCACCAGCCGAACCCGGTCCTCGCGACGCACCGCGACCTGGGCGGCGACGTCCTGGGTCTTGAGTCCCGGGCGCTTGCGCATGGTCAGGGAGATCGCGGCGACGATGGCGATCAGCAGCACCACCGCGGCCAGCTGGAACGGGTAGACGTACTCCGTGTAGAGAACCGCGCCGACGGCCTGGGTGTTGCTGTAGCCCTCCGGCAGCGGCGCCACGCCACCGGTCACGTCCACGCCGAGCCGCTTGACCCACAGCACGTAGTACAGCTCGATCACCACGATGAGGGCGATCAGCACGCCGAGCGGCGCATTCCGAACGAAGCCCTCGCGCAGCTTCTCGATGTTGATGTCGAGCATCATCACCACGAACAGGAACAGCACCATCACGGCGCCGACGTAGACGAGCACCAGGACGATGGCGAGGAACTCGGCCTCGATCAGCAGCCAGAGCACCGCGCTGTTGAAGAAGCACAGCACCAGGAACAGGACCGAGTGCACCGGGTTCCGGGACGTGATCACGCCGATCGCCGCCCCGATGAGCACGGCCGCGAAGGCGTAGAAGAGGATTTCTGTCAGCACCGGGACGGTTCCCCTAGCGGTAGCGGGCGTCCGCGGCCTTGTCGGCCGCGATCATCGCCTCGTAGCGCTCGCCGATGGCGAGCAGCTTGTCCTTGGTCATGATGTTCTCGCCCCGGTTCTCCATGTGGTACTCGTGGATCCGGGTCTCGACGATCGCATCCACGGGGCAGGCCTCCTCGCAGAATCCGCAGTAGATGCACTTGAACAGGTCGATGTCGTAACGGGTCGTCCGGCGCGTGCCGTCCTCCGAGACGTCGGAGTCGATCGTGATCGCGAGCGCGGGACAGACGGCCTCGCAGAGCTTGCAGGCGATGCAGCGCTCCTGGCCGTTCGGGTAGCGGCGCAGCGCGTGCAGGCCGCGGAAGCGCGGGGACTGCGGCGCCTTCTCCTCCGGGTAGCGGATGGTGATCTTGCGCGCGAACATCTGGCGCAGGGTGACGGACATCCCCACCAGCAGCTCGGTGAGGAAGAACGTCTTGAACAGGCTGCGGACGTTGCTCATGCCGGCCTCAGGGCGCCCATGGCCCGATCTTGAGCCAAACCATCACGCCCTCGACGGCGATCCAGACGAGGGTCACGGGGATCAGCACCTTCCAGCCGAGGCGCATGATCTGGTCGTAGCGGTAGCGGGGGAACGTGGCGCGGATCCACAGGAACACGAACAGCAGCAGACCGACCTTGAGGAACAGCCAGAAGAACGAGGACTGCGCCAGGAACCACTCGTCGGGCACGTAGCCCTGCAGGGGCGAGAGCCAGCCGCCGAGGAACATCAGCGCCGCCAGCGTGGCGACGAGCATCATGTTCGCGTACTCGGGCAGCGCGAACAGCGTCGCGAAGGCGGCGCCGGAGTACTCGACGTGGAAGCCGGCGACGATCTCCGACTCGCCCTCGGCCACGTCGAATGGCGCCCGGTTCGTCTCGGCCACGCCCGAGATGAAGTACACGACGAACAGCGGGAACAGCCAGAACCAGTGCCAGGCCAGCGGCCCGCCCTCCTGCGAACGCACGATGTCGCCGAGGTTCAGGCTCCCCGCGGCCATCAGCACGCCGACGAGCGCGAAGCCCATCGCGATTTCGTACGCCACCATCTGCGCCGCCGAGCGCATCGCGCCGAGGAACGCGTACTTCGAATTGGCGGCCCAGCCGGCGAGGATCACGCCGTAGACACCGAGAGAGGTCAGCGCCAGCACGTACAGCAGGCCGGCGTTGATGTCCGCCAGCACGAACTCAGGCGAGAAGGGGATCACGGCCCAGGCCGCGAGCGCGGGCACCAGCACGATCAGTGGCGCCAGCATGAACAGTTTCTTGTCGGCGGCGGAAGGGACAAGCACCTCCTTCAGCAGGAGCTTGATCACGTCCGCAAATGGCTGCGCGACGCCGCGCAGGAATGGCAGGCCGAAGATGGCGATCCGGTTCGGCCCGTGCCGCAGCTGCATGAAGCCGATGACCTTGCGCTCGGCCAGCGTGAGGAAGGCGACGCAGATCACGACCGCGAGCATCACGCCCACGATCTGCAGGGTCGTGACGATGACCGACTGCAGCTCGGGGGTCAGGCCGTTCCAGAGGCTCAGCAGGTTGTCCATGCCGCCGCCCTCCCTGCCTCAGCCCTGCGCCGCGGCGCGGCCGGCGTCGCGCGTCTGCTGCAGCGAGAGCGCGCGACGGACGATCGCGTCTCCCTCGTACAGCGCCATGTCCGCGACGGCGCCGCCGGCACCGCCGCCGGCCTCGCGGACGCCGGCCGGCGCGGGCGCCACCGGCGGCCGGGCGCGCAGTTCCTCGCGCACCTGCTCAGACGAGTCGTAGTCGAAGCCGTCGACGTCGAGGAGGTTGCCGAGTACGCGCAGCACCTTCCAGCCGGGACGGGCCTCGCCGACCGGCCGGACGCATCCAGCGAAGCTCTGCCAGCGCCCCTCCACGTTCACGTAGGTGCCGGAGGTCTCCGCGAAGGTACCGATCGGCAGCAGCACGTGCGCATAGGACTTGAGCGTCTCGGTGGCGTACGGCGTCGCCGCTACGACGAAGCGCGCGCCGCGGAGCGCCGCGAGCGACTCCGGGACCAGCGTGTCGGCCTCCGGCTCCACGCCGCCGAACAGCAGGTAGGCCGGCAGCGCCTTGGACAGCATCGCGACGGTATGGAGGCCCGCCGCGACCGCCTCGCCGGCCGGGCCGCGGTGCGGCAGCGCGCCGGCTAGCGCCGCGCCGGCGGCGTTCGCTCCCTCGGGCAACAGGGACAGCGTCGCGCCCGTCAGCTCCGCCAGCGCAGCGGCCGCGTCACGCAGGTCCGCCCACGCCGGGTGTCGCATGGCCAGCGCCCCGAGGAGCACGGCGCGTCGGCCCTCGCCCGCGAGACTCGCGACGACGTCTCGATGCGCAGCGGAGGTCGTTGCGCCGGAGGCGAGCGCCGCCACGTTCGCCGGCAGCGGCACGCCCTTCGCCTCGGCGGCGGCCTTGAGAAGGCCGGCCAGCTCGCCGAGCATCCCCTCCGCGCCGCAGCCGATCTCGTTCGCCACCGGGAACAGCCACTCGTATCTCGCCGGGTTGACGAAGCTGACGCGCGCGCGGTTGCGGGTAGCCGCCTTGCGTACACGGTGCGCGAGGATCGGCGCCTCGTGGCGGAGGTGGCTGCCGACGACGAGCAGGGCGTCGAGGCCGTCCACGTCCCCGAGCGCCATGCCGAGGCCGGGCACGGCCGGGTCTGCGTCCTGGCCGCGGAAATCGAGCTGCCGCAGTCGGGTGTCCACGTTCGCGCAGCCGAGCCCACGGGCCAGGCGCGCCAGCAGGTACAGTTCCTCGAGCGTGGCGCCCGGCGTGCCGATCACGCCGAGGCTGGAGGCACCGTCACGCGCTACGGCATCCTTGAGCCCCTGCGCCGCGGCCGTCAGCGCGTCCTCCCAGGACACTTCCTGCCACTGGCCGCCGCGGCGCAGCATCGGCGCGCGCAGGCGGTCGGCGGAGTAGACACCCTCGTACGAGAAGCGGTCGCGGTCGGAGATCCAGGTCTCGTTGATCTCCTCGTTCGGGCGCGGCACGACGCGCATGAGCTGCCCGCGCAGCACGTGGCCGTAGAGGTTCGAGCCGATGCCGTCATGGGGCGATACCAGCTCGTGCTGGGTCATTTCCCAGGAGCGGCCGCGGTGGCGGAATGGCTTGGAGTTGAGCGCGCCCACCGGGCAGAGGTCGATCACGTTGCCCGAGAGCTCGTGGTCCACGCTGCGCTCGATCCAGGTGCCGATCTCCATGTCCTCGCCGCGGCCCGTGGTGCCCAGCTCCTGCTTCCCGGCGATCTCCGCCGTGAAGCGGACGCAGCGCGTGCAGTGGATGCAGCGCGTCATGTCCGTGCTGATCAGCGGACCGAGGTTCTTGTCCTTGACCACCCGCTTGCGCTCGGTGAATCGCGACACGGAGCTGCCGAAACCCTGCGCGAGGTCCTGCAGCTCGCACTCTCCGCCCTGGTCGCATATCGGGCAGTCGAGCGGATGGTTGATCAGCAGGAATTCCATGGTCGCCTTCTGCGCGGCAATCGCCCTCGGCGAGCGCGTGAAGGCCTTCATGCCCTCGGCGACCGGCGTGGCGCAGGCCGGAAGGGGCTTGGGCGCCTTCTCCACCTCGACGAGGCACATGCGGCAGTTGGCGGCAACAGACAGCTTCTCGTGGTAGCAGAAGCGAGGCACGTAGATGCCCGCGGCGTCCGTAGCCTGGATGAGCATCTGCCCCTTGCGCGCCTTCAGCGGCCGGCCGTCGACTTCGATGTTGACCAGGTCTTCACTCATGCGATGCGTTCACCGGTAACCGGAGCGCGGCCTCAGGCCGCCTCGCGGGGGCTGGACTCGACGATGCTGCGGCCGCCGTTCGCGACCATGTACTCGAACTCATGGCGGAAGTGGCGCACGAAGCTCTGCACCGGCCACGCGGCGGCGTCACCCAGGGCGCAGATGGTGTGGCCCTCGATCTGGTTCGCCACGCCGACCAGGAGGTCGATGTCCTCTCGGCGGCCCTGCCCGGCCAGGATGCGACGCACCAGGCGGTTCATCCAGCCCGTGCCCTCGCGGCAGGGGGTGCACTGGCCGCAGGACTCCGCCTTGTAGAAGCGCGAGATGCGCTCAAGCACGCGCACCATGCAGGTGGTCTCGTCCATGACGATGACCGCCGCCGAGCCGACGGCCGAGCCGGCCGCGCGCAGCGAGTCATAGTCCATGGCGCAGGCCATGATTTTCTCGGCCGGCAACACGGGCACGGAGGAGCCGCCGGGAATGACCGCCTTGAGCCTGCGGCCCCCGCGCACGCCGCCGGCGATCTCCAGGAGATCCTTGAACGGGATCCCGAGCGGCAGCTCGTAGTTGCCCGGCCTGTTGACGTGCCCGGACACGGAGAAAATCACGGTACCGCCGGCATTGGTGGTGCCGAGGTCGGCGAACCACTTGGCGCCCTTGCGCAGGATGGTCGGTACGCTGGCGTAGCTCTGCGTGTTGTTGATCGTGGTCGGCCGGCCGTACAGGCCAAAGTTGGCCGGGAACGGCGGCTTGAAGCGCGGCTTGCCCTGCTTGCCCTCGAGCGACTCGAGCAACGCCGTCTCCTCGCCGCAGATGTAGGCGCCGGCGCCCACGAACGAATGCAGGTCGAAGTCCACGCCGGAGCCGAGGATGTTCCGGCCCAGGAGGCCCGCGGCATAGGCTTCCTGCAGCGCCGCGTAGCCGACGGTGGCGCCCATCGCGTAGCCGCCGATGGCCATGCCCTCGATCAGCGCGTGCGGGTTGTAGCGCAGGATGTCGCGGTCGTGGCAGGTGCCCGGCTCGCTCTCGTCCGAGTTGCACACGACGTACTTCTGCCCGGGCGCCTTGCGCGGCATGAAGCTCCACTTGAGGCCGGTCGGGAAGCCCGCGCCGCCGCGGCCGCGCAGGCCCGAGGCTTTGAGCTCCTCGATGATCGCATCGGGCGGCGTCTTCTCGCGGAGGATCCGCTCCCAGGCCTCGTAGCCGCCGATCCTGCGGTAGGTCTCTAGCGTCCAGCTTCGCTCGTACTTGAGCGGCTCGAAAACGACCTGGTTCATCTCGTGGGCCATGCGCTCACTCCACGCTGTCGAGCGCCTGCACGGCCTTCTCGGGCGTGAGGTTCTCGTAGTAGACGTGGTCAACCATCATCATCGGCGCGTTGTTGCAGGCGGCCAGGCACTCCTCCTCGCGCTTGAGGAAGAACTTGCCGTCGGGCGTGCTCTCGCCGGTCTTGATGCCGAGGTGCTTCTCGACCGCCTCGACGATCGCCTGCGACCCGCAGAGCATGCAGCTGATGTTGGTGCAGACGGACACGTGGATCCGGCCCACGGGCTTCGTCTCGAACATCGAGTAGAAGCTCGCCACCTCGTACACCTGCACCGGTGGCAGGCCGATGTACCCGGCCACGGCGTCCATCAGCTCAGTCGTGAGGTAGCCGCTGTTCTGGTGCTGCGCCGCACGCAGCGCTGCGATCACGGCCGAGCGGCGGCGGTCCGGCGGGAACTTTGCCAGCCAGTGGTCGATCTCGTGACGGGTGTGCTCCGACAGCAGCTCGCTCACCGGTCGATCTCCCCGAAGACGATGTCCATGGTGCCGATCACCGCAACCACGTCCGCCAGCATGTGGCCCGCGACCATCTCGTCCATGGCCGCGAGGTGTGCGAAGCCCGGCGCGCGGCACTTGAGGCGGTAGGGCTTGTTTGCCCCGTCGGAGACGAGCCAGATTCCGAACTCGCCCTTCGGGGCCTCGACCGCCGCATAGGCCTCGCCGGCCGGAACCGTGTAGCCCTCGGTGAACAGCTTGAAGTGGTGGATGAGGGCTTCCATGTCGCCCTTCATGTCCTCGCGGCTCGGCGGCGTCACCTTGTGGTCGGCGAGCATGACCGGGCCCGGGTTCGCGCGCAGCCAGTCGACGCACTGGCGGATGATGCGGTTCGACTGGCGCAGCTCCTCGATGCGCACGAGGTACCGATCGTAGCAGTCGCCGTTGACGCCGACGGGGATATCGAAGTCCATCTTCCCGTAGCCGTCGTACGGCTGCTTCTTGCGCAGGTCCCAGGCGAGGCCCGAGCCGCGCAGCATAGGGCCCGTGAAGCCGAGCGCGAGCGCGCGCTCCGGCGACACCACGCCGATGCCGACGGTTCGCTGCTTCCAGATGCGGTTGTCGGTCAGCAGCGTCTCGTACTCGTCAACGCAGGCCGGGAAGCGATCCGTGAAGTCCTCGATGAAGTCGAGCAGCGAGCCCGAGCGGCGCTCGTTGAGCCGCTTCAGTTCCTTGTCCTTGCGCCACGGCGAGGGCTGGAACTGCGGCATCTGCTCCGGGAGGTCGCGGTACACGCCACCGGGACGGTAGTAGGTCGCGTGCATCCGCGTGCCCGAGACCGCCTCGTAGCAGTCCATCAGGTCCTCGCGCTCGCGGAAGCAGTACAGGAAGACGGTCATCGCGCCGATGTCGAGCCCGTGCGAGCCGAGCCACATCAGGTGGTTCAGGATGCGCGTGATCTCGTCGAACATGACCCGGATGTACTGCGCGCGCAGCGGGGCCTCGATGCCGAGCAGTTTCTCGATGGCCATGACGTAGGCGTGCTCGCTGCACATCATGGACACGTAGTCCAGCCGGTCCATGTAGCCGATCGACTGGTTGAAGGGCTTCGTCTCGGCGAGTTTCTCGGTAGCCCGGTGCAGCAGGCCGATGTGCGGATCCGCCTTCTGGATCACCTCGCCGTCCATCTCGAGCACCAGGCGCAGCACGCCGTGGGCGGCCGGGTGCTGCGGCCCGAAGTTCAGGGTGAAGTTGCGGATCTCAGCCACGGTCCGGCACCTCGCGCAGGATCGGCTGGTAGCGGTTGTCCTCGCGGATCACCTTCGGGACCACGACGCGCGGCTCGATGCTGACCGGCTCGTACACCACCCGCTCCTTCTCCGGGTCGTAGCGCACCTCGACGTGACCCGACAGCGGGAAGTCCTTGCGGAACGGGTGCCCGATGAAGCCGTAATCGGTGAGGATCCGCCGCAGGTCCGGGTGGCCGCGGAACACGATGCCGAACAGGTCGAAGGCCTCGCGCTCGAACCAGTTCGCCGAGGGCCACACATCCACCAGCGAGTCCACCATGGGCGGCTCGTCGCCGATGCAGGGGCAGCGCAGCCGCAGGCGCTGGTTCCGGGACACCGACAAGAGATGGCTCGTAACCGCGAATCGGTCGCCGGAGGCGCCGTCCCCGGGCGCGGCGCGACGTGACACGCCGCGGCTGAAGCCGCTGCCCGTCGCGGAGAGCGTCCGCCACTCCGACTGCCCATGATGCAGGTAGTCGATGCCGGCGAGGTCCACGAGCTGCTCGAAGGCGAACTCGGGGTCGTCGCGCAGCACCAGGCACACGTCGGTGAGCTGCGCCGGCCCGACCTCGAAGGCCAGCTCCGAGGGAAGCGACGGCAAGCGCCGGACGCGTGCTCCAAGACGCGCCTCGATGGCCACCGCCAGCGATTCGATCCTGCTCATCCTGTCCTCAACGGGCGATCGTGCTGGTGCGGCGGATCTTGTTCTGCAGCTGCACGATGCCGTAGATCAGGGCCTCCGCCGTCGGCGGACAGCCGGGAACGTACACGTCCACGGGAACGATGCGGTCGCAGCCGCGCACGACTGCGTAGGAGTAGTGGTAGTAGCCCCCGCCGTTGGCGCAGGACCCCATCGAGATCACCCAGCGCGGCTCCGGCATCTGGTCGTAAACCTTGCGCAGCGCCGGCGCCATCTTGTTGACGAGTGTGCCGGCCACGATCATCACGTCCGACTGACGCGGGCTCGGGCGGAATACGACGCCGAAGCGGTCGAGGTCGTAGCGCGAGGCGCCGGCGTGCATCATCTCGACCGCGCAGCAGGCGAGCCCGAAGGTCACGGGCCACAGCGACCCCGTCCTGGCCCAGTTCATCAGCCCGTCGATGCTGGTCGTGAGGAAGCCGCGCTCGGCAGGCGCCTCCGCGGCGGCGCTCAGTCCCATTCCAGCGCCCCCTTCTTCCACTCGTAGATGAAGCCGACCACGAGCACCGCGAGGAACATGGCCATCGAGAGCAGGCCGAAGCCGCCGATGACGTCGAGCGAGACCGCCCACGGGAAGAGGAAGGCGATCTCGAGGTCGAAGATGATGAACAGGATCGCGACGAGGTAGTAGCGCACGTCGAACTTCATGCGCGTGTCCTCGAAGGCCTCGAAGCCGCACTCGTAGGCCGAGGCTTTCTCCGCAGTCGGCCTGCGCGGACCGAGCAGCCATCCGAGCACCAGCAGGACTACGCCGAAGGCGCCGGCGACCAGCAGGAAAATCAGGGTCGGCAGGTAGTTTTCGAGCATTCCGCGCGATCCATCCGACGCGTGGCGAGGACGTCTGTCCCGAGCCGCTGCATTGTACCGGGCTGGCGAGGCGGCGGTAACCCTGCTCGTGGCCCGCGCAATCTGCGGATGACAAAAGGCCCGGCATGTGCCGGGCCCTCTGATCACGTTGGTGCCGACGGTCGGACTCGAACCGACACGGGTTTCCCCACTAACCCCTCAAGCTAGCGCGTCTACCAATTCCGCCACGTCGGCGATGAAACTGCGTGAACCTCTGCAAACCAGATCACTCGGCCGGTGCGGCCGGCGGCGGCGCGCCGATGCCCGGCACCTCGTCTCCGCCCAGGCCCGGCGCGGGCGCCGGCGCGGGCACTGGCACGCTCTCGACCGGCAGCCGGTCGATGACGCTCTGCGGTGCCTCGGCCGGGCGCGACGCCACGTAGGTCAGGGCCAGGCTCGTGACGAAGAACACCGTCGCCACCACCGCGGTCGCCTTCGAGAAGAAGGTCGCCGAGCCGCGCGCGCCGAACACGGTGCCGGAGGCGCCCGCACCGAAGCCCGCGCCCGCATCGGCGCCCTTGCCGCGCTGGATCAGGACCAGCCCGACGATCACGACGCACAGAAGGATATGCAGCGTGACCAGGAGTGAATGCAGCATCTCGTGAACCTTGATCGACTCTTCTCAGCCTGCCGCGCGGCAGATGGCCAGGAACTCCTCGACGTTCAGCGAGGCGCCCCCGACGAGACCGCCGTCCACGTCCGGCATGGAGAACAGCTCATGGGCGTTGGCCGCCTTGACGCTGCCCCCGTACAGGATGCGCAGGGAAGCCGCCATAATAGCATCTTCCCGCGCCATGCGCGCGCGCAGGAGCGCGTGGACCTGCTGGGCCTGGTCAGGGGTCGCGTTCTTGCCCGTGCCGATCGCCCAGACCGGCTCGTAGGCCAGCACCGCGGCAGCGAAACTCGCCGCCCCCGCCACCTCGAGGACGGCCTGAAGCTGGCGCAGCACGACCGCCTCGGTGTGCCCCGCCTCCCGCTCCGCCAACGACTCGCCGACGCACAGGATCGGGACCAGGCCTTCACGCTGCGCGGCCACGTACTTGCGCGCCACGGCCTGGTCGTCCTCGCCGTACAGGCTGCGGCGCTCGGAATGGCCCACGATCACGTAGCGGCACCCGACGTCGCGGAGCATCGCGCCCGACACCTCGCCCGTATGGGCGCCGCTGGCCGCCGCGCAGAGGTCCTGGCCGCTGAGGGCGAGGCTGCTCTCGCGGATCAGCCTGCCAACCTCCCAGAGGTAAACGAACGGCGGGCACAGCAGCACCTCGGCGCCGTCAGCACCCGGATCGCCCGCCACCAGCGCCTCGACCAGCTTCGAATTGTCGGCGCGAGAGCCGTTCATCTTCCAGTTGCCGGCCACCAGCGGACGTCGCATGCGCACCCCTCGCACCGGCTCCTGGGCGGTTCGCCCTGCCGGAAAGGCGCGCAAGGATAAGCGCGCCCCCCCGCGAGATCAATGCCTTGTCGCGCAGTTCAGCCTGATTCCGGGGCAGCCCGCCGGACCGCCTCGGCGAGCGCCGCCGCATGCCGCTCGACGGCGTCCCGGTCCTCGCCCTCGACCATCACGCGGATGACCGGCTCGGTGCCCGACGGCCGCAGCACGACGCGACCGCGGCGGCCGAGCGCCTGCTGCACCGCCTCGAGCGCCTCGCGCACCGCCGGGTGGCCCGCGGCGTCGAAGCGGGTCGCGACCCGGACGTTGAGCAGCCTCTGGGGGAACCTCGGCATCGCTGCAGTCAGCTCCGCAAGCGACTTGCCGGACTGGCGCATCGCGGCAAGCACCTGCAGCGCCGCCACGAGCCCGTCGCCCGTGGTCGCCTTGTCGAGGCACAGCAGGTGCCCGGAGGTCTCTCCGCCGAGGGTGCCGCCCTCCTCGCGCAGCATCTGCAGCACGTAGCGGTCGCCGACCGCCGCGCGCCGGAACTCGATGCCGAGCTCCGCGAGCGCGAGTTCGAGGCCCAGGTTGCTCATGACCGTACCCACCACCGGTCCAGTGAGCGCCCCGGCCTCCTGCCGCGAGCGCGCGAGAACGTACAGGAGCTGGTCGCCGTCCACCACGCGACCGAGGTGGTCCACCATCACGAGCCGGTCTCCGTCCCCATCGAGGGCGATGCCGGCGTGTGCGCGCACGCCCGTCACGGTGAGCTGCAGGAGTTCCGGTTCGGTCGATCCGCAGCCTGCGTTGATGTTGCGCCCGTTTGGTGAGCAGCCGATCGGGATGATCTCGGCGCCGAGGTCGGCCAGTACGCGGGGAGCGACCTTGTAGGCGGCGCCGTTGGCGCAGTCGATCACCAGCTTGAAGCCGGACAGGTCCATTCCGGGCGGGAGGGTCGCGGCGCAAAAGTCCTGGTAGAGCGTGCGCTGGCGATCCACGCGGGACGCCTTGCCCAGATGCCCGGACTCGCGCGTCACGGCTGGCTCGCCCAGGAAGGCCTCGATCTGCTTCTCCACCTCGTCCGGCAGCTTGCCGCCGTCGCGGTCGAACAGCTTGATGCCGTTGTCGTCGTAGGGGTTGTGGGAGGCGCTGATCACGACGCCGAAGTCGCAGCCGAGGCGCTGCAGCAGGTACGCGATGCCCGGCGTCGGCAGCGGCCCGGCCAGGAGCACGTCCACGCCGGCGGCCACGAACCCGGCCTCCAGGGCTGACTCGAACATGTAGCCGGATACGCGGGTGTCCTTGCCGACCAGCACCGTGCCGCCGTCGGGCGCCAGCACGCGCGCGGCGGCGCTTGCGAGCCGCAGGGCGAAATCAACGGTCATCGGCTCCTCGCCGACCCGCCCGCGTACGCCGTCCGTGCCGAAGTGTTTCCTGCTCATGCCTGCGGTACTCCCTGCCGCGCGCGCACGGCGGCGGCGATCTTGACGGCGTCCACCGTCGCGGCCACGTCATGGGCGCGGACGATCGAGGCGCCATAGGTCACGGCGATGGCGGCGAGCGCGAGGCTGCCCGGCAGGCGCGCATCGGCCGCCCGGCCCGTCAGCTGCCCGATCATGCTCTTCCGCGAAAGGCCGACCAGCACCGGCAGCCCCTCCGCGGCCAGCCGGTCGAGCGACCCGAGCAGATCCAGGTTGTGCTCCAGCGTCTTGCCGAAACCGAAACCAGGGTCGATCACGATGCGGTCGCCGCCGACGCCCGCATCGCGGCAGGCCTGAACGCGCTCGCCGAGGAAGGCGCGGACTTCAGCGACCACGTCACCGTAGGACGGCGCCCGCTGCATGGTGCGCGGTTCGCCCTGCATGTGCATGAGACAGACCGCCGCGCGCGACCGGGCCAGGACTTCAACGCCGCCCGGGGCGCGCAGGCCGTTCACGTCGTTGATCATCCCCGCCCCGGCGGCGACGGCCTGGCGCATGACCTCGGGTTTGGAGCTGTCCACGGAGACGGGCACGGGCAGCGCACCCGCCAGGCGCTCGAGCACGGGCAGCACCCGGGCCAGCTCCTCCTCGACCGGCACCGGAGCGGCGCCGGGCCGGGTGGACTCCCCGCCGATATCCACGATGCCCGCTCCCTCTTCCACCATCATCAGCGCGCGCTCGACGGCCGCCGCTGGCTCGAGGAAACGACCGCCGTCGGAGAACGAGTCGGGTGTGACGTTCAGGACGCCCATCACCACCGGCCGCGACAGGTCCAGGGTGTGGTGTCCGCAGTTCAGCAACATGGACGGCGATGTTGGCCGCGCGACGCCCAGACGGCAAGGGCCGGCAGGTCACCCTGCCGGCCCTTCCGTGAACAGCCTGGCAGGCTGGGCGTCAGGTGGGGCCCGCCGCGGGCTCGCCGACGCCAGGGCCGGCCACCGGCTTCTCGCCGGTCGAGGCACCGGCGGTCGGCGGGCCGAGATCCTCCCAGCCCACGGGGGCGCGCGGCTTGCGGCCCTCCATGATGTCGTGGATCTGGTTCTCGTCGATCGTCTCGTAGCGCATCAGCGCGTCCGCCATGACGTGCAGCTTCTCGAGGTGGGTATTCAGGATGTTGCGGGCATGCTCGTAGTTGTCGTCGATGAGGCGGCGGATCTCCTCGTCGATCGCATCGCGAGTCTTGTCGCCGACCTGCTTGTGCTGAGTGACCGACCGGCCCAGGAACACCTCGCCGTCGTCCTCGGCGTAGGTCAGGGTGCCGAGTCGCTGCGACAGGCCCCACTTGGTGACCATGTTCCGGGCCAGCTCCGTGGCCCGCTCGATGTCGTTCGAGGCGCCCGTCGTCACCGACTCCGGCCCGAACACGATCTCCTCGGCGACGCGGCCGCCGAAGAGGGTCGCGATGCGGCTCTCGAGGCGGCGCTTGCTGGTGCTGTAGCGGTCAGCCTCGGGCAGGAACATGGTCACGCCCAGCGCGCGCCCGCGCGGGATGATGGTGACCTTGTAGACCGGATCGTGCTCCGGCACGTTCAGGCCGACGATCGCGTGGCCGGCCTCGTGGTACGCGGTGAGGCGCTTCTCCTCCTCGGACATCACCATGGAGCGGCGCTCCGCGCCCATCATGATCTTGTCCTTGGCGCGTTCGAACTCCTCCATGGTCACGAGGCGCTTGTTGGCGCGCGCGGCGAACAGCGCAGCCTCGTTGACGAGGTTCATGAGGTCGGCGCCCGAGAAGCCCGGCGTGCCGCGCGCGATCACGCTCGGCTTGACGTCGTCGCCGAGCGGCACGCGCCGCATGTGTACCTTCAGGATGTGCTCGCGGCCGCGCACGTCCGGCAGCGGCACCACGACCTGGCGGTCGAAGCGGCCGGGGCGCAGCAAGGCCGGGTCGAGCACGTCGGGACGGTTGGTGGCGGCGATGACGATGACGCCCTCGTTGCCCTCGAACCCGTCCATCTCGACCAGCAGCTGGTTCAAGGTCTGCTCGCGCTCGTCGTGCCCGCCTCCGAGGCCGGCACCGCGATGGCGACCGACCGCGTCGATCTCGTCGATGAAGATGATGCACGGCGCGTGCTTCTTGGCCTGCTCGAACATATCGCGCACGCGCGAGGCGCCGACGCCCACGAACATCTCGACGAAGTCGGAGCCGGAAATGGTGAAGAACGGCACCTTCGCCTCGCCGGCGATGGCGCGGGCGAGCAGCGTCTTGCCGGTGCCCGGCGAACCAACCATCAACACGCCCTTCGGGATCTTGCCGCCGAGCTTCTGGAACTTGGCCGGATCCTTCAGGAAGTCGACGATCTCCTGGACTTCCTCCTTGGCCTCGTCCACGCCGGCGACGTCGGCGAAGGTCACGGTGACCTGATCCTCGGACAGCAGCCGGGCCCGGCTCTTGCCGAAGGACATGGCGCCGCGTCCGGCGCCCCCACCCTGCATCTGGCGCATGAAATAGATCCACACGCCGATCAGCAGCAGGATCGGGAAGGAGGAAATGAGCAGTTGCAGCAGCAGCGACTGGCGCTCGGGCGGCGCAGCGTCGAAGGTAACGCCCTCCTGCTGCAGCACGCCGATCAGCGCCGAGTTGTCGGTCTCGGGGTTGTAGGTGACGTAGGGCTCGCCGTTGGCGCGCAGCCCGACGATGGAGTCGCCCTTGAACGTGGCCGAGCGGATCCCGTCCGTTTGCGCGAGTTCGAGGAACTGCGAGTAAGGCAGGGCCTGGGGGGCACCCGCGCGGGTGCCGAAATTCGAGAACACGGCCAGGAGGACGATCGCAATGATCACCCACAGGACGATGTTCTTGGTCAGGTCGTTCAAGTGATTGGCTCCTCAGTCTCGCTCCTGCAGGAATTCGCAGAAGTGAGACCCCGGGATTCAGGGCGAGTTCGACATTACTACGGAGCGGCCCGGCTGGCCAGCAGACCGGTCGCCCCGCCGCAACGCAAGTCGCGACGATCTTGGGTCCATCCGCGCCTGCACAAGGGGCGTCGGGCCGATCGGAGCGCCGCGGCGTGCCGGCGAGGTCCTATAATCGTCAAATGACGCTGACTCAGAACCAGAAAAAGCACCTGCGGCGGCTCGGTCACGGACTCGACCCGGTCGTCCTCGTCGGCCAGCACGGCTTCACGCCGGGCGTTGCCGCTGAACTCGACGGTGCCCTGGGCGCTCACGAACTCGTGAAGGTCCGGGCGCGCACGGGAGATCGGGACCTGAGGGACGAAATCCTTTCGAGACTTGCCGAAGCAACGAGATCGGAACTCGTCTTCCAGGTCGGAAACGTCGGGCTTTTCTACCGAAAAAACAAAGAGCTGTCGAAGATCCTTCTGCCGGACGACTAGCTCCGGCGGCGCTCAGAGGTAGCGCACCTCGACGATCTGGTAGGCCTTCGCGCCGCCGGGCGCCGCGACCTCGACCTCGTCACCCGCCTGCTTGCCCACCAGCGCCCGCGCGATGGGGGAGTTCACGGAGATGAGCCCCTGACGGATGTCGGCCTCGTCGTCGCCGACGATCTGGTAGGTCACCGCCCCGCCCGCCTCGTCCTCGAGGTCCACGGTCGCCCCGAAGACCACCTTGCCGGTGGCCGGCAGGGAAGCGGTGTCGATCACGTGCGCATGCGACAGGCGCCACTCGATCTCCTTGATGCGGCCCTCGATGAAGCCCTGCTGCTCCCGGGCCGCGGCGTACTCCGCGTTCTCGGAGAGGTCTCCGTGGGCGCGCGCCTCGGCGATGGCCCGGATGACGTTGGGGCGGTCCTCGCTCTTCAGCCGCTTGAGCTCCGCGCGAAGCTTCTCGGCGCCGCGCAGGGTGATGGGCGTCCGTGTCATGCGGTCAGCTCCTTGTGAAGATCCTGCAGGCGGTTCACCTCGAGGCTGCCGAGGTGCTCGAGCGCATCGCAGGTCGCGCGGGCGGCCGCGACCGTCGTGTAGTACGTCACCTTGCGCAGCACCGCCTCGCGACGGATCGATCGCGACTCGCGGATGGCGAGCTTGCCCTCGGTCGTGTTGACGATCAGGTCGATCTCGTCGTTCTTGATCATGTCCACGATGTGCGGCCGCCCATCGCGGACCTTGAGCGCCCGGCGGCAGGGGATGCCGGCGGCCTCGATCGCGATCGCGGTGCCTTCGGTGGCGACGATTTCCATGCCCCGCGCGAGGAGGCGACGCGCGACCTCGACTGCGGCGGGCTTGTCCCGGTCGCGGACGCTGAACAGCACGGTGCCGCGCGTCGGCAGGCGGGAGCCGCTGGCGGTCTGGGACTTGGCGTAGGCCTCGCCGAAGGTCCTGCCGGTGCCCATGACCTCGCCCGTGGACTTCATCTCCGGGCCGAGGATCGGGTCGGACTCCGGGAACTTGTTGAACGGGAAGACGGCTTCCTTGACCGAGTAGTAGCGCGGGATGCGTTCCTCGAGCTCGCGCATTTCCGCGAGCTTGCGCCCGGTCATGACGCGTGCCGCGATCTTGGCGAGCGGCCGGCCCGTGGCCTTGGACACGAACGGCACCGTGCGCGAGGCGCGCGGGTTCACCTCGAGCACGAACACCACCCCGCCCTGGATCGCGAACTGCACGTTCATGAGGCCGACCACGCCGAGCGCGCGGGCCATCCGGCGCGTCTGGTCGCGCAGCTCGTCCTGCACCGCGGCCGACAGGCTCGCCGGCGGCAGCGAGCAGCTCGAGTCACCGGAGTGCACCCCGGCCTGTTCCACGTGTTCCATGATCCCGCCGATCAGCACGTCGGTGCCGTCGCAGATCGCGTCCACGTCCACCTCGGTCGCCACGTCGAGGAAGCGGTCGAGCAGCACGGGGCTGTCGTTCGAGACCTTCACCGCCTCGTTCATGTACTGGCGCAGCTCGTCTTCCGCATAGACGATCTCCATCGCCCGCCCGCCCAGCACGTACGAGGGCCTGACCACCAGCGGGTATCCCACCGCCCGGGCCAGCTCGACCGCCTGCTCCTCGTTGCGCGCCGTCGCGTTCGCGGGCTGGCGCAGGCCGAGCGCAGCGATCAGCTTCTGGAACCGCTCCCGGTCCTCCGCCGCATCGATCGAGTCCGGCGTCGTGCCGATGATCGGCGCGCCGGCCGCAGCCAGCGGGCGAGACAGCTTGAGCGGCGTCTGGCCGCCATACTGGACGATGACGCCCTCCGGCCTCTCGATCTCGATGATCTCCATCACGTCCTCGAACGTCAGCGGCTCGAAGTAGAGCCGGTCCGAGGTGTCGTAGTCGGTCGAGACGGTCTCCGGGTTGCAGTTGACCATGAGCGTCTCGAAGCCGTCCTCCCGCAGCGCGAGCGCGGCGTGCACGCAGCAATAGTCGAACTCGATGCCCTGGCCGATGCGGTTCGGCCCGCCGCCCAGGATCATGATCTTGCGACGATCGGTCGGCGCGGCCTCGCACTCCTCCTCGTAGGTCGAGTAGAGGTACGCGGTGGACGTGGCGAACTCCGCGGCGCAGGTGTCCACCCGCTTGAACACGGGCCGGATCCCCAGCGCGTGACGGCGCGCCCGGATGTCTCCCTCGGCGACGCCGGCCGCGCGGGCCAGCGCCTGGTCCGCGAAGCCCTTGCGCTTGAGCTCCCGTAGCCGGCCTGCGTCGAGGCCCTTCGGCCCCTCCGCGCGCACCCTCGACTCCTCGCGCACGAGATCCTCGATCTGCACGAGGAACCACGGATCGATCCGCGAGCAGTCGTGCACGCGCTCCAGGGTCCAGCCGGCGCGGAAGGCGTCGGCGAGCAGCAGCAGACGATTGGGGCCCGGGTGGCGCAGCTCCTGGGCGAGCCGCTGGGACGCATCTTCGTCCAGCGGTCCCTGCAGGATCGGCGTCAGGCCGTCCCAGCCGGTCTCCAGGCTGCGCAGGGCCTTCTGCAGGGACTCCTGGAAGGTCCGGCCGATCGCCATCGCCTCGCCGACGGACTTCATCTGCGTCGTGAGGCGCGAGTCCGCGCCAGGGAACTTCTCGAAGGTGAAGCGCGGCACCTTGGTGACCACGTAGTCGATCGCCGGCTCGAAGGAGGCCGGCGTCGCGCCGCCCGTGATGTCGTTCCTGAGCTCGTCGAGGGTGTAGCCGATGGCGAGCTTGGCCGCCACCTTGGCGATCGGGAAGCCCGTGGCCTTCGAGGCGAGCGCCGAGGAGCGGGACACGCGCGGGTTCATCTCGATCACGAGCAGCCGGCCGTCGGCCGGGTTCACCGCGAACTGCACGTTCGACCCGCCGCACTCGACGCCGATCTTGCGCAGCACGGCGATCGAGGCGTCGCGCATGCGCTGGTATTCCTTGTCGGTGAGCGTCTGGGCCGGCGCGACCGTGATCGAGTCGCCGGTGTGCACGCCCATCGGGTCGAGGTTCTCGATGGAACAGACGATGATGCAGTTGTCCTGGCGGTCTCGCACCACCTCCATCTCGAATTCCTTCCAGCCGAGGACGGATTCCTCGATCAGGACCTCCGAGGTGGGCGACGCATCGAGGCCGCGGGTCACGATGGACTCGAACTCCTCGCGGTTGAAGGCGATGCCGCCACCCGAGCCGCCCAGCGTGAACGAGGGGCGGATCACGGCCGGGTAGCCCACCTCCGACTGCACCGCGAGCGCCTCCTCGAGCGAGTGCGCGATGTAGGAGCGCGGCGTCTCGAGGCCGATCTCCCGCATGGCGTTGCGGAACAGCTCGCGGTCCTCGGCCATGTCGATTGCCTCGCGCGAGGCCGCGATCAGCTCCACGCCGTACTTCTCCAGCACGCCCTCGCGCACGAGGTCGAGCGCCGTGTTGAGCGCCGTCTGGCCGCCCATGGTCGGCAGAAGCGCGTCGGGACGCTCCTTCTCGATGATGCGCGCCACGGTGCGCCACTCGACCGGCTCGATGTAGATCGCGTCCGCCGTCTCCGGATCGGTCATGATCGTCGCGGGGTTCGAGTTCACGAGGATGACGCGGTAGCCCTCCTCGCGAAGCGCCTTGCAGGCCTGGGCGCCGGAGTAGTCGAACTCGCAAGCCTGGCCGATGACGATCGGGCCGGCACCGACGATGAGCACGCTCTGGATGTCTGTTCTCTTGGGCATCGGCTGCGTGGTCCTCAGGTCCCTGCGGTCCGCGGCGCGTTCCTCGCCTGCAGCAGCGACTGCAGGCGGCGCACCATCAACCGCACGAAGTTCTCGAAAAGGGGGCGCAGGTCGTGCGGCCCGGGGCTCGCCTCGGGGTGGCCCTGGAAGCCGAAGGCCGGGCGGTCCGTGCGGGCGATGCCCTGCAGCGAGCCGTCGAACAGCGAGCGGTGCGTGGGCATCAGGTTCGACGGCAGCGTCGCCTCGTCCACCGCGAAGCCGTGGTTCTGGCTCGAAATGAAGACACGCCCGGTCGCGAGGTCCTGCACGGGGTGGTTCGCGCCGTGGTGGCCGAACTTCATCTTGACCGTGCGCGCGCCGCTCGCGAGGCCCAGCAGCTGGTGGCCGAGGCAGATGCCGAACACCGGGATGTCGGTCTCGAGGAAGCGCCGGATGGCCGCGATCGCGTAGTCGCAGGGCTCGGGATCGCCTGGCCCATTCGACAGGAAGATGCCGTCCGGAGAGAGCGCGAGCACCTCGTCGGCCGGCGTCTGGGCCGGCACGACCGTGATGCGGCAGCCGTGGTCCGCGAGCAGGCGAAGGATGTTGCGCTTGATGCCGAAATCGTAGGCGACCACGTGGAGCCGCGCGCCGGGCTTCGGCGGGCGTGTCTCGCGCTTCCACAGGCTGCCCTCCGACCACTGGTAGGGCTGGCGGACGCTGACCACCTTGGCGAGGTCCATGCCCTTGAGGCCCGGGAAGCGCCGCGCCGCGTGGATCGCCGCGGCCTCGTCGACCGCGTCGCCGGTCATGATGCAGCCGGCCAGGGCTCCCTTCTCGCGCAACAGGCGCGTGAGGCGGCGCGTGTCGATCTCGGCGATCGCCACGATCCGGGCGCGTTCCAGGAACTCGGGCAGAGACTCCGATGCCCGCCAGCTGGAGTGGAGCAGCGGCAGGTCGCGGATCACGAGCCCTGCAGTGCAGGCCTGCGCCGCCTCGAGGTCCTCGGGCGTCGCCCCCGTGTTGCCGATGTGGGGGTAGGTCAGCGTGACGATCTGGCGGGCGTAGGACGGGTCCGTGAGGATTTCCTGGTACCCCGTCATGGCCGTGTTGAAGACGACCTCGCCGGTGCTGTTGCCGCGGGCCCCGATGGACCTGCCGCGGAACACGCTGCCGTCCTCGAGGGCCAGGACTGCGGGGATCCGATTCACTACGCTGCCTCCCGTCCGGTGGCGCGCCGCCTTTGCGTCGCGCAGGCCGCATACACAAAGCGGGAGGAGCCGTTCACGACTCCGCCCGCCTCTGTTCGATCTGTCACATGGGGATCCGACCCGGGCTGAAAGTGTACGCGACGGCAGCGCACGGCGTCCACCTGCAGGCCGCCGGGAAACCGCGGCAGCCGCCCCTCTTGCGGGCCTACTCCAGGCCGAGGACGTCGGCCATGCCGTAGAGGCCCGGCGGGCGCCCGAGGAGCCACCGGGCAGCCGTCAGGGCGCCGTAAGCGAAAGTCATGCGATCGGTCGCCCGGTGGGCGATCTCGAAGGTCTCTCCAGCCGCCGCGAACAGCACCCGGTGCTCACCGACGATGTCGCCGCCACGCAGCACCGCGAAGCCGATTCCGCCGCGCGGCCGCGGGCCGGTATTCCCCGCACGCGCGTGGATGCCGGCGTCCGCGAGCGTCACGCCGCGCGCGCCGGCGGCGATCTCGCCGAGGCGCAGCGCCGTGCCCGAGGGGGCGTCCACCTTGTTGCGGTGGTGGGCCTCGAGGATCTCGATGTCGTAGGCGTCGCCGAGGGCGGCGGCGGACCGCGCGACGAGGCTGAACATCAGGTTCACGCCGAGGCTCATGTTGGGGGCGATCAGCACCGGGAGCTGGCGCGAGAACGCGCGCACCGCTTCCTGCTGGGCGGCATCGAGACCGGTCGTCCCGATCACCGCCGGCACGCCGCGGGCGGCGGCCGCCCCGAGGTTGGCGACCGTCGCCGAGGGCAGGGTGAAGTCCACGAGCACGTCGGCACCCTCGAGCGCGCGGGTGCGGTCCGCCGTGACGGTGACGCCCACGGGCCCGGCCTCCGCGACGTCGCCGGCATCCCGGCCGAGGGTCGCGCTGCCGGCCGAGGCCAGCGCCCCGGACAGCGCCAGGTCCTCCGACTCGCGCAAGGCCCGTACGAGGCAGCGGCCCATGCGGCCGGTCACGCCGAATACTGCGACGTTCGCCATGTCAGCTCCCGATGTTCTCGAAGAAACGCTTCACGCCCTCGAGGAACGACCGCTCGCGCGGGTTGTGGCGGGGCGCGTCGCCGGTCAGGGATTCCTGGAACTGCCGCAGCAGATCCTTCTGCTCGTCGGTCAGGTCGACCGGCGTCTCGACGACCACGCGGCAGAACAGGTCGCCGGTGGGACCGCCGCGCACCGGCCTGACGCCCTTTTCGCGCAGCCGGAACACACGGCCCGACTGGGTCTCGGCCGGGATCTTGAGGGTCACGTGGCCGTCGAGGGTCGGCACCTCGACGCTGCCGCCGAGCGCAGCGGTGGCGAAGCCGATCGGCACCTCGCAGGACAGGTGCGAGCCCTCGCGCTCGAAGATCGGGTGCTCCCGCACCGCGATCTCGACGTAGAGGTCTCCCCGCGGCCCGCCCTGGCGCCCGGATTCGCCCTCACCCGGGAGCCTGATGCGATCGCCCGTGTCCACGCCGGCCGGCACCTTGACCGACAGGCGCCGGGTCTCGCGCGTGCGGCCCTGCCCGGAGCAGGTCTTGCAGGGCTGGGTGATGATCGTGCCGCGGCCCTTGCAGCGCGGACAGGTCTGCTGGACGGTGAAGAAGCCCTGGCTGACGCGCACCTGGCCCGCTCCGCCGCAGGTGCCGCACGAGGTGGGGCTGTGCCCGGGCGCCGCGCCGCTGCCCGCGCAGGTGGCGCAGTCCACGACCGTCGGGAACTCGATTTCCGCGGTGGTGCCGAAGACGGCCTGCTCGAGATCCAGCCCGAGTTCGTAGCGCAGGTCGGCGCCGCGGAACGGCCCGCTGCGTCCGCCGCGCCGGCCGCCGCCGAAGATGTCGCCGAACACGTCGCCAAAGATGTCGCCGAACGCATCGGCCGGGTTGAAACCGGGGCCGCCGCCGCGCGCCGCATCGAGGCCGGCATGCCCGAACTGGTCGTACGCCGCCCGCTTCTTCGCGTCGGTGAGGACCTCGTAGGCTTCCTTGGCTTCCTTGAACTTTTCCTCGGCCTCGGCGTCCCCCGGGTTGCGGTCCGGGTGATGCTTCATCGCGAGGCGCCGGTAAGCCTTCTTGATCTCGTCCTCGCTGGCGTTTCGCGCCACCGAGAGCACCTGGTAATAGTCGCGCTTCGACATGCGAGGGCCTCAACTGACGCAACCCCGGACGCGCCGCCGCCGGGAGACCCAGGGTCACCCGGCGGCGGGCTCTCTCGAACGGACCGCAGCGGCCGTCAGTTGGCCTTGCGGTCCTTGTCCTTCACTTCCTCGAACTCGGCGTCGAGGACGTCGTCCTGCCGGCCCTGCGGACCTGCCTCGCCGCCGCCCGCCGCCCCTGCCTCGGCCTGGTAGGCGCGCTGGACGACCGGACCGGAAGCCTTGGCCAGCGCATCGGCCTTGCGCTCGATGGCGTCCTTGTCATCGCCCTTCAGGGCGGTGCGCAAGTCACCGAGAGCCGACTCGATCGCCGCCCGCTCGGAGGCCTCGACCTTCTCGCCGAGGTCCTTGAGCGTCTTCTCGGTCGAATGCAGCAGCGCGTCGGCCTTGTTGCGCGTCTCCACGAGTTCGCGGAAGCGCCTGTCCTCCTCGGCGTGCGCCTCGGCGTCGCGGACCATGCGCTTGATCTCGTCCTCGGACAGGCCGCTCGAGGCCTTGATGACGATCCTCTGCTCCTTGCCCGTGGCCTTGTCCTTCGCCGACACGTGCAGGATGCCGTTCGCGTCGATGTCGAAGGTGACCTCGACCTGCGGCATGCCGCGAGGCGCCGGCGGGATGTCGGACAGGTCGAACTTGCCGAGCGACTTGTTGTCGCCCGCCCGGTCGCGCTCGCCCTGCAGCACGTGGATGGTCACGGCGGTCTGGTTGTCGTCGGCGGTCGAAAACACCTGCGTCGCCTTGGTCGGGATCGTGGTGTTCTTCTCGATCAGCTTGGTCATCACGCCGCCGAGCGTCTCGATGCCGAGCGACAGCGGCGTGACGTCGAGCAGCAGC
>JALORP010000029.1 GCA_025458865.1 Steroidobacteraceae bacterium | reverse complement strand
TCGCCTCGCTGCGGCGCTCGCCGAGCCTCGCGCCGCTTTATGCTCGGCTGTGGGGCCCCCTCGCCACCTCGGTCGCGGCGCGAAGCGCTGAGCCCGAATAGGGCAGTGCCGAATCAGGCGCCACCTCACGCGCGCGCGGGCGAGGTGGCCGGTGGCCCCCCAGAGCGAGCGCGTTTGTCCGCGCGAGCGACGTGGGGGCCCGGCCGGATCCCGCCCGCGCGCGTGGCAGAGTCGTGATTCGGGTCCGAGTCCCGATCCCGGTCGCGGCGCAGGTGCTGCCGGTACCGCTAACGCCCACCCGCTTCGCCATACCCGCCGCCACCCGGCGTCTCGATCACGATCGCCTCGCCTGGTTCCACCTCGACCGTGACGCAGGTCGGCAGCAGGACTTCGCGGCCGTCGCGGCGCAGCAGGATGTTGCGGCCCGTCTCGCCGGGGCGCCCTCCCGCGAGGCCGAAGGGCGCGATACGCCGGTGGTTGGAGAGGATGGACGCCGTCATGTGCTCCAGGAACCGGATGCGGCGCACGAGACCGTCGCCGCCCCGGTGGCAGCCCGCGCCGCCGGAGCCCCGCCGCAGCTTGAACGAGTCGAGGCGCACCGGAAAACGGGCCTCGAGCACCTCGGGGTCGGTGAGCCGCGAGTTCGTCATGTGCGTCTGCACCCCGCTCGCGCCGTCGAATCCCGGGCCCGCGCCGGAGCCTCCCGCAATGGTCTCGTAGTATTGCCGCCGGGCGTCGCCGAAGGTGAAGTTGTTCATCGTGCCCTGGGCCGCCGCCAGCACGCCGAGCGCGCCGTAGAGCGCGTCCACCACGCACTGCGAAGTCTCCACGTTGCCGGCGGCCACGGCGGCCGGGTAGCTCGGGTTCAGCAGGCAAGCGTCGGGCACGATGATCCGGATCGGCCGCAGGCAGCCCTCGTTCAGCGGAATGTCGGCTTCGACGAGGGTGCGGAACACGTACAGCACCGCGGCGTGGCAGACGGCGAGCGGCGCGTTGAAGTTCGTCGGCGACTGCGGCGAGGTGCCGGTGAAGTCCACGGTCGCGGCGCCGTGCGCACGGTCCACCGTGACGCGCACGGCGATCACGCCGCCGTCGTCCATCTCGTAGCGGCAGGCGCCGTCGGTGAGGCGGCCGATGGCGGCGCGCACCTCGCGCTCGGCGTTGTCCTGCACGTGGCGCATGTACGCGGCGACCGTCGCGCGGCCGTGCTCGCGCACGAGCCGGCCGAGCTCGGCGATGCCGCGCGCGTTGGCGGCGAGCTGGGCAGCGAGGTCGGCGACGTTCTGGTCGGGATTGCGGGCCGGCCAGCGCCCTCGGGCGAGCGCGGCGCGCAGCTTGTCCTCCAGCAGTTCGCCCGCGCGGGCGAGGCGGAAGCCGTCGAAGAGCGCGCCTTCCTCGTCGATGTGCCGGCTCGCCGGCGGCATGGAGCCCGGGGTCGTGCCGCCGACGTCTGCGTGGTGGGCGCGCGTCGCGACGAAGAACTCCGCCCGTCCGTCGCCGCCCATCACCGGCGAGACGACCGTGATGTCGGGCAGGTGCGTGCCGCCGGCATAGGGATCGTTCAGCATCCACGCGTCGCCGGCGGCCATCTCGTGCCCGTGGGCGGCGATCACCGCCCGCACGCTTGCGCCCATCGAGCCCAGGTGCACGGGCATGTGCGGCGCATTCGCGACGAGGCCGCCGCCGGCGTCGAACACGGCGCAGGAGAAATCGAGCCGCTCGCGGATGTTGACCGACACCGCGGTCGCCTGCAGCACGGCGCCCATCTGCTCGGCGACGTGCATGAATCGATGGTTGAAGAGCTCGAGATCCACGGGATCGGGCCGGTCGAGCGGCGCCGGCGCGCGCGGCGCACCCGACACCCGCCGCAGCGCGAGCTCGCCACCTGGCAGCGCGCGCGCCTCCCAGCCGGGCTCGACGATCGTGGTGGCGTTTGCCTCGGTGATGATCGCTGGGCCGGCGATCGGCTGGCCGGCTGGGAGGCCTCGTCGATCGACGAGGGGAACCTCGCGCGGGCCGCCGAACCACGCGGTGACCGCGGCCGGTGGTCGCGCCGCGGCGTCTCCGGCCTCCGGCCGCGGCGCGACGGCCGGCTCGCCCGGGGCCACGGCCTCGGCCGTGAGCGCGGCGACCACCACGCCGAGCCGTCCCGCCTCGAAGCCGAAGCGGCGGCGGAACTCGGCGGAGAACGCGGCGCGCATCGCTTCGCCCTCGCCGAAAGGCACGGTGATCGCCATTTCCGTGCCGAGCGCCTTCAGTTCCGCGCTGAGTTCCACGCGGATCCCGTCCGGCGCAACGCCCTGCGCGGCGAGGCGCTCGCGCGCCTCGGCGCCGAGGGCGGCGGCCGCGGCCTCGAGTCCTGCGTCGTTGCCCGCGAGCGGGCGCTCGACGCCGCGGCGCAGCAGCATCCGCATGTCGGCGAGACCGATGCCCCAGGCCGACAGGACACCCGCGAGCGGGTGGACGAGCACCTCGCGGATGCCGAGTACCTCGGCGACGCGGCAGGCGTGCTGGCCGGCCGCGCCTCCGAAGCAGAAGAGCGCGTAGTCGGCCGCGTCGTGGCCGAGGCGCACGGAGACGTGGCGGATGGCGTGGGCCATGGACTCCACCGCCACCTGCAGGAAGCCCTCGGCCAGCGCCTCGGGCGTCCGGGGCATGCCCGTCCCGGCCGCGATCTCCTCGGCCAGCGGCTCGAAGCGCGCCCGGACCGCCTCGACGTCGAGCGGCTCGTCGGCGCCCGGGCCGAATACCGCCGGAAACGCCTCCGGCCGGATCCGCCCGAGCAGCACGTGGATGTCGGTCACGGTGAGTGGGCCGCCCCGCCGGTAGCTCGCGGGGCCCGGGTCCGCGCCTGCCGAGTCAGGCCCCACCTGCAGGCGGCCGCCTGCGAACCGCAGCACCGAGCCGCCGCCCGCGGCGATGGTGTGGATGTTCATCATCGGGACCTGCAGCCTCAGCCCGGCGAAGCTGCTGTCGTAGCGGCGCGGGTATGACCCGTCGTAGAGCGCGACGTCGGTGGACGTGCCGCCCATGTCGAAGCCGATCAGGCGGGTGCGGCCGAGCGCCTCGGCGGCGCGCGCCATGCCGACCAGCCCGCCGGCGGGCCCGGACAGCAGTGCGTTGGCGCCCCGGAAGGCCTCCGGCGCGCACAGGCCGCCGTGGCTCTGCATGAACGCGAGCGTGGCGCCACCTTGCACGCCGTCGAGCGCCGCGCGGAAGCGGCGGACGTATTCCGACAGTCGCGGCGTGAGGTAGGCGTCGGCCACCGTCGTGTCGCCGCGGGCGACCAACCGCGGCAGCGGCGAGACCTCGTGTGAGGCGCACACCTCGTCGAAGCCGGCGTCGCGCGCGACCCCGGCGGCCGCGCGTTCGTGCGCCGGGTACGCATGCCCGTGCATGAAGACGATCGCCACGCTCTCGATGCCGCGCGCGCGCGCGGCGGCAAGGTCCGCCGCGAGCCGCGCGATATCGAGCGGGCGCACCACTTCGCCGCAGGCGCCGATGCGTTCGTCTGCCTCGATCACTTCGCGGTACAGGGGCTCGGGCAACTCTATGTGCCGCGCGAACAGCGCCGGCCGGTTCTGGTAGCCGATGCGCAGCGCGTCGGCGAAGCCGGCGGTCACGACCAGCGCGGTCGAGGCGCCGCGCCGCTCGAGCAGCGCGTTGGTCGCGACCGTGGTGCCCATGCGGATCGCCTCGACCGGATCGCCCGGCCGGCCGTGGCGCTCGAGCAGCGCGCGGATGCCGTTGGCGGCGGCATCGGCGTGGCGCGCCGGGTCCTCGGAGAGCAGCTTGTGCGTCAGCAGGCGCCCGTCGGGCGCGCGCGCCACGACGTCGGTGAACGTGCCGCCGCGGTCGATCCAGAACTGCCAGCCTCGCCCGGACGTCATGCTCGGCGGACACCCTCGGGAAAGGCCGCCCTGCCGCGGCGCGCGCAGTGTACAACGCGGTCGCCGCTCGCGAGACTGCCGCGATGTCTCCCGTCGCGGCTTGCTAACATCGCGGCTTCAGCGGGAGCCTGCACATGCCGAGACGACACGTGGTCTTTTCCCATGGCCTCGAGAGCGGCCCCTGGGGCACCAAAATCGCCTCCATGGCGGAGGTGGCGCGCACCGAGGGCTATGATCCCGAATCGGTGGACTACCGGGGCATCGCGGATCCGCACGACCGCCTTACGCGGTTGCTGAGCTATTGCCGCGACTTGAACGGCGAACTGGTGCTGGTGGGCTCGAGCCTCGGGGGGCACGTGGCGACGGCGGCATCCACGCTGCTGCGGGCGCGCGGCCTGTTCCTGCTGGCGCCGGCGTTCTACATGCCGGGCCGCGAGCACGAGACGCCGCAGCCGGCCGCCTGCCCGCTGACCATCGTGCACGGCTGGCGCGACGACGTCGTGCCGGTCGAGAACAGCATCCGCTATGCGCGCGAGCACGGCGCGACGCTGCACATCGTGGACGGCGACCACCGCATGATCGAGCAGCTGTCGCTGATCAACTACCTGTTCGAGTACTTCCTGGTGTCGCTGGACCTGCCGCACCTGCACCACAAGCCGCAGAAGAAGGAGGAGGCCGAGGCGCAGCCGCAGGCCTGACGGTCCTCAGCGCCGCTCGCGGATGGCGCGGGCGGCGAGGCGATCCAGCAGTCCCGGTGCGAGCAGTCCGGCCCAGCGGACCAGCCGGCCCCTGGCGGAGGTGAGGGCGAGGCGGTCGCGGCGTGCCGCGGCGCGCAGGATGATGTCCGCGCAGGCTTCCGCAGTCATGATCCGCGACTCGTGCATGGGGCTCTCGCCGAGCGGCCGTCCGTCCGGGCCGGCTGCGCGCCGGTGGATTTCCGAGAGCACGAAGTCCGGCGCCACCATCGTGACCGACACGCCGCTGCCGGCCAGCTCGATCCGGAGCGAGTCGAAGAAGCCGAACATGGCGTGCTTGCTCGCTGCGTATCCGGTGCGCGTCGGCACGCCGGTGAGGCCGGCGAGGCTCGACACCCCGATGATGCGGCCGCGGCTTCGCTTGAGCGCGGGCAGCGCATGCCACGCGAGCCAGGCCGCGCCGAGGTAGTTCACGCGCATCAGGCGCTCGAGCACTCCCGGGTCGGTGAGCTCGTCGAGGCGCGACCACATGGTCGCGCCGGCATTCGCCACGCACAGGTCGAGGGTCCCGAAGCGGTCGAGGGCGGCCTCGACCAGCGCGCCGCACTGGGCCTCGTCGCCGACGTCCGTGGGCACGGCGAGCGCCTCGGCGCCGAGGGCGGCGCACTCGGCGGCGAGCGATGCCAGCCTCGCCTCGTTGCGCGCCGCCAGCACCAGCCGCGCCCCCTGGCGGGCCAGCGCGAGCGAAAGCGCGCGCCCGATCCCCTCCGAGGCGCCCGTGACGACGCATGCCTGGCCGCGAAAGTCCTTCACGCGGAAACGGTCGCACAAGGCGGCTGTGGCGTCCACCCGAGGGGGAGTCGGGCTAGAATACGGGGCATCACGCTCCAAGAGGGCTGCCCATGCCCCTGTCCAGACTGCTCGTCATCGCCGCCTTCGCCGCGCTCGCCGCCTGTGGCAGCGGCAACGACCCGCAGGCCGAACGGGATCGCGAGCCCGTCGAGACGGTGTTCGACGACATGATCTCCACCCAGGACAAGGCGCAGCAGCGCCTCGACGCGGCTCGGGAGGGCCATCGGGAGGCGCTCGAGCGGCAGCTCGAGGCGAGCGAGAGCGACGCGGGCAGCGGTGAGTAGCGGCCGCCGGCCGCGGGATCCCGCCGCTTGAACGGCTTGCGCTACCTGGGGCTCGACCGGACCCTGCTGTGGGCCCTGCGCGGGCTGATGCGCCTGTTCGTGCGCCCGGCGTTCGTGCCCGAGGATGCGGCGCAGCGCCTTTCGGGAACCGCGAGGCCCGTGCTCTACGTGTTCGAGGAGCGCAGCCTGTCCGATCGCCTCGCCGTCGAGCAGGTATGCATGGATGCGCGGCTTCGGCGTCCCGGCAAGCGCCTGGTGGCGGGCGACCTTTCGCTGCCGCAGTCCTACGTCGCGCTGGAGCGGCGCGCGGGCGTGCTGCGCCGCAGGCCCGACCGGCGCACGCCGGCCGGACTCGCGGCGGCGATGGCCGCCGCCTCGCGCGACCCCGCGCTCGACCTCGACGTCGTGCCAGTCGCCGTCTACTGGGGACGGGCCCCGCAGCGGGAGCGCGCCTGGCTCGACCTCGTCCTGTCGGAGGAGTGGGCGCTCGTGGGTCCCTTCCGCCGGCTGCTGTCCATCGTCCTCAATGGCCGCAGCACGCTGATCCGCATCGGCGACGCGAGGAGCCTGCGCGACTACGCCGCCGCGGTGGCTGACCCGTCGCGCGCGGCGCGGCGCCTGCTCAAGGACCTGCGGGCCGAGTTCCGGCACATGCGCGCCGACACCATCGGCCCCGAGCTCGCCACGCGTCGCGTGATCCTCTCCCAGGTGCTGCGGTCGCGCGCGGTGCGCCAGGCGGTGCGCAAGGAAATGTCCGACCGCAGCGTCACGCGGCGCGAGGCCCTGCGCACCGCCCGCAAGCATGCGCTCGAGATCGCGGCCGACTACTCGCACGCCTTCGTGCGATTGATGGACTACGCCCTCACCTGGCTGTGGACCCGGCTGTACGACGGCGTCGAAGTGCGCAATGCCGAGCGCCTCGATCACCTGCCGGCCGGCTGCGAGGTGGTGTACGTGCCCTGCCACCGCAGCCACATGGACTACCTGCTGTTGTCCTACGTCATCTACTACCGCGGCTATGCCGTGCCCTACGTCGCGGCGGGCGTGAACCTGAACCTGCCGGTGATCGGCCGCTTCCTGAGGATGGGCGGCGCGTTCTTCCTGCGGCGCAGCTTCCGCGGCAGCGGGCTTTACCCGATCGTCTTCATGAAATACGTGGACGTGCTGATGGGGCGCGGCCACCCCCTCGAGTTCTTCATCGAGGGCGGGCGCAGCCGCACGGGCCGGCTGCTGCCGGCGAAGACGGGACTGCTGTCCATGACCGTGCGCAGCTTCCTGCGGACCCGCAAGCGGCCGGTCGTCTACGTGCCGGTGTACTTCGGCTACGAGCGCGTCTTCGAGGCCAAGACGTACATCGGCGAGCTGTCGGGGCGGCCCAAGCAGAAGGAGTCCATCCTCGGCCTGCTGCGCTCGCTGCCGGAGTTGCGCCAGCGCTTCGGCCGGGTGCAGGTGAGCTTCGGCGAACCGGTGCCGCTCACCGCCGTGCTGGAACGCGTCGAGCCCGCCTGGCGGGAGACGGCATACAACGACGACGTGCGGCCACCCTGGTTCAGCGAAGCCGTGGATGCGCTGGCGAGCGACGTGCTGCGCGGCATCAACTCGGCCGCCGCGGTCACGCCCGTCAACCTGCTGGCCGTGGCGCTGCTGTCCACGCCGCGCCAGGCGATGATCGAGGCCGACCTGCTGCGCCAGCTCGAGCTCTACGTCGCGCTGATGCAGGAGTCGCCGTACGCGGCGGGCATCCACATGCCCACGCCCGACGGTGCCGCCATGCTCCGCCACGGCGAGGCGATGGGCATGGTCGAGCGCCGCACCCACGCGCTCGGCGACGTCGTCCGAATGCCGGAAGAGGCCGCCATCCTCGCGACCTATTACCGCAACAACGTGATCCACCTGTTCGCGATGCACTCGCTGGTCGCCTGCGCCTTCCTGAACAATGCGGCGATGCGCGCCGAGGACATCCAGCGGCTCGCGTGGCGGGTGTACCCCTACGTGCGCCAGGAACTCTGGCTGCGCTGGCGCGAGGACGAGGTGCCAGCCGTGGTCGAAGGCGTGCTCGAGGCGCTCGGCCGGCAGCGCCTGCTGGAGCGCAGCGAGGACGGGCGGGTCTGGCGCCGCCCGCCGACCGGGACGGTGGAGGCCGTGCAGCTGTCGCACCTCGCGCAGGCGACCCTCCAGACCATCGAGCGCTACTACCTCGCGATCGCGCTGCTGCTGCGCGCCGGCCGGGGCGAGCTGACGGCCGATGGCCTCGAGGAGCGCTGCACGACCATGGCGCAGCGAATCTCGCTGCTCTACGGGCTGAATGCGCCGGAATTCTTCGACCGCAGCATGTTCCGTTCCTTCATCGACCTGCTGCGCCGGCGCAATGTCATCCAGGCCGGCCCGGACGGCCGCCTGACGTACGGCGAGCCCCTGCTGGCCGTGGCGGAGGACGCGCGGATCGTCCTGTCCGAGCAGATCCGCAACAGCATCCTGCAGGTCACCCATGCCTGACCGGTTTTTTTGCGCTGCAAATGCGTGCTCGCATACGTAATGGCGCGGGTGGGACCCGGTATAGCCACTGATATACTGCCCGCGTTGTTGTAAGCAGCCCGCCGATTCGGTATGAACACCACAACAACGGCGGCATCCGAAGGTCCTTACATGGGGAACAACATGAAGATGCATCCCGCCCGGATCCGGCCCGTGCGCCTCGCGGTCTCGGCTGCGCTGGTCGCCTCCGCGGCCGTCGCAGCAGCCCCGGCCACCGCGTTCGATTTCCGCCTCGGAGAGTGGGACGGCAGCTGGGACACGACCGTGTCCTACGGCCAGCTGTACCGGGTCGAGAGTCCCGACCTTCGCCTGATCGGCGTCGCGGATGGCGGTACTGGCCGGTCGCCGAACATCGACGACGGCAACATCAACTACGACACCGGCCTGGTGTCGAACGCCTTCAAGTTCATCACCGAGCTGTCGCTCAGCAAGGGCAACTACGGCATCTTCGCGCGCGCCCAGGGCCTCTACGACTACGAGGCCGAGAACCAGCCAACCCGGCGCACGCCGCTGTCGGACGAGGCGCTCGACTACGTCGGCTCCTACGTGCGCATGCTCGACTACTTCGCCTATGGCCGCTTCGACATCGGCGGGCGCGAGCTCGACCTGCGCGCCGGCAGCATGGTCGTCAACTGGGGCGAAAGCACCTTCATCCAGGGCGGCATCAACAGCGCCATCAACCATTTCGACGTCTCGGCGCTGCGCGTGCCGGGCTCCGAACTGCGCGAGGCCTACCTGCCACAGGAGATGATCAAGGCCTCCTTCGCCATCACGCCCAACTTCACCGCCGAGGCGCTGTACCTGTTCAGCTGGGACGAGACCCTGCCCGAGCCGGTCGGCAGCTATTTCGCGGCGAACGACTTCGCCGTGCGCGGCGGCGACACGGTGTTCCTCGGTTTCGGCGGCTACTCGGACCAGGGCGTGGACTTCCGCCCGCTGGGCGGCCCCTTCATCCCGAACTTCCAGGGCGTGGCCCGCACGGAGACGCGCGACGCAAGCGACAGCGGCCAGTGGGGCGTCGCGTTCAAGCTGTTCCTGCCCCAGTTCAGCGACGGCACCGACTTCGGCCTGTACTACCTGAACTACCACAGCAAGCTGCCGCTGATCAGCGGCATCACGGGCACGCAGACGGGCATCGGCAACGCCCTGGGCTCGCTGGCCGCGGTGGGTGGCGCCGCCCAGCTGCTCGGCGCCGGGTTGCCGCCGGCGCTCGCCATCGAGGCGGCGGCGCAGAACGCCTTCGCCACGTCCACGGCCCGCGGCGGCAACCTGACGCTCGACGCTTACCGCAGCTACGCCACGGTCGGCGCCAACACCGCCCTCGGCGGCGGCAACGTGACGGCGCAGGCGACGCGCATCGGCCAGCACGAGTACTCCATCACCGCGCAGTACTTCACCGAGTACCCGGAGGACATCAAGCTGATCGGCCTGTCCTTCAACACGCAGATCGGCACGACCGGCGTCGCGTTGCAGGGCGAGGTGTCCTACAAGATGGATGCCCCGCTGCAGCACGACGACGTCGAACTGCTGTTCGCGGCGCTCGCCCCCTTCCAGAACGCGGCCGCGGCCTTCCAGGGCCAGGCGCTGCCGCAGGAGTGCATCGCGGCGGCGCCGACGCTCGCGGCGTGCAACCAGATCGGCCGCTTCGGCCTGAGCGAGGAGATTCCTGGCTGGGGCCGCTACGACGTGATCCAGGCGCAGATGACCGGCACCAAGGTGTTCGGGCCCATGCTCGGCGCCTCGCAGCTGGTGAGCGTGGTCGAGGTGGGCTACACCCACGTCTTCGACATGCCGGACAAGCTGACCGGCGGCCCGAACGGCCGCGGCCTGCGCTTCAATGGCCCGGGCACTTCGCTGTCGGGCAACGAGGAGCTGTGGCAGGCGCACGTGGGCGCCTACCCCGTGCCGTTCAACGAGGTCGAGCCGCAGAACCGCTTCGCGGATGCGGACTCCTGGGGCTACCGCATCGCGCTGCGCATGGACTACCTCAGCCTCATCGGTCCGTGGAACCTGAGCCCGCGCCTGGTGTGGTCGCACGACGTGGACGGCACCACGCCCGGGCCCGGCGGCAACTTCGTCGAGGGCCGCTACGGCATCACCGCTGGCGTGAACGCGAACCTGCGGGCGACCTGGGAGCTGGACGTGAGCTACACCGGCTTCGGCGGTGCGGGCCGCTTCAACGACCTGAACGATCGTGATTTCATCGCCGCGACGGTGAAGTACTCCTTCTGAAGATCCCCGGAGAATCCTCATGACATCCAGGACACTGAAGACCCTCGCCGGCGCGGTTCTCTGCTGCGTGGCGGGCACCGCGCTCGCGGCGGTCAGCGCGCAGGAAGCCGCGCGCCTCGGCAAGGACCTCACGCCGATGGGCGCCGAGAAGGCCGGCAACGCGGCCGGCACCATCCCGGCCTGGGACGGCGGCATCACCTCGCCGGCCAAGGCGGGCTTCCCGAACTTCAAGACCGGCGGCCATCACCCCGATCCGTATGCGGCGGACAAGGTGCTGTACAAGGTGGATGCCAGCAACGCCTCGCGCTACGCGGAGCAGCTGACCGCCGGCCACAGGGCGCTGCTCAACGCCTACAAGAGCACGTTCTACATGAACGTGTACCCGTCGCGGCGTAGCACGGCCTTCCCGCAGCGCATCTACGACGCGACCATCAAGAACGCGACGACCGCCAAGCTCGCCGCCGGCGGCAATGGCGTGACGGGCGCGATCAACGGCGTGCCCTTCCCGATCCCGAAGGAAGGCGTCGAGGTGCTGTGGAATCACATCCTGCGCTATCGCGCGGACATCGCCGGCCGCAACATCGGCCAGGCGGCGGTCACGCGTTCGGGCGACTACACGATGGTGAAGTTCCGCGACGAGGCGCTTTTCTCCTACCACCTGCCGGGTGCGAAGGAGGCCGAGCTCGACAACGTCATCGTCTACTTCTTCCAGGAGACCGTGGCGCCGGCGCGTCTCGCGGGCGAGATCCTGCTGGTCCACGAGACGCTCGACCAGGCGAAGGAAAACCGCCGCGCCTGGCTGTACAACCCGGGCCAGCGCCGCGTGCGGCGCGCGCCGAACGTCGCCTTCGACAACCCGGGCACGGCCTCGGACGGCCTGCGCACCTCCGACCAGCTGGACATCTACAACGGCAGCCCGGAGCGCTACAACTGGACGCTGGTGGGCAAGAAGGAAATGATCGTCCCCTACAACTCCTACAAGCTGCACTCCAACAGCCTGAAGGAGAAGGACATCATCCGCCCGCTGCACCTGAACCCCGAGCACATGCGCTACGAGCTGCACCGCGTGTGGGTGATCGACTCGGTGCTGAAGCCCGGCCAGCGGCACATCTACAAGCGCCGCACCTTCTACGTGGACGAGGATTCCTGGCAGATCGTCGCCGTGGACTGCTATGACGGCCGCGACCAGCTCTGGCGCGTCCAGGAAGGCCACTCCATCAACTACTACGACGTGCCGACGTTCTGGTCCACGATGGAGACGACCTACGACCTGCAGTCGGGCCGGTACCTGGCCCTCGGCTTCGACAACGAGGAGCCCATGACGGTGGATTTCAACCTGAAGCGCACGACGGCCGACTTCACGCCGGCAGCCATCGCGCGCCGCGGCACGCGCTGAGGCCGGGGCCCGGCCGTGCAAGGCTGAGACCGGGGCCGGCGGGGCGAAGGACCCCGCCGGCCCGTCCTGCGAAGGGGGGATGACATGATTCGGCGAGGATTCGCCGCGCTGGCGGCGCCGTTGCTGGCGCTCGCGGGCGGCTACGCGCTGGGCGCCGAGCAGGCTGGCGATGCCGCGGCGGAGCCGTCGTGGATCGCGCCGCTGGCCCCGAAGTCGCTGCTGCTCGACCTTGCGCGCGCCGGCTCGCGGGTGTTCGCGGTCGGCGAGCGCGGCCACGTGCTCTATTCCGACGACGAGGGCCGGACCTGGACTCAGGTCCAGGTACCCGCGAGCGCCAACCTGACCGCCGTGTACTTCCTCGACGAGACCCGCGGCTGGGCCGTGGGCCACGACGAGGTGATCCTGCGCACTACGGACGGCGGCAAGACCTGGGCGCGCACGCACTTCGATCCGGAGGCCAAGCAGCCGTTGCTCGACGTCTGGTTCGGCGACCCCGACCGCGGGCTTGCGGTTGGCGCCTATGGCGTCATCTACGAGAGCCGCGACGGCGGGACTAGCTGGGAGCGCGTGGATTTCGAGCCGGAGGAGCTCGGCGCGGTGGCGCCTGCCGCGGGCGAGGACGAATACGACGACGTGGACGTCGGAATCGACTTCCACCTGAACGCCGTCGTGCCGGGGCCGGGCGACCGGCTGTACCTGGCTGCGGAAGCTGGCCGCCTGTACCGTTCCGACGACGCCGGCGCCCGCTGGTACGAGCTGCCGTCCCCCTACGACGGTTCCTTCTACGGGATCCTGCCGCTCGACGGCGACGCGCTGCTCGCCTTCGGCTTGCGTGGCAACGTCTTCCGCTCCGAGGATGGCGGCAAGACCTGGACGGAGATCCCGACCGAGACCGTCGCGCTTCTGCACGGTGCGGCCCGCATTTCCGCGGAAACGATCGCCATCGCGGGCACGACCGGGGTGATCCTCGTGAGCAGCGACGGCGGGCGCAGCTTCGCGTTCTCGCAGCAGGACGACCGCAAGGGCTTCGCGGCGGTGCTGGCGACGAGCGACGGCGAGTTGATCGTGGCCGGCGAGACCGGCGTGAAGCGGCTGCCGCTGCTGCCGCCGAGGTGAGGCCATGGTAACCCAGGACCAGCAATCGGCCGGTGGCGGGCGTCTCGAGCGGCTGCTCGAGGGCCTCGTCTTCGCGAAGCGGCCCCTCGTCGTAGGCCTGTTCGCGATCCTGACGGCAGTGTTCGCCTGGATCGCCGCGTCCGGCCTGAGGCTCGACACGAACTTCGGCAAGCAGCTGCCGCTGCAGCACGAGTACATCCAGACGTACCTCGACCATCGCGAGGACTTCGGGGGCGCCAACAGGCTGCTGATCGCCATCGTCGCGCGCGACGGCAACATGTTCACGCCGGAGTTCTTCGAGGCGCTGAAGGTCGCGACCGACGAGGTGTTCTTCATCAAGGGGGTGGACCGGGCCCGCGTGCAGTCGCTGTGGACCCCGAATACCCGCTACACCGAGGTGGTCGAGGGTGGCATCCAGGCGGGCGACGTCATCCCGCCCGACTTCCAGCCGGACGCGGAAGGCCTGGCCCGCGTGCGGGAGAACATCCTCAAGGCCGGCATCGTCGGGCGCCTGGTCGCCAACGACTTCTCCGGCGCGATGGTCAGCGCGCAGCTGCTCGATGCCGACGCCGAGACCGGCGAGCCGGTGGATTACATCGCGATCTCGCGCGCACTCGAGGAAAAGGTGCGCCAGCGCATCCACGACGGCGGCCTGGAGATCGCCGTCGACGTCTCCGTGTCGGTGCACATGATCGGCTTCGCCAAGGTGGTCGGCGACGTCGCCGAGGGCGCGATGTCGGTGGTGACCTTCGCGCTGGTCACGGTCGTCCTGATGCTGCTGCTGGTGTGGGTCTACATCCAGTCGTTCCGGATTGCGCTGATCCCGCTCGTCTGCTCGCTCACGGCGATCATCTGGATGCTGGGGCTGCTCGTGCTGCTGGGCTACGGCGTGGATCCGCTCGGCATCCTCGTTCCCTTCATCATCTTCGCGATCGGCACCAGCCACGGCGTCCAGCAGATCAGCGCCTGGAGCAACAACGCGCTCTCGGGACTCGAAAGCCTGGAGGCGGCGCGGCGCGCCTTCCGCATGCTCTTCCTTCCCGCGCTCGTGGCGCTCGCCTCGGACCTCGTCGGCTTCATCACGATCCTGTTCATCCCGGTCCAGGTGATCCGCGAGATGGCGGTGACGGCGAGCCTGGGCGTGGCGGTGGTGATCCTGACCAACCTCGTCCTGCTGCCGGTGCTGGTGTCGTACGTACGGGTCACCGACCGCTACCGCCAGAGGGTGGAGCGCCGCCAGCGGCGGCTATCGGTGGTGTGGGATGGGCTCGCGCGCATCACCGAGCGCGGTCCGGCAGCCGTCATCATCGTGATCGCGCTGGTGATCGGCGTGCTCGGCTTCATCAAGGGCCGCGAGACCCCGATCGGAGACACCCAGGCGGGCGTTCCGGAGCTGCGCCCGGACTCGCGTTACAACCTCGACAGCCAGCTCATCACCTCCAAGTTCTCGATCGGCACCGACATCCTCAACGTGATTGTCGAGGTGCCCGAGGCGGGCTGCATCGACCACCGCGTGATCGACGCGATCGATCGCTTCGCCTGGCGCATGGCCAACGTCGAAGGCGTTCGCGACGTCGTCAGCCTCGCGGGTGTTTCCAAGGTCGTCAGCGCGGGATGGAGCGAGGGCAGCCTCAAGTGGCGCAACCTGCCGCGCGAGGAGCTGCAACTGGTCCAGGCGCAGAGCTACATCGACACCAGCTCGGGCCTGCTGAACGCCAACTGCAGCGTCATGCCGGTGATGCTGTTCCTGGCCGACCACAAGGCCGAGACCATCCAGCGGGTCATCGCGACGGTCAAGGAGTACCGCGGGCAGCACCCGGCAGAGGGCGTGACCTTCCGCCTCGCCACCGGCAACGTCGGCGTCATGGCCGCGCAGAACGAGGTGGTGCAGGCCAAGCAGTTCATGATCCTCGGCTGGCTGTTCGCCGCGATCGTCGCCATGTGCCTCATCAGCTTCCGCTCGGTGCCGGGGACGGTGGCGGTGGTCATCCCGCTCATCCTGGGATCGGTGCTCGTCTACACCATGATGGCCTTTTTGGGCATCGGCCTGAAGGTCAACACGCTGCCCATGGTCGCGCTCGGCGCGGGCATCGCGATCGACTACGGCATCTATCTCTTCAGCCGCATGCAGGAGTTCCTGCGCGGCGGCTCGACGGTGCAGGAGGCCTATCGTGGCGCGCTGCGGGTGACGGGCGCGGCGATCATCTTCACCGGAATCACGCTCGCGATTGGCGTCGGCACCTGGGTCTTCTCGCCGCTGCAGTTCCAGGCGGACGTGGGCCTCATGCTGACGTTCATGTTCTTCGTGAACATGCTCGGCGCGATGCTGCTGCTGCCGGCGCTCGCGGCCTGGATCCTGCCGCGCCCCGGCGCTGCCAGGGCGGCCTAGCTGGGCGCGTCCCGCCCGGCCCCGCAGGCCGGGATTCTGTCGCATCCGGGCGGCGCGGCGACCGGCGCGCACGCCCGGGTCGCGGCCCGCGCCAGCGCGCATGGCGCCGTGGCCGCCGGCGCTGAACGTGAACTGCGTCACCCTTCGCTCCCGCTTGTCGGTCCGCGCCCCACGCTCGTCGGGTCGGCGTGCGGGCACTAATACACACCCCCTAGGATCCCCGCCATGAAACGACAGCTGGGCGTCACGTTGCTGGAACTCATGGTGGCGATCACGGTGCTTGCGCTGTTGCTCGGCATCGGCGTGCCGAGCTTCACCAACGTGATCCGCAACAACCGCCTGGCCACCCAGGCCAACGAGCTGGTCACCGCGTTCAATGTCGCCCGGAGCGAAGCCTCCAAGCGCGGCCTGCCGGTGTCCGTCTGCGTGAGCAGCAACGGCACGGCGTGCGACACGGCCTCGCCCAACTGGGCGAACGGGTGGATCGTGTTCACCGACACGGCGACGGCCGGCGAGGTGGACGGCACCGACGAGGTGCTGCAGGTGACCGGCCGGCTCGCCGCGGGCTACGGGCTCGAGGAGGCCGAGGTCGGGGCTTCGTTCATCCAGTTCCTGCCGAGCGGACTCGCCGAGCCGGCCGCCTGGCGTCGGCTCCAGCTCGAGTGGAGCGCCGCGCCCGACGGGCGCCGCCGCTGCATCTCGGTCGCCCCCGGCGGGCGCATTGGCACGACCCGCGAGGCCTGCACATGACGTCCCAACGAATCGCGCGCCGGCGCCAGGCCGGCATGACCCTCGTCGAGGTGCTGGTGGCGCTGCTGGTGCTCTCCATCGGCCTGCTCGGCATCGCCGCCCTCCAGACCACGGGCCTGCGGGCCACCCAGGCCTCGGGTGCCCGCAGCCAGGCCGTGATGCTCTCCTACGACATCATCGACCGGATGCGCGCCAACCGGCAGGACGCCATCGCCGGCGATTACGACACCGTCACCAGCGAAGACTTTGCGGCGGATCCGGGCGCCGCGCCCCCGGGCATGCCCGGCGACGACCTGATCGCCTGGAAGACCCAGCTGGCGGCGACGCTGCCCGAGGGTCGCGGCGCGATCGTCCGGGCCGTCGGCAACCCGGCCCTCGTCACCGTGACGGTGGAGTGGGTCGACCGCGACGACAACCGCGACGCCGACGCGCAGCTCCTGCAGTTCCAGACCACCACTCGGCTATAGGACGGCGACATGAGGCGTCACGAGGGTTTCACGCTGGTCGAGCTGATGGTCGCGATGGTGCTGTCGCTGATCCTGATCGGGGGCGCGATCACGGTCTTCTACAGCTCGCGTCTCGCCTACCAGTCCACCGAGGACAACTCCCGCGTGCAGGAGACGGGCCGGCTCGCGCTCGAGGTCATCCTGCGCGACATCCGCAATGCAGGCTGGCAGGGCTGCTCTCGCGAGGTGCCGGTCAGCAATGTGCTGAACGACAGCGCCGATGTCCGCTGGAATTTCGCCGAGCCGGTTGCCGGCTTCGACGTCGGCACCGCCGATTCGGTGGTCTGGGCGCCGGTCCTGCCGGCCTTCGTCGCTAATCCTGCGCCGCTGCCGGGCAGCGACGTGGTGGTGTTGCGCGGTCCGCGGCGCGAGGCCCGGCCGCTGCGCATCGTGCTCGAGATGACCGCCGGCACGGACGAGATGCGCACCGAGTTCTTCAACACCACGCCGCCGATCATCTCGGCCGGCGACGTGGTGCAGATCGCCGACTGCTCGGCCATCGCCTGGTTCCGCGCCAGCGGCTACGCGGAGGACGCGGGCGACGGCGTCATCAGCCGCATCGCGGCGGCCGGCACAGGGGGCAATGCGACCGAAGACCTCGGCTTCGGCTTCCGCGAGGGCGCCGACGTGGTGCCGGTCGAGACCGTCATCTATTACATCGGCCAAGGCGACCGGGGCGAGCCGGCGCTGTACCGGCGAACCAGCCGCATGGCGGACGCGGATCCCTCGGTCGAGCTTTTCGAAGGCGTCGAGGGCCTGCAGGTGCTCTACGGCGTGGACAACGACGGCAACCTCACGGTGGACGATTATCTCGACGCCAACGCCGTCGCGGCGGTGGGCCGCTGGCCGGAGGTGGTTGCCGTCACCGTGGCACTGCTGGTGCGCAGCCCCGAGGAGCAGGGCATCGACGTGGAGACGCGCGACTTCGCCCTGCTCGACGTCACCTATCCCGCGGGCGGCGGGGGCTTCAACGACCGGCGCCGGCGCGAGGTTTTCACCGCTACCGCCACCGTGCGCAACAGGGTGCAGTGATGCGCGACTCCAGGATGGCTTCCTCCCGGCTCCCATACCGCGCCGCCGAGGGCGGCGCGATCCTCGTGGTCGCCCTGCTGCTGCTGCTGGTCCTCACGCTGCTGGCGCTGGCGGCGATGAACATGTCCTTCAACCAGGAGCGGATGGCGGGCAACGCGCGCAACGTCAATACCGCGTTCCAGGCCGCGGAGGCGGGCCTTCGCGATGGCGAGCAGTGGCTGATCAACCGCACCGCGCGGCCCGACCCCTGCGTCGGTGCGCCCTGCGCTGTGTACGATCGCGCCGGCCTTCCGGACCTGACGGTCGAGGCTCCGGACCTGCGCTTCCTGGAAGACACCTGGTGGACCACCAACGGCCGGATCTTC
This sequence comes from Steroidobacteraceae bacterium, assembly GCA_025458865.1. Classification (GTDB taxonomy): domain Bacteria; phylum Pseudomonadota; class Gammaproteobacteria; order Steroidobacterales; family Steroidobacteraceae; genus SG8-30. The sequence continues at coordinate 16,428 of JALORP010000029.1, read as the reverse complement.
GGCGAGGAAAGCGGAACGCCGGCCATCCCGGGCGTGGCGCGCGCGCCGGATTCCGTCATCGAGAACTACGCCTTCGTTCCCGACTCGCTGACCGTGGGCGCCGGTCCGCCCACCGGCCGCGACTTCTACAAGATCACCGCCCGGGGTACGGGCGGTGTCGCGGCGGCGCAGGCCGTCGTCGAGAGCACGTTCACGCGCCGCTACTGAGCGGGCGCGTATCCAAGGAGATCCGTCATGCAGGGCATCAGCAAGTTCATCCAGCGGACGTCGGCGAGCCTCGCGGCCGCGGCAATCGTCGGCATCGGCGCGATGCCCGCGCCGGCCCGGGCTGCGCCGCTCAACCTGATCGACACGCCGCTGTTCCTCACGGAGCGCGTCGCGCCGCTCAACATGATCGTGATGGGCCGCGACCACCGGCTCTACTACGAGGCCTACGACGACCGCTCCGACCTGAACGGCGACGGCGTGCTCGACACCACCTACAAGCCGGGCGAGATCGACTACTACGGTTACTTCGACTCGTTCAAGTGCTACGTCTACGACAGCGCCAACAGCCGTTTCAACCCGGTTTCCACGACTGCCAACAAGCAGTGCGCCGGACAATGGAGCGGCGACTGGCTCAACTACGCGACGACGGCCCGCATCGACGCGCTGCGCAAGGTGCTCTATGGCGGCTTCCGCCGGACCGACACCGCCTCCGTGACCGTGCTCGAACGCAGCCATATTCCGCACGACGCGCACGGCTGGGCCAAGGAGTATCGCGGCATCGCCGCGCAGGGCTACGACATCCGGCTCTACACGCCGCTGCAGCTGCCTAGCGCCGGGCGCAATCACCTCTTCGGCAACGTGACCCTGCTGCCTTCGGGGCAGACGTGGTCCACCAACGGTCCGGACACCAACCCGCCGCTGCTGCGGGTCGCGCCGAACGTGGCCGCGCAGACGAGCCCCGCCGGCGCCCTGACCCGCCCCTGGCACTGGGCGAGCACCGAGGCCGCCGTCCTGACGCAGTGCTACAGCCGCGCTGGCAACAACGCCGGCGGATGCGGCGGGGCGCAGCTGTCCACCAACACCCAGGCGTCCGGCGGCATCGCCGGTTTCACCGACCTGCAGGTGCGGGTGCGGGTCTGCGTCGACGGGTTGCTCGAGACCAACTGTCGCCGGTACGAGAGCGGTAACCACAAGCCCATCGGCCTGCTGCAGGAGTTCGGCGAGGACGAGGCGATGAAGTTCGGCCTGATGACGGGCAGCTACCGCCTCAGCAAGAGCGGCGGCATGCTGCGCAAGGCCGTCGGCACCATCACCAACGAGATTTCCGCCACCGACGGCACCTACAAGAGCGGTGCCACGACCTATCGCAATCCGAACGGCATCATCGCGTCCCTCGACCGGCTGCGGTCCGTAGGCTACAGCCGCTACACCGGGGATGGCGGGACGCAGTACCGGGCCGGCCTCGACGGCGTCAGCGGCGATGGGCTCGTGACGACGCGTCCCTTCAACGACGGCGAGTTCGGCGGCATGTGGGGCAACCCCGTGGCCGAGATGATGTACGAGACGCTGCGATACTTCGCTGGCCGCAGTGGCCCCACGGCCGCGTTCGATTACGGCACGGCCGCGACCTATGACTCCCAGCTCGGCCTGCCGCGGGTCGCGACCTGGCAGGACCCCTATGCGAGTGCACCGTACTGCGCCAAGCCGTTCATGACCGTCGTGAGCGACGTCAACGTGTCCTACGACAGCAACCAGCTGCCTGGCTCGTCCTTTGGCAGCGCCACGGACACGCTGGGTGGCCTGAACGTGACGGCCGAGGCAGACGCGATCTGGGGACATGAGTTCGGCGCGCCGAAGAAGATCTTCATCGGCCAGTCGGGCGCGGACTACGACGGTGCGCCGTCGCCGAAGGACGCCAGCAGCTTCTCCAACATCCGCGGCCTGTCGCCGGAGGAGCCGACCAAGGAGGGCAGCTACTACGCCGCCAGCGTGGCCAAGTTCGGCCGCGAGACCGACATCAACACCAAGGCGATCGCGCCCGGGAAGCAGAGCGTCGAGACCTTCGCAGTGGCGCTCGCCTCGCCGCTGCCGCGTATCGAGATCCCGCTCGGCGGCCAGAGGGTTACCTTGGTGCCCTTCGCCAAGTCAGTGGCGGGTGCAAGCATCAATGCGGCCCGCGGCGCCTTCCAGCCGACGAACCAGATCGTCGATTTCTACGTCGAGAGCATGGCGGCCGACGGCACCTCCGGCACCTTCCTGGTGAACTTCGAGGACGTCGAGGCCGGCAACGACCACGACATGGACGCCATCGCGCGCTACAGCTATGCAGTCGTGGGCGGCCAGGTGCAGGTCACCGTCGAACGGCTGTACGAGCAGGGCAGCATCACCCACCACATGGGTTACGTGATCTCGGGCACCACGGCCGACGGCATCTATCTCGTGGTGCAGGACGACAACACGAACGTCCGCTACTTCCTCGACACGCCGCCGGGCCGGCTGCCGGGCGCTTGCACCTTCACCCTGTGCGCCGATCGCGGCACTTTCCCACCGGGCGGCGGCGCCCTGCCCTGGATCAACACTCGCGCCTTCTCGCCGGGAACGGGCGAGGCGGCCGAGCTGCTGCGCGACCCGCTGTGGTACGCCGCCAAGTGGGGCGGCTTCCGCGACCTGAACGACAACGACATCCCGGACCTTCAGGAGGAATGGGATGCGAAGGGCGACGGCAACCCGGACAACTACTTCCTGGTGACCAACGCGCTGACCCTGGGCGAGCAGCTGACCAAGGCGTTCAACGAGATCATCGACCGCGTCACGACGGCCTCGTCGGCTTCGGTGAACTCGGGCTCGATCTCGAGCGAGACGCGCCTCTACCAGGCCAAGTTCAGCACCCGCGACTGGACTGGGCAGCTCCTGTCCTTCCGCATCGACACCGACACCGGCCAGCTCTCCACCGTGGACTGGGACGCGGCCGAAGAGATTCCCGCGGCGAACGCGCGCGAGATCGTCACGCGCAACAGCAACGGCGCAGGCGCGGCGTTCCGCTGGGATGCGCTGGACGCGACCCGCAAGGCGCAGCTCGAGCTCCTGGACGGCCTTGGCGAGGAGCGGCTCGACTACCTGCGCGGCGACACCAGCCGTGAGCAGCGCAACGCCGGCGGCGTCTTCCGCAACCGGCCGACGCTCACAAGCGGCGAACCGGCCCTGCTCGGCGACATCGTGTCCTCCTCGCCGGTCTTCGTCGGCCGGCCGCCGTTCCGCTACCGCGACGACCTCGAGGCCGCGCCCTACTCGGCCTTCCGGATCGCGCAGGACGACCGCCGGCCGATGGTCTACGCGGGCGCGAACGACGGCATGCTGCACGCCTTCGACGGCGAGACCGGACAGGAGCGTTTCGCCTTTGTTCCGGGCAGCATCTTCGGCCGGCTGCCCGCCCTGACCGATCCCAACTACAATCACCTGTTCTTCGTGGACGGGCCGCCGAACATGGGCGACGTGTTCTTCAAGGGCCCGGGCGAGTGGCGCACGGTGCTGGTCGGCGGCCTGAACAAGGGTGGCCAGGCGGTTTACGCGCTCGACGTCACGGATCCCGACACGCTCAACGAGTCCAACGCCTCCAACGTGGTGCTGTGGGAGTTCAGCGACGCGGACGACGCCGACCTCGGCTTCACCTTCAGCCAGCCGGCGATCATCCGCACCCGCGACAACGGCCGCTGGGTCGCGGTTTTCGGCAACGGCTACAACAACACCGCGGCCGATGGCAGCGCCAGCGCCACCGGCAACGCCGCGCTGTACTTCGTGGACATCGAGACAGGCGCGCTGGTGCGCAAGATCAATACCCAGACCGGCATCGCGAGCCCGGGCTCGGGCGGCCGGCCGAACGGCCTCGCCACGCCCGCCGCGGTGGACACCAACGGCGACGGCACCGCGGATTACGTGTACGCCGGCGACCTGTACGGCAACCTGTGGAAGTTCGACATCCGCAGCACGGACCCCGCCAACTGGCGCGTGGCCTATGGCACCACTGCTGCGCCGCTGCCGCTGTTCACCGCCACCGACGCGGCTGGCAATCGCCAGCCGATCACCTCGCGTCCCGAGGTCGGCCGTGGCCCGGCCGGGGTCGGCACGGTGGTCCTGTTCGGCACCGGCAAGTTCCTCGAGCCGAGCGACAAGGTGGTCGAGACGACGCTCGCCGACTTCCGGGTGCAGTCGCTCTACGGCATCTTCGACCGCAACAGTGGGACGGCAGCCACCGACCGGGTAACGAGTCGCACGTCGCTGGTGCAGCAGAAGATCCTCGCCGAGGAGTTGTACACGACCCCCAGCGACTCCTTCCTGGTGCGCGTCACGTCCCGCGAGACCGTGACGACCGGGAACCGCGGCTGGTTCATGGACCTCGCCTTCGACGCCAACGCCGACGGCAGCTACGGGTCTGGCGAGTACAAGGGCGAGAAGCTCGTCGCCAACCCGGTGCTCAGGGCCGGCCGCGCGATCTTCACCACGCTGGTGCCCGACCCGGATCCCTGCGGCTTCGGTGGCGGCGGCTGGCTTATGGAGTTCGACAGCCTGACGGGCGCGCGGCTCGCGGCCTCGCCGTTCGACCTCAACAACGACCGGCTGTTCAACGACCTGGACTTCATCGAGATCGAGGTCAACGGCGATAAGATCCGACTGCCGGTGAGCGGCGTCGCCTCCAAGGAGGGCATCATCCAGAGCCCGGGTATCCTGGCCGACCCGAACCGGCCGCTCGAGTTCAAGTACTCGCCGGGCACCACGGGCAACATCCAGGTGACCGTCGAGAACCCCGGCCCGTCTGGCTTCGGCCGGCAGTCCTGGCGGCAGATCCGGTGAGCAGGGAGCGAGTCATGTCGAAGACACGGCAGCGCGGCATCACGCTCATGGAACTCCTGATCGTGATCGTGATCATCGGCCTGCTCGCCAGCATCGCCTGGCCGAGCTACCGCCAGCAGGTGGTCCGCTCGAACCGGACGGATGCCAAGGTGGCGCTCGAGCAGTCCCGGCAGGGGCTCGAGCGCTGCTTCACCCGGTTCAACAGCTATGCCGATGGCACGGGCTGCGAGCTCGAATTCCCGTTCGATGTCGCCTCGGGCAATTACACGATCAGCGTGGAGCGCGATGCGACGACCTTCACGCTGACGGCGACGCCGCAGGGTGGGCAGGCGGCGCAGGACGCCGAATGCGCCAACTTCACGCTGGACGAGCGGGGCCAGCGGGGAATCAGCGGGACCGGCGACGCGCAGCGCTGCTGGAGCCGGTAGCGGCGGCGGGTCCCGCGCCCGGCCGGCTCAGTCCGCCGGCGGCCTGCCCCGCATCCGCTTGACGTCCTGGCGCTGCTTCTTCGACTGCAGCCGGCGCTCGCGCGAGGCCCGCGTCGGCTTCGTGGGCCTGCGCTTCTTCGGCGCCACGCGCGCGGCGGCGATCAGCTCGGCCAGCCGCTCCAGCGCGTCGCGGCGGTTGCCTTCCCGGGTCCGGTGGCGGTGAGCCTCGAGCAGCAGCTCGTCGTCGCGGGTGAGCCGGCGGCCGGCGAGGCGGCGCAGCCTGTCGCGCCCGGCCTCGTCGAGCAGCGAGGTCGCGCCCACCGAAAACCTCAGCTGGCAGGCCGTGGCGAGCTTGTTGACGTTCTGGCCGCCGGGGCCGGGTGAACGGATCCAGGCGAGGGTGTATTCCCCCGGCGGGATGACGTCGTCGGCGTCTCCCATTCAGTCCTGGCCGTCCATCGTTGGCTCGATCTTCCCGGTCTGCCGCGGCGACAGCAGGGATGCGGGCGTCGAGCCCTCCAGGATGCGGATCTCGCGCTGCGCCGGCGGGATCGTGATGCGATTCTGCCGGAACAGCGCCCAGACGCGACGGTTGATGTCCGAGCGCACGTTGTTGACGCCCTCGGCCGGGTCGCCGATCCAGAAGCGCAGCTCGATCTCCATCCCGTAGTCTGCGAAATCCATGAGGCGCGAGACGGGCGGGGGGTCCCGCAGCACGCGCGGGTGCTCGTGCGCCGCCTCGAGCAGCAGCCGCAGGGCCAGCTCGACATCGTCCTGGTAGCTGATGCGCACCGGCAGCCGCAGGCGCACCTTCGGATGGCCGTAGCTCCAGTTGATGACCTGGTTGGTGATGACGTTCTGGTTGGGCACCAGCGTCGCCACGCCGTCGCGGTCGCGCACCACGAGGTAGCGGCCTCGCAGCTCCTCGACCCAGCCGAAGCCGTGGGTGCTGGTGCCGGTGGTGCCTGTGAAGCTGATGACGTCGCCCGGCTTGATGGACTTGTCGATCAGCAGCACGAAGCCGCTGACGAAGTTGGCGAGGATCGCCTGCAGGCCGAAGCCGAGGCCGAGGCCGATGGCGCCGGAGAAGACCGCGAGCGCCGTGAGGTCCACGCCCGAGGCGCGCAGGCCCAGCAGCACGCCGAAGCCAATGAAGAACGCGTAGCTGGTCTTGGCGATGCCGATCCGCGTGGACGGCGCCAGCATCTGGATCGAGTTGACGCGCCGGTCCACCCAGCGGGCGACCCACACGCTCGCGATGACGCACACCGACACCGCGAACAGCGCGGCCAGCACAGACCAGACGGTGATCCGCGACTTGCCGGTGGACAGGCCGACCGAGTCGAGCGCGCCAACGATCGCGTCCAGCCAGCCGAGCATCTGGGTCGCAACCAGGGCCCAGACGGCGATGGCGAAGCCGTTCTCCAGTGCCCGCAGCTTCGAGTTCGGGGAAAGCGAGAACCTCAGGCCGAAGACCAGCAGCCGGATGACGACGAACGCGGCGATCAGCTTGACCGCGTGGCCGAGGAGCGGCGCCTCGAGCTGGGCCGCGACGATGGTGGTCCGTGCGAGCAGCGTGAGCGCGAGGGCGGCGAGGTAGGGAAGGATAAGGACGAGGCCGGCCGTGATGGCGCCCTTCACGCCGGCGGCGCTTTCGTCCCGCGGCAGGTACCAGCGGCGGACGAGGCGCGTGCCGGCCCAGGCGACGCCCACCACGACCACGAGGGCGACGACCTGCGCGAGCGTCGCCGCCGTCAGCCACTTGTCGAGGTAGGGCTTGATGTCGATCATCGGATGCGCCGGCCCTCATGAGGGGCGAATGGCTGCAGCAGGGCCAGGTCCGGCCGCCGGGCCATGTGCCGCGTGCCCATCAGGCGTTCAGGTCCGGGATCAGCTGGCTCTCGAGCCGGGTGATCTGGTCCTTGATGAGCAGCTTGCGCTTCTTCAGGCGCCTCAGCTGCACCTCGTCCACGTAGAGGTCCATGGTGAGGCGGCTGATCACGTCGTCCAGGTCGCGGTGCTCGATGCGAAGCTCCCTCAGCCGCTGGATCCTGCGGAACAGCTCGGTGTCGACCTTCTCGTCGTCAGGCGTCATGAGCAGCCGAAGTCGCGTGGAAAAGGGGGGCTGGCCCACACGGGCCGGATGGACGGGGGAAGCTTAGCCAATCGGCCCGGGGGATTCCAAGCAATCGCCGGGTCATGGAAGTCGGAGCCGGCGGAGCCCTCGAGACCCGTGCGGGTCGCCAGCGTCGCGGCTTCGGCGACCTGGGCGGCGCTCGCGCCGCCCGTGGCAACCTCGACACCCCGGCCGCCCGCCTCGCGAAACTCGCGGGCGAGCTCGCGCCGCGCGCCGTTCGACAGCGCGTAGCGCAGTGGGTGCGCCAGCACGGCCGCCCCGCCGGCGGCGACGATCCAGCCGGTGACCTCAGCCACCTCCGGCCATTCCGAGGCGACGTAGCCCGGCCGGCCGCGTCGCAGCAGCCGGTCGAAGGCCTCGGACGCGTCGCGCGCCGCGCCGAGGTCGACCAGGGCCCGCGCGAAGTGGGTCCGGGTCGGCAGCGCGGTCATCGCGAGCACGGCCTTGAGCGCCGCGCGCCCGGGCGCCCGGGCGGCCTCGAGCCGCGTGGCGATGCGCTCGGCCCGCTCCAGCCGGAAGCCGTGCAGCCGCCCGATGCCGGCCCGCAGCGCGACGGCGTCGGGGTCGATGGAGAGGCCGAGCACGTGGATGCCGCGCCCGCGCCAGGCCGCCGAGAGCTCGATGCCGGCCACGAAGCCCACGCCCGCGGCGACTGCGGCCTCCGCGGCCTCCGCGACGCCCGCGGTCGTGTCGTGGTCGGTGAGCGCGAGGTGGCGCACGCCGCGGCTCGCGGCGTGCCGCACGAGTTCAGCCGGGGAGAGGCGCCCGTCGGAGGCCAGCGAATGCAGGTGCAGGTCGACGGCTGCGGTCTCCCTCACGTCACGGCCCTCGGCCCGAGCCCCACGCTGTCCAGCTCGAGGCCGGTCAGGACGACGAAGCCGCGCCGCCGGCTCGCGCCGTCCTCGGAGTAGTCGAAGACGTAGGTGCGCCGCAGCACCAGCGTGCCGCCCGTGCCGCGAGCGACCGCGACGCGCAGCACCGAGACGGTGCCGTCCAGCAGCTGCACGCCCGCATGGGCGCAGGTGTCGGTGGCGATGCGGTTGGCGAGCTCGCGGGCGCGCAGGCTGGCGTACCAGGCCCAGCCCAGCAGGACGAGGGCGACGATGCCCAGGAACTCGAGCCAGGTCATGCCAGGAGCAGCCGGCGCCAGTCCACGGCGTCGTCGCCGTAGGCGACGAAGTGCGGATTGAGCAGCGCCGGGCGCGCGTTGTAGGCGAGCGGGTGGCCGTCGAGGTCCAGCACGTGCCCGCCGGCCTGCTCCAGCACGCAGTGCCCCGCGGCCGTGTCCCACTCCGAGGTCGGCCCGAGCCGCGGGTAGACGTCGGCCTCGCCCTCGGCGACGAGGCAGAACTTGAGGGAGCTGCCGATGGCGACCAGCTCGTGCGGACCGACGCGGTCGATAAACCCGTCCAGCGAGTCGCCGCGATGCGAGCGGCTGCCGACGACGCGCACGGGCCGCATCGCCGGCGTGCGCACGCGAATGGGGCGCGCGGGCGCGCCCGCGTCGCTGCGGAACGCGCCGTAGCCTTCGCAGGCGTAGTAGTCGGCCTGGAGCACCGGTGCGTGCACGACCCCGAGCACGGGCCGGTGGCCGTGCACGAGGGCGATGTTCACGGTGAACTCGCCGTTGCGCTGGACGAACTCGCGGGTGCCGTCGAGCGGGTCGACGACCCAGAGCCAGTCCCAGGCCGCGCGCGTGGCCCAGGGCACCGACTCCGACTCCTCGGACAGGATCGGCACTTCCGGCGCGAGGCGCCGCAGGCCCGCGGCGAGGATGCGCTCGGCGGCGAGGTCGGCCTCCGTCAGCGGCGAGCTGTCGGCCTTCTCCTGCACGGCGAAGGCCTGGGCGTACACGCCGAGGATCGCGCGGCCGGCCTCGCGGGCGAGCCCGACCACGTCGAGCAGGAGCCGGTGCGGATCCGGGATCACGGCGTCGGCATGCAGGTCAGGCGTCGCCGGCGGGTGAAGCCGGGCCCGGGTCGCCCGGGCCACGCGGGCCGTGGCGCCGGCGCCGGCGCCGGCGCTTCGGCGCAGCGCCCTCTGGGGACTCGCCGGACGGCGCAGGAGCGCCGGCCGGATAAACGGCCGCGGGAGCCGCGGCAGCCGGTGACGGCTGTGGGGCGCCCTGCGGCGCGTCGCCCGGTGGGCGGGGGCCCGGTCGGCCGCCGCGCGAGGGGCCTCCGCGCGAGGGGCCGCCGCGCGAAGGGCCGCCGCGCGAGGGGCCACCATGTCGCGGCCCGGCTTCCTTGCGCTCCCACGGCCGGACCTCGCCGTCGCCTTCCTCATCGCCGAAGGACTTGGGCGCGAGCCAGGCCGGCTTGAGCTCCGGCAGGGCCGTCGGATCCACCTGCGCGACCGGGATGCGCTGGCCGATGAAGCTCTCGATGTCCGGCAGGGACTGCACGTATTCCTCGCAGCCGAAGCTCACCGCGACGCCCGTGGCGCCGGCGCGCGCGGTGCGGCCGATGCGGTGCACGTAGTCCTGCGGATCCTGCGGCAGGTCGAAGTTGAAGACGTGCGAGACCTCCGGGATGTGCAGGCCGCGGGCGGCGACGTCGGTCGCCACCAGCACCGCGAGGCGGCCCTCGTGGAACTCGCGCAGCATGCGCAGGCGCTTGCGCTGCGGCACGTCGCCGGACATGGCGGCCGCCGAGATATCGTTGGCCCTCAGCAGCCGCTCGAGGCGCTCGGCCATGCGCTTGGTGTTGATGAACACCATCGTGCGTGTAGCCTCCATGCTGCGCAGCAGGTACACGAGGAGCGGCGCCTTCTCCTCCATGGAGGGGTAGTAGATGACCTGGCTGACGCGGTCGGCGGTGACCCGCTCCGGCTCGATCCGGATCAGCTCAGGGTCGTTCATGTGCTCGTAGGCCAGCTCGAGCACGCGCTGGGCCAGCGTGGCCGAAAACAGCAGGTTGAGGCGCTGGTCCGGCGGCGGCAGGCGGCGCAGCAGGTAGCGGATGTCCTTGATGAAGCCGAGGTCGAACATGCGGTCCGCCTCGTCGAGCACCATCACCTGCGCATGGCGCAGGTCGAACACGCGCTGCTTGAAGTAGTCGATGATCCGGCCCGGCGTGCCGATCAGGACGTCCACGCCCGCCTCGAGCTGCCGGCGCTGCTTGTCGTAGTCCACGCCGCCGTAGGCGAGGCCGAGAGACAGGCCCGTGTACTGGCCGAGGATCTCGGCATCGCGGTGGATCTGCACGGCGAGCTCGCGCGTGGGCGCGAGAATCAGCGCGCGCGGCGAGTTCACGGGCCGGTCGGCGGCGGGCGGATGGCGCAGCAGGTGCGAGTACAGCGCCACCAGGAAGGCCGCGGTCTTTCCGGTGCCCGTCTGTGCCTGGCCCGCGACGTCGAAGCCCGCGAGCGCGCGCGGCAGCGACTGGGCCTGGATCGGGGTGCAGCGCTCGAACCCGGCGTCGGCGATGCCGCGGGCGAGCGGCTCGGGCAGCAGCAGGCTGGTGAATGAAAGCTCGGGGAGTGGTTGTTCGCTCACTGTTTCTCTTTCTTGGGACGTTACATCTTGAAATCTGCGGCGCGACCGGCTACAAAGCAACCTAAGTTTCGCGGGATCCCCGCGTACATCCCTAGAGAGCCGGCGCAGCCGAGGTGGTGCAACAGGGCCACCGGACGGACCGGCACCCTGGACCAGGCAAGCCTTAGGTCGAGCGCCAAGACAATATTGTGCCGCATCAGGCGCGTGCTCGTCACTCGACACCTGCGTGCATGAGCGGTGTGACCCGATCATCCAGCCCCATTTCCCACCTCTGAACGGGAGGAACTCCGCGTGAGCGGCAACAGCATCCTGCATACGTCCGACGTCAGCTTCGAGCAGGACGTCCTCAAATCCGATGTCCCCGTGCTGCTCGACTTCTGGGCCGAGTGGTGCGGTCCCTGCAAGGCCATCGCTCCGATCCTCGACGAGATCGCCTCCGAATACGGCGGCCGCGTGAAGATCGCGAAGCTGAACATCGACGAGAACCGCCAGACGCCGCTCAAGTACGGCGTGCGCGGCATCCCGACCCTGATCCTGTTCAAGAACGGGACGCCCGAGGCCCAGCAGGTCGGCCTCGTGGCCAAGTCGAAGCTCGCGGCCCTGCTGGACCAGCACCTGTGAGGGGCTATCTCGGCAACCAGGCTCGCGGCGGCGGTGGCGAGCGCGGCGGCGGCGGCGGCGGCAACCGGCAGAAGGGCCGGCACGGCAATCGCGGCAACCGCCAGCAGCAGGAAGGCCTGCCGCAGGACGACTTCGTCGAGGGCGGCGAACTCGACATCATCTCCCCCGAGGAACTGGCCGCCTCGCGGCGGTCCATGAACCTCACCGAGCTCAAGACCAAGCCCATCTACCAGCTGGTTCAGATGGCCGAGTCGATGGGCATCGAGAACATCGCCCGCCAGCGCAAGCAGGACGTGATCTTCTCGATCCTGAAGGCGCACGCGCGCGGCGGCGAGCACATCTACGGCGACGGCGTGCTCGAGATCCTGCAGGACGGCTTCGGCTTCCTCAGGAACGCCGAGGGCTCCTACCTCGCGGGCCCGGACGACATCTACGTCAGCCCGAGCCAGATCCGCCGTTTCAACCTGCGCACGGGTGACTCGATCTCCGGGCTGATCCGTCCCCCGAAGGACGGCGAGCGCTACTTCGCGCTGCTCAAGGTCGGCGAGATCAACTTCGACTCGCCGGAGAGCGCGCGGCACAAGATGCTGTTCGAGAACCTGACGCCGCTGCACCCGACCAAGCGGCTCAAGCTCGAGCGCGGCAACGGCTCGACCGAGGACATGACCGCCCGCGTGATCGACCTCACGGCGCCGATCGGCAAGGGCCAGCGCGGCCTGATCGTCTCCCCGCCGAAGGCCGGCAAGACGATGCTTCTGCAGAACATCGCCACCTCGATCGTCGGCAACCACCCGGACGTGTACCTCATCGTGCTGCTCATCGACGAGCGGCCCGAGGAAGTCACCGAGATGGCCCGCACCGTGAAGGGCGAGGTCGTCGCGAGCACCTTCGACGAGCCGGCGAGCCGCCACGTCCAGGTGGCCGAGATGGTCATCGAGAAGGCCAAGCGCCTCGTCGAGCACAAGCGCGACGTGGTGATCCTGCTCGACTCCATCACGCGCCTGGCCCGCGCCTACAACACGGTCGTGCCGAGCTCCGGCAAGGTGCTCACCGGCGGCGTGGACGCCAACGCCCTGCAGCGCCCGAAGCGCTTCTTCGGCGCGGCGCGCAACGTGGAGGAGGGCGGCTCGCTCACCATCATCGCGACCGCGCTGATCGACACCGGCTCGCGCATGGACGACGTGATCTACGAGGAGTTCAAGGGCACCGGCAACTCCGAGATCCACCTCGACCGGAGGATCGCCGAGAAGCGCGTGTTCCCGGCGCTCAACATCAACCGCTCGGGCACCCGCCGCGAGGAGCTGATCACGGCCCCGGACGAGCTCGCCAAGATGTGGATCCTGCGCAAGCTCCTCCACCCGATGGACGAGCTCGCCGCGATCGAGTTCCTCATCGGCAAGATGAAGGACACCAAGGTCAACGCCGACTTCTTCGACGCGATGAAGCGCGGCTAGGGACTGCCCCCGGAGCGGACGTGGGGACGGTCCCCTTCGACGACCCCGTCATGGCGGCGCTCGCACGCGCCGCCGGGCCCTGCGCGCTCAAGTCCGAGCGCCGGCGCTCGCCCTACGAGGCGCTGGCGAGCGCCATCGCCCACCAGCAGCTCACCGGAAAGGCCGCGGCCACGATCCTCGGCCGCTTCCGCGCCCTGTACCCGCACGGCCGCCTGCCGGCCCCCGAGGAACTGCTCGATACGCCGGACGAGGCGCTGCGCGCGGTGGGCTTCTCGCGGGCCAAGGCCGCGGCCCTGCGCGACCTGGCCGCCAAGACGCTCGACGGCACGGTGCCGCCGCGCGCGAAGCTCGCCCGCCTCCCGGACGATGCGATCGTCGAGCGCCTGACCGAGGTCCGGGGCGTCGGACGCTGGACGGTCGAGATGTTCCTGATCTTCACGCTCGGCCGGCCGGACGTATTGCCGGTGGACGACTACGGCGTCAGGAACGGCTTCCGGATCGCCTACCGCAAGCGCGAGCTGCCGGCGCCGAAGCGCCTCGCCGCCTTCGGCGAGCGCTGGGCGCCGCACCGCTCCACGGCTGCCTGGTACCTGTGGCGGGCGGTGGACCTGCACCGCGAGGGAAGACTCTAGATCTTCCGCCCGAGCTCCTCGTCGAGGATCTTCGTGATCTCCTCCTCGACACGGTGGCTGAACATGCCCAGGAAGAAACCGAGCTTCGCGTCGATCACGATCTCGGACTTGCTGACCGTGACCGTGCCGGTGACGTTCGAATGGTCGATGTGGACGACGTCACCGTCCCAGGTGCAGTCAGCACCGTACTTCTCGCTGAGGCGCTCCGCGAGGTGGCTCACGCGCGAGCGCAGCTCGGCATGGCCGAGCTTGTGCGGGCGCCGGATGCTGATCCTGCTCATGTGGGCGCAAGGATAGCCGAAGCCCGGCGCAAAGGGCTACGCGCCACCCTCGCGCGCGACGGCGCGCCAGCCAATGTCGCGGCGGTACTGCAGGCCGTCCCAGCAGATCTGCCGTGCCAGCGCGTAGGCCTGGGATTGAGCGGCCGCGACCGTGCCGCCGAGGCCGACCGCGCACAGCACGCGCCCGCCGCTCGTGACGACCCGACCCTCGGCGTCGAGGCTGGTCCCGGCGTGGAACACCTTGCCAGGCAGGGTGGCGGCCGCCTCGAGCCCGTGGATCACGTCGCCCTTTCGCGGCGTGTCGGGATAACCGCCGGCGGCGAGAACGACGCCGACTGCCGCGCGCGGGTCCCACTCGGCCGCCACCTGGTCGAGGCGCCCGTCGAGCGCCGCCTCACACAGCTCCACGAGGTCCGACGCCAGGCGCGACATGATCGGCTGGGTTTCGGGGTCGCCGAAGCGGCAGTTGAACTCGAGCACGTTGGGCGTGCCGTCCGCCGCGACCATCAGGCCGGCGTACAGGAAGCCCGTGTAGGGCGTGCCCTCGGCCGCGAGCCCGCGCACCGTGGGCCAGATCACCTCGCGCATGGCGCGCTCGTGCACCGCGGGCGTGACGACCGGGGCCGGCGAGTAGGCGCCCATGCCGCCGGTGTTCGGGCCGGTGTCGCCGTCGCCGATGCGCTTGTGGTCCTGCGAGGTGGCGAGCGGCAGCACGTGCTCGCCGTCCACCATGACGATGAAGCTCGCTTCCTCGCCCTCGAGGAACTCCTCGACCACCACGGTCTCGCCAGCGCTGCCGAGGCTGCCGGCGAACATGGCCTCGATGGTCGCGATCGCCTCGTCGGCCGACTGCGCTATGACCACGCCCTTGCCGGCGGCGAGCCCGTCGGCCTTGACCACGATGGGCGGGCGCTGCGCGCGCACCCAGGCCGGATCGAACGTGGCCCAGGTGAATTTCGCGTAGGCCGCCGTCGGGATGCCGTGGCGCGCCAGGAACTCCTTGGTGAAGGCCTTGCTGCCCTCGAGCTGCGCGGCGGCCTTGCGCGGCCCGAAGCAGCGCAGGCCGGCTGCCGCGAAGGCGTCCACCACGCCCAGCACCAGCGGCGCCTCGGGGCCCACGACGGTGAGCGCCACGCCCTCGCGCCGGGCCAGGGCCACCAGCGAGTCGACGTCGTCGGCCGCCACGTCCACGTTGCGGCAGCGCGGCTCGAGCGCGGTGCCGGCGTTGCCGGGCGCGACCAGCACCTCGTCCACGCGCGGCGACTGCGCGAGCTTCCAGGCCAGCGCGTGCTCCCGTCCGCCGCCGCCGATGACCAGTACTTTCATGTTCAGTGCCTGAAGTGGCGCATGCCGGTGAAGACCATCGCCATCCCGTGCTCGTCGGCCGCCCCGATCACTTCCGCGTCGCGCATGGAGCCCCCGGGCTGGATGACCGCGCGGATGCCGAAGCCCGCCGCGACGTCGAGGCCGTCGCGGAACGGGAAGAACGCGTCCGAGGCCATCACGGCGCCTTCGACCGCGAGGCCTTCCTCGCGCGCCTTCATGGCGGCGATGCGGCTCGACACGACGCGGCTCATCTGCCCGGCGCCGACGCCGAGCGTCTGCCCGTCGCGCGCGTACACGATGGCGTTCGACTTCACGAACTTGCACACCCGCCAGGCGAAGGCCAGATCGGCCATCTCGGCGTCGGTCGGGACGCGCCGCGTGACGACCTTCAGGTCGTCCAGTGCCACCATGCCCTCGTCGCGCGTCTGAGCCAGCAGGCCGCCGGCGACGGTCCTGAGCTCGAGCCCGGGACCCGTGCCCGGGTCGTCGGTGCCCGTCTCGAGCACGCGCACGTTCTGCTTGGCGCGCGTGACCTCGAGCGCGGCGTCGTCCACCGACGGCGCGACGATCACCTCGACGAACTGGCGGCGCATGATCTCCGTCGCCGCCGCAGCGTCGAGCGGGCGGTTGAAGGCGATGATGCCGCCGAAGGCCGAGGTCGGGTCGGTGCGGTGCGCGCGGTCGTAGGCCTCGAGGGGCGTGGCGCCCACGGCGACGCCGCAGGGATTGGCGTGCTTGACGATCACGCAGGCGGGCACGTCGAACTGGCGCACGCACTCATAGGCCGTGTCCGCGTCGGCGATGTTGTTGTAGGACAGTTCCTTGCCCTGCCGCTGGCGCGCGCTCGCCACGCTCGCGGCCCGCGGCGTGGCGTCGGCGTAGAAAGCCGCGCGCTGGTGCGGGTTCTCCCCGCGCGCGCTGGTGCGGGTTCTCCCCGTAGCGCAGGTCGAGCCGCTTCACGAAGCCGAGGTGCAGCGCGGGCGGGAAGGCGGACACTTCCGCCGGCTGCGCTTTCGCGGCGAGGTACTCCGCCACCATGGTGTCGTAGCGCGCGGTGTGCGCGTAGGCCTTCGCGGCGAGGCGCTGGCGGGTCGCGAAAGACAGCACGCCGCCCGCTGCGATCTCCTCGAGCGCGGCCGCGTAGTCGGCAGGGTCGGTCAGCACCGCGACGTGCGCATGGTTCTTGGCGGCGGCGCGCAGCATCGCGGGGCCGCCGA
>JALORP010000070.1 GCA_025458865.1 Steroidobacteraceae bacterium | reverse complement strand
GACGTCGGTGGCGCGCTTGATGGCGTCCACCAGCGACTCGCGGCAGCCGTAGAGGTTGTCGAACTTCGACTTGGTGACCGAGTCGTTGACGTTGATGGCCGGGAACGGCAGCTTGCCCTCGCGCGCGAGGCGGTAAAGGCGCTTGACGCCGGTGGTCGTCTCCTCGGTGACGCCACGGATGTGGGCGAGGCGCTCGGAGTACCAGCCGGGGCTCTTCTCGAGGCGGCGCCGGATGGAGGCGTAGAGGGCGACCTCCTCTTCGTTCGTCGGGTTCGCGATCACCGACGCGTCCTTTTCCGCGTCGCTGCCGAGCATCAGGAGCAGCGTCGCGTCGCCGCCGTCATCGAGGATCATGTTGGCGAACTGGCCCTTGGGCCAGTCGAAGATGCGGTGGGTGAACTCCCAGTACTCGTCGAGCGTCTCGCCCTTGTAGGCGAACACCGGGATGCCGGCGGCCGCGATCGCGGCGGCGGCGTGGTCCTGGGTCGAGTAGATGTTGCAGGACGCCCAGCGGATGTCGGCACCGAGCGCCTTGAGGGTGTCGATCAGCATCGCCGTCTGGATGGTCATGTGCAGGCTGCCCGCGATGCGGGCGCCCTTCAGCGGCTGCTGCTGGCGGAACTCGTCGCGGATCGCCATGAGGCCGGGCATCTCGGTCTCGGCGATGGCCATTTCACGGCGGCCGAACTCGGCCTCGGCGATGTCCTTGACGAAATAGTCGGAAAAGGTCGAATGATGGACGACGGCGTTCATGTCAGTCTCCTGATGAAGCTGAGCGCCGTTGTGAGTGGGCATTTCGCTCGCCGAGCCTGGCAGGGGCATCCCTGATGCAGCGCTCCTCGGCGAGTCTGGCGGCGCCGATTTTACAGCGCCGCCCCCGGACGGACAATCAATCGCAGGACGGGCCCCGCTGGATTCGGCGCCCGGCCGCGGGCGGCGCGGCGCGCGGTCTCAGCGGATCCGGGCGGGTCCCCAGTAGCCGATCCGGCGCCGGATCTTGAGCTTGCGCCACAGGTTCAGCGGCTTGGGGCGCCGGTTGCGCGCCCCGGCGGCGATGAAGGCGTCGATGGCGTCGAGGACGCGCTCGCTCGAGGCCCCGTCCCGGTACGGATGGATGGCTTCGCCGTACTCGCGGATGGCCTGCATCAGCTCGGGCGGCCTCGACAGCGCCCGGGCAATGGCCGGCTCGAATTCCCCCACCTCGTGGATGTCGATCAGCTGGGGTCCCGGGCGGCGGTTGCGGAAGGTCACCACGGGCTTGCCGCTCAGGAGGAACTCGTTCAGGGCCGAGGAGGTGTCCGAGCACATCATGTCGACCTGCGGGAACAGCTCCAGGATGTTGTCGTTCTCGGCGAAACGCAGGTGCTCGTTCTGCAGGGCCTTGAAGCGCGCGACGGTGGCAGGGTTCATCTTCGGGTGGAAGGTCACGATCCAGCGCCAGCGGCCGTCGCGCGACAGGCGCCGGACCTCGTCGTGCAGCGTCTCCGCCGCGCTCCAGGAGGGCGAGAACGTCGAGTGGAAAAGGATCACGGGCGGCTCGCGAACCGGCGGCAGGGGCCCTGCGATCTCGCGCATGAACGGGTCGAGCTTCGGCCAGCCGGTCTCGGCGACGCTGAAGTGGCCGAGTTTCTCGGCGATGGCGCCGAAGGCGGCCGTATCGCGCGGCCCGGTCGTGCAGTAAAGGTCGAAGAAGCCGCGGATGTAGATGTGCCGCGGCTTGCCCGCGTCGAAGCCGTGGAAGGTCTCGACTTTCACCCCCGGGAAGAAGTGCGGCACCGCGTTCGACGAGGTGACCACGGCGATCGGCCGCCAGCTGCGCACGCCGGCGACGTCGAGAAGCCGCTCGCCCGCGACGAGGTCCTCGGCTCCCGGGCCGTCGAAGAACCAGGCGGCCTCGCCCCCGCGGTGGCGTATGGCGTCCTGCAGGGGGCGCAGGATCGCGAGCGCGTAGCGCTCGGATCCGTAGAGGAGGTATCGCTTCTGGCTCACGCGTGCGGGGGCCCGCTAGCGGAGGCCGGCGGCCTTTCGCAGCGCCTCTGCGCGGTCGGTGCGCTCCCAGGTGAAGGACGTGAAGGTCTCCTCCTTCTCGACTTCCCGGCCGTTGGCGCGCTCCGTCCAGCGGTAGGTGACCTGCTGGGGCTTGCGGCCGAAGTGGCCGTAGGCGGCCGTGGCGCGGTACATCGGCCGCACGAGGTCGAGCATCTGGATGATGCCGTAGGGGCGCAGGTCGAAGTGGTCGCGCACCAGCTTCTCGAGGCGCTCGTCCGGGATCCGCCCGGTGCCGAAGGTCTCGACCGTGATCGAGGTGGGGCGGGCGACGCCGATGGCGTAGGACACCTGGATCTCGCAGCGGTCGGCGAGCCCGGCGGCGACGATGTTCTTGGCGACATAACGCGCGGCGTAGGCCGCGGAGCGGTCCACCTTCGACGGGTCCTTGCCCGAGAAGGCGCCGCCGCCGTGGCGGGCCATGCCGCCGTAGCTGTCCACGATGATCTTGCGGCCGGTCAGCCCGCAGTCGCCCACGGGGCCGCCGATCACGAACTTGCCGGTCGGGTTGATGTGGATGCGGTTCGCGGGCAGGCGGTCCAGCCACTTCTTCGGCAGGACGGGCTTGAGGATGTGCTCCATCACGCCCTCGCGCAGGTCGCGGTACTTCACGTCCGGATCGTGCTGCGTCGAGAGCACGACGGCGTCGAGGCCCGTGATGCGCCCGCCTTCGTAGCGCAGGGTGACCTGCGACTTGGCGTCCGGCCGCAGCCACGGCAGCGGCGACTTCCGGCCCTTGCGGACCTTCGCCTGCTGCTCGACCAGGCGGTGGGAGTAGTAGATCGGCGCCGGCATGAATTCAGGCGCCTCGTTGCAGGCGTAGCCGAACATCAGGCCCTGGTCGCCCGCGCCCTGCTCCTCCGGCTTCCTGCGGTCCACGCCCTGGTTGATGTCCGGCGACTGCTTGCCGATGAGGTTCAGCACGCCGCAGGTCGCGCCGTCGAAGCCCACGTCGGAGGACGTGTAGCCGATGTCCTTGATCACGCCCCGGACGAGGTCCTCGAGGTCCACCCAGGCATGCGTGGTGACCTCGCCGGCGACGATGGCCACGCCCGTCTTGACCAGCGTCTCGCAGGCCACGCGGGCGCGCTTGTCCTGCGCGAGGATGGCGTCGAGCACCGCGTCGGAGACCTGGTCCGCGAGCTTGTCCGGGTGCCCCTCGGACACCGACTCCGAAGTGAAGAGGTATGAAGTCGCCACGAAACCCTTCCTGGATTGCGCCCGAGAGGGGCGTATAAACCCCCGATTATAGCCCGGAGACCGTGCCGCGGCTCGTGTCCTCGGGGGATCACACGATTGCCCGCGCCGACGCTGATCGGGGACAATACGGAGTCATCCCTTTTATGGAGACGCCCATGCCGAGTCGCCGCGACCTCGCCAATGCCCTGCGCGCGCTCAGCATGGACGCCGTGCAGAAGGCCAGCTCGGGCCATCCCGGCATGCCCATGGGCATGGCCGACATTGCCGAGGTCCTCTGGCGAGACGTCCTCAAGCACAGCCCGGGCAACCCGCGCTGGGTCGACAGGGACCGTTTCGTGGTGTCGAACGGCCACGGCTCGATGCTTCTGTACTCGCTGCTGCACCTGACCGGCTACGACGTCAGCGTCGATGATCTCCGCGGCTTCCGCCAGCTCGGATTCCGGACCGCGGGCCACCCCGAGCGCGATCCGGACATGGGGGTCGAGACGACCACGGGACCGCTCGGGCAGGGCCTGGCCAACGCGGTGGGCATGGCGCTGGCAGAGCGCCTGCTGGCCGCCGAGTTCAACCGGCCGGGCCACGAGATCGTGGACCACTGCACATGGGTGTTCCTGGGCGACGGCTGCCTGATGGAGGGCATCTCCCACGAGGCCTGCTCGCTCGCCGGCACCTGGGGCCTCGGCAAGCTGGTCTGCTTCTACGACGACAACGGCATCTCGATCGACGGCGAGGTGCACGGCTGGTTCACGGACGACACGCCGCGCCGCTTCGAGGCCTATGGCTGGCAGGTGATCCGGAACGTCGACGGGCACGACCCGGTGGCGATCGCGCGCGCGATCCGCAAGGCGCGCCGCGAGACGGGCAAGCCCACGCTGATCTGCTGCAAGACGATCATCGGCTACGGCGCGCCCAACAAGCAGGGCAAGGAGGAATGCCACGGCGCGGCGCTCGGCGAGGAGGAGGTCCGGCTCGCGCGCGAGAGCCTCGGCTGGCCGCACGCGCCCTTCGAGATCCCGGACGACATCCGCGCCGGGTGGGACGCGACCTCGCGCGGCAAGCGCGCGGAGAACCGCTGGAAGCGCGCGTTCAAGGCTTACCGCGCCGAGCACCCGGAGCTGGCCCGCGAGTTCGAGCGGCGCATGGGCCGCGCGCTGCCGGCGCAATTGCTGGAGCGCGCGGCCGCGCTGACGCGCGAAGCGCAGGCCGCGGGCGGCAACCTCGCCACCCGCCAGTCCTCCCAGGCCGTGCTCAACGCGCTCGGGCCCCTGCTGCCGGAGCTGCTCGGCGGCTCGGCCGACCTGACCGGCTCGGTCAACACCCGCATCAAGGGCGCAACCGCGTTTGCCGCGGATCGCCCCACCGGCCGCTACGTGCACTACGGCGTGCGCGAGTTCGGCATGGCCGCCATCATGAACGGCGTCGCGCTGCACGGCGGCCTGGTCCCCTACGGCGGCACTTTCCTCGTCTTTTCCGACTACGCGCGCAACGCGCTGCGCATGGCGGCGCTCATGCACCTGCCGGCGATCCACGTGCTGACGCACGACTCGATCGGTCTCGGCGAGGACGGCCCGACGCACCAGCCGGTGGAACATGTCGCCTCGCTGCGGCTCGTACCGAACATGGAGGTCTGGCGGCCCTGCGACACGGTCGAGACCTGGACCGCGTGGATCGCGGCGCTCACGCGCGCCAGCGGCCCGACCTGCCTGGTGTTGACGCGTCAGGCGCTGCCGCACCAGCCGCGCACGTCCATGCAGGTCGAGGCGGTGGCCCGCGGCGGCTACGTGCTTGCCGACTGCGAGGGCGCGCCCGAGGGCATCTTCATCGCGACCGGCTCGGAGGTCGGGCTCGCGGTGGAGGCGGCGAAGCTGCTCGCCGCGGAGGGCCGGCGCATCCGCGTCGTCTCGATGCCCTGCGTCAGCGCCTTCGACCGGCAGGACGAGCCCTACCGCGAGCGCGTGCTGCCGCCCGCGGTGACGAGCCGCGTCGCGATCGAGGCCGGCGTGCCGGACGCCTGGTGGCGCTTCGTCGGCCCGCGCGGCCGGGTCATCGGCATGACGACCTTCGGCGCCTCGGCGCCGGCGAAGGATCTGTTCCGCCATTTCGGCTTCACCGCACAGGCCGCGGCCGAGGCCATGCGCGGCCTGCTGCCGGCCGGCACCTCGCATTCCTGACGATTTGCAACAGGGGTATCAGACATGACCATCAAGCTGGGCATCAACGGTTTCGGGCGCATCGGGCGCATGGCCTTCCGCGCGGCGGTGAAGCACTTCCCCGACGTGGAGATCGTCGGCGTCAACGACCTGCTGGAGCCGGCCTACCTGGCCTACATGCTCCAGTACGACTCGGTCCACGGCCGCTTCGGCGGGACCATCGCCGTCGAGGGGAACCACCTGCTCGTGAACGGCCGCAAGGTTCGGCTGACGGCCGTGAAAGACCCGGCCGAGTTGAAGTGGGGCGAGGTGGGCGCCGACGTCGTCATCGAGTCCACGGGCCTGTTCCTGACCAAGGAGACGGCCGAGAAGCACCTCGCCGCCGGCGCGAAGAAGGTGATCATGTCCGCGCCGTCGAAGGACGACACGCCGATGTTCGTCTTCGGCGTGAACCACGGGACCTACGCGGGGCAGGCGATCATCTCGAACGCCTCCTGCACCACGAACTGCCTTGCCCCGGTGGCGAAGGTGCTGAACGACACCTACGGCATCAAGCGCGGCCTCATGACGACCGTGCACGCCGCCACGGCCACGCAGAAGACGGTGGACGGACCGTCGAGCAAGGACTGGCGCGGCGGCCGCGGCATCCTGGAGAACATCATCCCGTCCTCCACCGGCGCGGCCAAGGCCGTCGGCAAGGTCATCCCGGCCCTGAACAAGAAGCTGACGGGCATGGCGTTCCGCGTGCCGACCTCGGACGTGTCCGTGGTCGACCTGACCGTCGAACTCGAGCGAGCCACGACCTACGAGGACATCTGCAAGGCGATGAAGGCCGCTGCGGAGGGACCGCTCAAGGGCGTGCTGGCCTACACGGAGGACAAGGTGGTCGCGACCGACTTCCGCGGCGAGAGCTGCACCTCGGTTTTCGACGCCGACGCGGGCATCATGCTCGACCCGACCTTCGTCAAGATCGTCGCCTGGTACGACAACGAGTGGGGCTATTCGTGCAAGCTGCTGGAGATGGCCCGCGTGATCGGCCGCTGAGGCCGGTGCGCGCGTCGGGGGGAACGAGCATGCCGAAAGTGCTGCGAATGACCGATCTCGACCTCGCGGGGAAGCGCGTGCTGATCCGCGAGGACCTCAACGTGCCGGTGAAGGACGGCGCAGTCACGAGCGACGCGCGCATCCGCGCCTCGCTGCCCACCATCCGCCTCGCGATGGAGAAGGGCGCGCGGGTGATGCTGATGTCGCACCTCGGCCGGCCGAAAGAGGGCGAGTTCGACCCCGCGCTCTCGCTCGAGCCCGTGGCGGCGCGCCTCGGCGAGCTGCTCGGCCGGCGGGTGCCGCTCACCGGGTCGGGGCTCGACGGCGTCGAGGTCGCTCCGGGCGAGGTCGTGCTGCTCGAGAATGTACGCTTCAACACGGGCGAGAAGAAGGACTCCGAGGAGCTGGCGCGGCGCATGGCCGCGCTGTGCGACGTCTACGTGATGGACGCCTTCGGCACGGCGCACCGCGCCGAGGCCAGCACGCACGGCGTTGCGCGCTTCGCCCCCGTGGCATGCGCCGGCCCGCTGCTCGCGAGCGAGCTCACCGCGCTCAAGATGGCGCTCGAGAGCCCGGCCCGGCCCATGCTCGCCATCGTCGGCGGCTCGAAGGTCTCCACCAAGCTCACGGTACTGGAGTCCCTGCTCGGCAAGGTGGACCAGCTGATCGTGGGCGGAGGCATCGCCAACACCTTCCTCGCGGCGGTCGGCCACCCGGTCGGCAAGTCGCTGCACGAGCCGGACATGCTCGACATCGCGCGCCGGCTGCTCGAGCAGTCGCGCGAGCGCGGCGTCGAGATCCCGCTGCCCACGGACGTGGTGGTGTCCAAGGAGTTCTCCGCCACGGCCGAGGCGGACGTCAAGGATGTCCGCGCCGTCGCGGACGACGACATGATCCTCGACATCGGGCCGGACACGGCCGAGCGTTTCGCTGCGCTCGTGCAGAAGGCTGGAACCGTCATCTGGAACGGGCCGGTGGGCGTTTTCGAGTTCGACCAGTTCGGCGAGGGGACGCGGGTGCTGGCCAACGCGATCGCGCGTTCCGGCGCCTTCTCGCTGGCCGGCGGCGGCGACACGCTCGCGGCCATCGAGAAATACGGGGTGGAGGAGGGCGTCTCCTACATTTCCACGGGCGGCGGCGCGTTCCTCGAGTTCGTCGAGGGCAAGACCCTGCCCGCCGTGGCGATGCTCGAGCAGCGCGCGGCCGGCGCCTGAGGAGTCCCCATGCCACGACGCGCAAAGATACTGGCGACGCTGGGCCCGGCCACGGACGACCTGAAGGTGCTCACCGAACTGTTCCGGGCCGGGACCGACCTCGTGCGCGTCAACTTCTCGCACGGGCGGGCGGAGGACCACGCCCAGCGGGTGCGGCTGGTCCGCGAGGCTGCCGCGGCGGCAGGCCGCTACGTGGGCATCCTGGGCGACCTCAGCGGTCCGAAGATCCGCATCGAGGGCTTCGCGGCCGGGCCGGTGATGCTGGCCGAGGGCGCGGCCTTCACGCTCGACACGGCGCTCGGCCCGCACGACGGTACGGCCGCGGCGGTGGGCGTCACCTACGAGGCGCTACCGGGCGACGTCCGCCCGGGCGACACGCTGCTCCTCAACGACGGCCTGATCGCGCTCACGGTCGAGTCGGTCGCGGGCACCCGCGTCAATACGCGCGTGGCGCTTGGTGGGGAGCTGTCGGACAAAAAGGGGCTCAACAAGCAGGGTGGCGGGCTGTCGGCCGGCGCGCTGACCGACAAGGACCGACGTGACATCCGCACGGCCGCGGAGCTCGGCGTGGACTATCTCGCGGTGTCGTTCGTCCGCAAGGCCGCCGATGTCGAGGAAGCGCGCCGGCTGCTGCGGGAGGCCGGCGGCCATGCCCGCATCGTGTCCAAGATCGAGCGCAGCGAAGCCATCGCCAACCTGGAGGAGATCGTCGTCGCCAGCGACGCGGTGATGGTCGCGCGCGGCGACCTCGGCGTCGAGGTCGGCTACGCCGAACTGACCGGCCTGCAGAAGCGCATCATCCGGCTGGCGCGGGCGCGCAACCGCCCGGTCATCACGGCGACCCAGATGATGGAGTCCATGATCCTCAATCCCGCGCCGACTCGCGCCGAGGTGTCGGACGTCGCGAACGCGGTCATGGACGGCACCGACGCCGTGATGCTCTCGGCCGAGACGGCCGTGGGCCGCTACCCGGTCAAGGTCGTGAAGGAAATGGCGCAGGTGATCGTCGGCGCCGAGAAGTGGCAGATGACCAACCGGCGCGAGCGGGCGCGCTTCGACGGGCAGTTCGCCCGTACCGACGAGGCTATCGCCAGCGCGGTCATGAACACGGCGAACCACCTCGACGTCAAGGCGATCGTCGCGCTGACCGAGTCGGGCTCCACCGCGCTGTGGATGTCCCGCATCCGCTCGGACATTCCCATCTACGCCTTCACGCGTCACGAGAAGACGCTGCGCCACGTGACGCTCTACCGCGGCGTGTATCCGATCGCCTTCGACGTGACCCACACCGACTCGGAGCGGTTGTACCGGACGATCTTCGACCTGCTGATCCAGCTCGGACTCGTTCGGGAGGGAGACCTGATCATCCTCACCAAGGGCGAGTTCTCGGGGGTGACGGGCGGCACCAACACCATGAAGATCCTGCAGGTCCGCGGCGGTAGCTGAGCCTTGCGCCGCGCCGGCCGCAACCTGCTGCGCCTGCTGCTCCTGCTGGCCGCGGCGGTCGCCGTGCTGGTGTTCGCCGCCTGGCTCGCGCTGCGCGCGAGCCTGCCCGACCTCGACGGCGAGGAGCGGCTGGCGGGCCTCGGTGCCGAGGTGCGGATCGAGCGCGACGCGCTCGGCGTGCCGGTGATCCGGGGCGCGAGCCGCGCGGACGTGGCGCGCGCCACCGGCTACGTGCACGCCCAGGAGCGGTTCTTCCAGATGGACCTCACGCGGCGCGCCGCGGCCGGCGAGCTGGCCGCGTTGCTAGGGCCGGCCCTCGTGGACAGCGATCGCCGCCTGCGCGTGCACCGTTTCCGCGCGCGCGCGCGCGGTCCTCGACGGGCTGCCGGCCGCCGAGCGCGCGCTGCTCGAGGCCTACGCAGAGGGCGCCAATGCCGGACTTGGGGCGCTGGGCGCGCGTCCGCCGGAATACCTGCTGCTGCGCCAGTCGCCGCGTCCATGGTCGGCCGAGGACAGCCTGCTCGTGATCTATGCGATGTGGGTGGACCTGCAGGGTGTCGACGCCCGCCGCGAGCGCGAGATGGACCGGCTCGCGGCGGTGCTGCCCGATGCCCTGCTCGCCTTCATGGCCTCGCCGGACCCCGCCTGGCAGGCCGCCCTCGACGGCTCGACGGTTCCGCCGGCGCCGCTGCCATCGGCCGGGGACTACGACCTGCGGCGCCTCGACCCGGCCCTGTTCGAGCGCGCGGCGCCCGCCGCTGGCAATCCGCTGCGGCTGACCTTCGCGCCCGAGGTCCCGGAGGCCGCGGTCGGCAGCAACAACTGGGCGCTTGCCGGGGAGCGCACCGCGAGCGGCCACGCGATGGTCGCGAACGACATGCACCTCGGCCTGCGCGTGCCCAACACCTGGTATCGCGCAAGGTTCGTCGCGCCCGGCGTGGATGTCACCGGCGTCACGTTGCCCGGGATGCCTGCCGTGGTGGCGGGCAGCAATGGCCGGATCGCGTGGGGGTTCACCAACAGCTACGGTGACTTCCAGGACCTGGTGCGGCTGTCGAGCCCGGAAGGCGACGGTGACGTTTATCTCACTGCCGACGGGCCGCGTCCGTTCGAGCGCCACAGGGAGACGATCGAGGTTGCTGGGGCCGAGACCGTGTCGCTCGAGATCCTGGAGACGATCTGGGGTCCGGTCGCCGGCGAGGACGCGCAAGGCCGGCGGGTCGCGCTCGCCTGGACGGCCCACCGTCCCGAGGCGCTCAACCTGCGCCTCGTGGCGCTCGAGCAGGCGACGAACCTCGACGAGGCGCTGCGGGCCGCGGGCAGCGCCGGCATCCCGGCGCAGAACGCGCTCATTGGCGACGCCGAGGGCCGCATCGGCTGGGTGATCGCCGGGCGGGTTCCCGAGCGCAGCGGCTTCGACGGAACGAGGCCGGCGGACTGGTCCGAGCCCGGCACCGGCTGGACCGGCTGGCTCGACGGTGACCGGCAGCCGCACCTCGCCGATCCGCTGGCGGGCCAGGCCTGGAGCGCCAACGCGCGGGTGATCGGCGGCGAGATGCTGACGTCGCTGGGCGACGGCGGTTACGCCCATGGCGCTCGTTCCCGGCAGATCCGCGATGCGCTGGCGGGGCTCGCCGCCGCCACGCCACGGGATTTCCTGGCCCTGCATCTCGACGACCGCGCCACCTACAAGGCGCAGTGGCAGCCTCTGCTGCTCGAGGTGCTGGAAGGAGGCGGCGAGGAGTTCGCCGCCGCCGCCGCACGGCTGCGCGGCTGGTCGGGGCGCGCCGCGGTGGACGATGGCGCCTATCGCCTCTTGCGCGAGTTCGAGCAGGCCGTCACGCAGCGGGCCTTCGACATGCTGACGGTGGAGGCGCGCGCGCGCTGGCCGGAGTTCCGCTTCCGCGCCTGGTCGGGCTTCGCCCATGCCGCGTGGCGGCTGGTGAACGAACGGCCGGCGCACCTGCTGGATCCGCGTTATGCGGACTGGGATGCCTGGCTGGCCGATGCCGCGCGCGGCGCGCTGGAGCAGTCGGCCGCGGGCTGCGAAGGGGCGCCTGTCTGCGAGTGGGGCGTGGCCAACGTGGCGCGCATCCGGCATCCGCTCAGCGCGGCCGTGCCACAGCTGTCCCGCTGGCTCGACATGCCCGCGACACCGCTGCCCGGCGACTGGTCGGTGCCGCGGGTGCAGACGCCGGGCTTCGGCGCCTCAGAGCGCTTCGCGGTCGAGCCGGGCCGCGAGGAGCACGGCTACTTCCACATGCCGGGCGGTCAGAGCGGGCACTTTCTGTCGCCCTTCTACCGCGCGGGCCACGATGCCTGGGTGAAGGGCGAGCCGACGCCGTTCCTGCCGGGGCCGGCCGAGCACGTGCTGGTGCTGCGGCCGGAGTGACTTGCCGCGGTCGGGATCCGCGGGCGGTGCCTGCGCCGTGACCGGATCGGCGCTGCGACAGCGCCTCGCGCGCCGGCGGGATCCGGCCGGGCCCCCACTTCGCTCGCTCGGGAAGAAAACTCGCTCGCTCCGGGGGGCCACTGGCCACCTCGCCGGCGCGC